>NZ_JBEXIL010000007.1:0-182681 GCF_040608555.1 Micromonospora sp. NPDC005172
GAGGAGGGCAAGCTGCGCGGTCTGGACACGCACCTGTCGTACCGGATCGGGTTGCGGACCTTCTCGGCGGTGGAGAGCCGGATCGTGCTCGGCGTACCGGACGCGTACGAGCTGCCGAGCGCGCCGGGGCACGGTTACCTGAAGACCGACACCAGCACCATGCTGCGGTTCCGGGCCGCGTACGTCTCGGGGCCGTACCGGGCGCCCGGCCAGCAGGCCTCCGCGTCGCAGGCCCTGGTGCAGCGCCGCATCGTGCCGTACACCATCGACTTCATCCCCGCGCAGGTCCCGCAGGTGTCGGCGGACTCCGTGCCGGAGCCGGAGCAGCCGGCCGACGGCAAGGCCGTCGCCATGCTCGACGTGCTGATCGACCAGCTCAGGGGGCAGGGCCGACCGGCGCACCAGGTGTGGCTGCCGCCGCTGGCCGACCCGCCGGGCCTGGGCGAGCTGCTCGGCCCGCTGGCCGTCGACCCGACCTACGGATTGTGTACGGCGTCCTGGCCGGGCCGTGGACGTCTGACGGTGCCGGTCGGCGTGGTGGACCGCCCGTACGAACAGCGCCGCGACCCGATGATGGTCGAGTTGGCCGGCGCGGGCGGCAACGTGGTCATCGTCGGCAGTTCGCTCAGCGGCAAGAGCACGATGCTGCGGTCGCTGCTGGCCTCGTTGGCGCTCACCCACACGCCGCGCGAGGTCCAGTTCTTCTGTTTGGACTTCGGGGGCGGCGCGCTACGCAGCCTGGAAAGGCTGCCGCACATGGCCGGGGTGGCCGGCCGGCGGGACGTCGAGGCGGTACGCCGGACGGTGGCCGAGGTGGTCGCGGTCCTGGACGAGCGGGAGACGCGCTTTGCCCAGCACGGCATCGACTCGGTGGCGAGCTACCGCCGTCGCCGGGCGGCCGGCGAGTTCGCCGACGACCCGTTCGGCGACGTGTTCCTGGTGGTCGACGGTTGGAACACCCTGCGCCAGGACTACGAGGAGCTGGAGCAGACCATCACGACGCTCGCCAACCGGGGCCTCGGCTTCGGGGTGCACGTCGTGCTCACTGCGGTGCGCTGGGCGGAAATCCGGATCAACATGCGGGACCTGCTCGGCACCAAGCTGGAGCTGCGCCTCGGCGACGCCGCGGAGTCCGAGATCGACAGGCGCTCGGCGATGAACGTGCCCGAGAAGTCGCCCGGCCGCGGCCTCACCCGTGACAAGCTGCACTTCCTCACGGCCATCTCGCGGATCGACGGTCGACGCGACATCGAGGACCTGAGCGAGGCGTCGGTGGCGCTGGCCGGGCACGTGGCGGCGAACTGGCCGGGGCGTCCCGCGCCGAAGGTACGGCTGCTGCCGCGCCGGCTGCCGGTGTCCGAGCTGGCCCGCATCATCGACCGGTCGGCTCCCGGCCTGCCGATCGGTGTCAACGAGTCGGCGCTCGCGCCGGTCTACCTGGACCTGGCGAACGAGCCGCACCTGACGGTCTTCGGCGACGCCGAGTGCGGCAAGACCAACCTGCTGCGGCTGATCGCCCGGGGCATCACCGAGCGGTACACGCCGGCCCAGGCCCGGCTGGTGATCGCCGACTACCGGCGTGGCCTGCTGGGCGCGGTCGAGGGCGATCACCTGCTCGACTACGCGCCGTCCAACCAGGCATTCGCGCAGGGGCTCACATCGATCCGCAGCGCGCTGTCCAACCGCCTGCCGGGCCCGGACGTGACCACCGCCCAGCTGCGGGACCGTAGCTGGTGGAAGGGTCCGGACCTGTACATCCTGGTCGACGACTACGACCTGGTGGCGTCCGGTGGCAGCAATCCGCTGAGCGCCCTGCACGAGCTGCTGCCCCAGGCCCGCGACATCGGCCTGCACCTGATCGTGACGCGTCGGGTCGGCGGGGTGTCCCGTGCGCTCTACGAGCCCGTGCTGCAACGGCTGCGTGAGCTGGACTCTCCCGGTCTGCTGATGTCCGGCAACCGGGAGGAGGGTGCGGTGTTCGGCACGCTGCGTCCGAGCCCGCAGCCGCCGGGTCGGGGCACGCTGGTCCGGCGGCGCGACGGTCAGCAGCTCATCCAGACCGCCTGGTCCGAGCCGGCCTGATCGAGCCGCTCCGGTCGGCCCGCGCGGACCGGTGTGACTCATCCCAACAGCCCGATCCACCGCTATCCATCGAACAGCCCCGCTCAGGGCTGCGGTGGCTGGACAGGTTCCGCTACGGTCTCTGTTGGAGTGTCCGTCGGTGGGGTGTTGCTGCCTTGCCGCGGGGGAGGGGCGCGGCAAAGCCGCCGCCACAACATGACGGAAGGGTGTGAAGCATGGCGTTCGAGGTCGAAGCTGCGACTCTGCATACCGCCGCGAGTGACGTGCGGTCCACGCGCAGCGAGGTCGACGGCGAGCTGAAGAAGCTGTGGAACGTAGTCGACGACCTGGCCATGGCGTGGAAGGGTCAGGCGTCCACGGGGTTCCAGTCGCTCATGACTCGCTGGAACGAGGACACCGTGAGCCTGCTGACCGCGATGGACGACATCGCGGACCTGCTCGACAAGTCGGGTACGACGCACCAGGTCAACGACGAGGAGCAGCAGCAGATGCTGGACAAGTTCCACTCTGCTCTCAACCCGTGATCCACAGCCAGCAGAGGGGAAAGTCGTGACGATCAAGGTTGACTACGCGGTCCTCGAGAGCAGCAACCAGCAGATGCAGGCCATCTCGAAGACCATCGACGAGAAGCTGGACACGCTGCGGTCGATGCTGTCCAAGCTCGAGTGGGAGGGCGAGGACCGCACCGCCTACGAGCAGCACCAGGCGAAGTGGGACTCGTCGGTCCGGGACATCAACCGGGTCCTGAACGAGATCGGTGGTGCCGTCGGCATCGCCCGCGAGAACTACGTCTCGACCGAGATGAGCAACTCCAAGGTCTGGGGCTGACACAATCACCGATGCGGCTCCGGTCCGGCTCGACCGGGCCGGAGCCGCATCGTGTTGGCGTCGGTGAGATACGGGAGAGCGATGCGTACGGGGAAGCCTTTCCGATCGACACGTGCCGTGGGCGCGGCCGTGCTGGCGATCTGCGCCGCGCTGGCCCCTGCGGTGACTGTCGCGCCGGCGCCGGCCCGGGCGGCTGACACGGTCCGTGGCCTGCAGTGGTACCTGGACTACCTCAAGATCCCCGCCGCACACCAGATCACCAAGGGCGCGGGTGTCGTGGTCGCCGTCGTCGACACCGGGGTCGAGGCCAGTCATCCCGACCTGCGCGGGCAGGTGCTCGCGGGGCACGGCACCAACGTCACGGCTGCCTCGGACGGCCGGCGTGACGACGACAAGGAAAAGGGACACGGCACCAAGATGGCCGGCACCATCGCCGGGCGCGGCGGTGGCGCGATGCAGGAGTTGGGTATCGCACCGGCCGCGAAGATCCTCCCGATCTCCATGGGCACCAACTTCGACGGTCAGGACCTGGTCCTGGGCGTCCGGTGGGCCGCGGACAACGGCGCCGACGTCATCAACCTCTCGCTCGGCGACGAGCGGACGGCTTCGCCGGAGTTGGTGGACGCCATCAACTACGCGCTGAGCAAGGACGCCGTGGTGGTGGCCTCGGCGGGCAACGTCGAGCAGGGTGACCGGCAGGTCATGTCGCCGGCCAACATCCCCGGTGTCGTCGCCGTCACCGGGTTCGACAAGCGGGGTGGCTTCTTCGCCGGCTCGGTGCAGGGCCCGGAGGCAGTCATCGCCAGTCCGATGGAGAGCATCATCGGGCCGGTGCCCAAGGTCGTCTCACCGAACGGCTACTCGCTCGGCAGCGGTACCAGTTCGGCGGCCGCCATCATCTCCGGGGTGGTGGCGCTGATCCGCGCGAAGTACCCGAAGCTCGACGCACCCAACGTGATCAGCCGGCTGATCGAGACCGCCCGCGAGGCCGGGCCGACCGGTCGGGACCCGCAGTTCGGCTTCGGCCGGGTCGACCCGGTCGCCGCCCTGACCCGTTCGGTGCCCGCCGTGACAGCGAACCCGCTGCTGAAGGGCGAGGCGGCCGGCCCGACCCGCTCCGGTGGCGCTGCCCGTCCGGGCGACGACGACGGCCCGGCGGTCGAGTTCGGCGTGACGAACACGACCGGCGCGATCGTCCAGGTGGGACTCTGTGTCGGTGTGCCGATCGTCGGGCTGATCGTGCTGTTCGTGGTGCTGCGACGCCGCAGGCGGCGCGTGCCGACGGCCGCCGTCGGCCCGTACCCGGGCGCACCCGGCATGCCGCCACCCGGCTGGCCCGCCACCCAACCGCCACCGGCCGGGTACGGCCCGCCGCAGCAACCGGTCCCCGGATACGGCCCACCACCGGGCCAGCCTGGGCACGGGTACCCGCCGCCCGGCCGTCCCGCGCAGGGCCATCCGCCGGCGCAGACCGCTCCGGCGCCGGGCACGTCCGGCTGGCCGGGCTCGGGCCCACCGTCGCCGGGCCCGCATCAGCAGCAGTGAGCGCACACCACCAGTCAGGGTTTCGGGGAGGGGACCGATGACGGACGACAGGACCACCCAGCCGGAACGGTATGTGAACGACGACCTCTACATTCCGGTTCCGGTGGGCGGGATACCGACGTCGGGCCTGGCCGTGACCGGCCTGGAGCTCGACAACGTCAACCACGCCGCGACGCCGGAAGGTCTGGTCGCCGCGCCCGGTGAGGCCGGCGTCAAGACCGAGTGGGACGCGACCAGCCTGGACTCGGCCATCACCTGGCTGGAGACCCACGCCGCGTACCTGAACAAGCTCTCCTACGACATGGTCGACATCCAGGACCTGATGGGTGGCGCGGCCAGCGGCGTGGCGGGCGGGGCCGGCGGCCAGCCGAGCCCGCTCGGGGGGTTCGACTGGGCGGCCCGGCTGGCCGCCAAGCACCAGGGGCTCTACCAGGGCACCGAATCCGGTGTCCGGAAGCTCTCGCAGAGCCTGTACGACGCGGCCGAGGCGCTGCGCCAGGTCAAGCAGAACTACGAGACGGCGGAGGAGCAGAACAGGATGTCCGCCGCCGACATGCAGCGTGTCTTCGGCGACGTGGCCGGCAACGGCGACGGACGCTAGGACGGGGGAGGACGGCAGATGGGCCTGAGCTGGGAAGAGATGTGCCAAAAGGTCGTCATCGACGGCCGGCCGGGCGACGTGGAGAGCGCCGCCCTCGGTTGGGAACAGCTGATCAAGAATCTCAACAACGTCAAGCAGAGCCTCGACACCAACATCAAGGACCTGGGCACGACCTGGAAGGGCCCGGCGTACGAGGCGTTCAAGGGCCACGTCGAGCAGATCTCCAAGGACACCGGGCAGATCGTGGCGGACGCCGAGAAGGGCACCGGCATCGTCCAGTCGCTCAAGAGCGCCGCCGACAAGCTGACCGCGGCCCAGCGGGACTTCCCGGTCCCGGCGACCTGCGTCAACGACGTGTTGGAGGCGCGTAACGCCAAGCTGACCCTCGGGGTCGGCTTCTTCGAGGCGAAGGTCTCGCCGGACTTCCTGGGCTGGTTCGACCCGGTGACCGCGATCGCCGACTGGATCAACGACCAGTCGGACGACGCGGCCCGGGTCTACGAGCAGGTGAGCGGTGACTACCAGTCCATCGCGCCCGGTACTCCGGGTGAGACTGGGGGTCCCATGCAAAGAGACCCCACTAGCCAGATTCCCAATCTGGACAACGGTGGCGGCGGCGGTGGCGGCGGCGGTGGCGTGCCGAAGATCGGCGGCGGTGGCGGCGGTGGTGGCCTGGGCGCAACGCCCTCGATCGGGACCGGTGACATGCCGGGTACCGGCAACCTGCCCAGCGGGTCCGGCACCCATCCCGACCTCTCCGGCGGGTACGACACCCCGGGCACGGGTGACTACCCGGGCACCGGCGGCGTACCCGGCGCGGACGACGAGTTCAGCAGCGGCCTCGCGGGCGCGGGCGGTGGCGGTTCACCCGGGCTGGGCGGCCTCGGCTCCGGTGGTCTGGGCTCCTCGCCCGGGCTCGGCGGCGGTGGCGGCCTGGGCAGCGCCGGGGGAGGCGCTGGCGCTCTCGCGGGCGGCGGTGCGCTCGGTCGGGCGGTCGCCCCGGGCATGGGCCCGATGATGGGTGGTGGCGCGGCGGGCGCCGGTCGCGGTGGTGGCCGGGGTGCCGGCGGTCGGCTCGGCGCGGGCGGCAAGCTGGGCGGTGGCATGGCACCCGGCATCGGTGGCGCTGCCGCTGGCGGCGGCGGTGCCGGGCGGGGCGGTGCCGGTCGTGGCGCGGCGGGTGCCGGCGGTCGGGGTGCGGGTGCTCGCGGTGCCGGAGGGTTGGCCGGAGCGGGTGGCGGTGCCGGCTACGGCGAGGAGGACAGCGCCCGCAACACCTGGCTGGAAGAGGACGAGGACGTGTGGGGCGCGGACGGCGGCGGCACCTCCGGCATCCTGCGCTGAGCGCTGCGGCACGGCGCTGGTGTGGTCGAGCAGACCAGCGCCGTGACCGGGCTCAGCCGGTGACCGGCTCGTCGGTGCGGGGGCCGGTGCGCCAGCCGCGTCGGCGGCCCCGCGCCACGATCGGCCGCGTGATCAGCAGTAGAACGGTGAGCAAGGCACCGACCACGGCTGCCCAGACAGCTGCGGTGCGCTGCCAGCTCAGCGGATCGGCTTCGGGTGCGGGTGCGGCGAGCGCCCCGACCGGCGGGTTGGGGCGGGTGCCCAGCAGGCTCGACACCGCCCGGTAGGGGTTGACGACCCCGTAGCCGACCTCGGCGTTGTGGCCCTGCGGCGGGTTGTCCGCCGTACGCTCCAACCGGTCGGCGACCTGCTGCGGAGTGAGGTCCGGGTAGGCGGCCCGGACCAGCGCCGCCACCCCGGAGACGTACGCGGCGGCGAAGCTGGTGCCGCCCGTCGGCTCCGCGCGGTAGCCCGATCCTCCCGGTGCCGGGCCGATGATGTTCAGGCCCGGCGCGGCGACGTCGACGTAACTGCCACTGACCGAGGTGCCGACGTGTCCACCCTGCTCGTCCACGCCGGCGACGGCGATGACGCCCGGGTAGGCGGCCGGGTACGCCGGCTTGTCCTCCTGCGTCTCCTGCCGGTTGCCGGCGGCGGCGACCAGGACGACGCGTTTGGTGAGGGCGCGTTCGACGGCCTGTGCGAGTTCGGGACGGGGCAGGGTCACCAGGGACAGGTTGATCACGTCGGCGCCGTTGTCGACCGCCCAGTCGATGGCCGCGGCGATCTGCCCGGGCAGCGCCTCGTCGTTGGTGCCCTTGGCGTCCGGCAGGACCCGGATCGGCAGGATGCGGGCGGCCGGGGCGATACCGCTGAACGGCGCTCCGGTGCCGTCCTGGCCGGCGATGATGCCGGCGACCATCGTGCCGTGGCCCACCAGGTCGCACTGGCCCCGGTTGGCGGGCAGGTTGTTGAAGTCGCGTCCGGGGAGCACCCGGGTCTTCAGGACCGGGTGAATGGCCGAGACCCCGGAGTCGATGACCGCGACCGTCACACCGGCACCTCGGGAGAGGGGCCACGCCGAGGCCGGGTCGATCCGGCGCAGCGCCCACGGCATCTCCGCCAGGCCGTCCTCGCCGGGCGGGCCGCAGACGGGCGCTGCCGCTGCCGCCGGTGTGCTGGGTGCCACCGCCAGGGCGGCCCCGAGTAGGGCCGCGAGCGTTCCACTGAGGACCGCGCGGACGGTACGGCGGGTCGGCTCGGTCGCGCTCGACGGCAGGCATTCGCGCACCCGCTGAGATTACCGCTGCGTCGTGTCGAGCCGCGGCCCGGCGACGCCGTCCGACGACGGGTGCGGTGGCGATGGTCAGGGAGTGTCGCCGGCGGGGGTTTCGGCGAACAGGGCGAGAAGGTCGCCGACCTGCACCTCGGCCTCGGCGGGGTGCCGGAACCGGCCGGCCGGGTTCAGGGTGTATTCGTTACGACGCCCCACCCGGGTGCGGTGCAGGTAACCGCCGGCCTCCAGGTCGGCGACGATGGCCTGGGCGGCCCGCTCGGTGACGCCCACCTCCGCCGCCACGTCGCGCAGTCGCGCGGTGGGGTCGCGGGCGATGGCGAGCAGCACATGCCCGTGGTTGGTGAGAAATGTCCAGTTCCGGCCGCCGCCGGCCGCCGTGCTCGCCATCGTGGGGCCGCCTCTCCGGTCAACGTATGAAATCTAAATCACGCATATCTTGACGCATCTTGCGGTGCGTGTGACCGTTGAGCGCGAGCCAGTGCCCACCGCCGGCCCGGCTGCAAAGCCCGTTGAGCAGGTCAAACGCGTGGAAACGAGGTGCGGGGATGAGCCGTTCCGGTACGCCTGGCGGGCAGCCGGGCGCACAGCGGGCCGTCGATCGATCGTCGGTCACGACCGAGCCGGCCCGAGCGTACGCCGAGCTGGCCGCCGGCAACCTTCGCTTCGTCGGTGGAGCGCCGCGCCACCCCAACCAGGACGCCGGACACCGGGCCGCCGTGGCGGACGGGCAGCACCCGTTCGCGGTGATCGTCGGCTGCTCCGACTCCCGGCTGGCCGCCGAGATCATCTTCGACCGGGGCCTGGGTGATCTCTTCGTCGTCCGTACGGCCGGGCACACCACCGGGCCGGAGGTGCTGGGCAGCGTGGAGTACGCCGTGACCGTGCTCGGCACCCCGCTCGTGGTGGTGCTCGGTCACGACTCGTGCGGCGCCGTGCAGGCGGCCCGCGAGTCCGCCGCCACCGGCATCGCGCCCCCGGGGCACCTTCCCGCGGTGGTCGACGCCGTGCTGCCCAGCCTGCGGCGCGCCACCGCCGAGGGCGTGGACGACATCGACGGCATCGTCGACATCCACATCGCACAGACCGTCGAGACGCTGCTCGAGCAGTCCCCCGTGCTGGCCGACGAGGTGGCGCGGGGGCGGTGCGCGGTGGTGGGGATGTCGTACCGGCTCGCGGCCGGAGTGGTGCGGCCCGTGACCCCCGTACCGGCCGAGGCCGCGACGACCGACGCCTGACGCGGCCGGTCCGCACCGAACACGCCCGAGGGCCGCCCCGCTGGACGGGGGACGGCCCTCGGACTACTGATCACCGGGTCAGAGCAGCGACATGTGTACGTGGTCGGTGTGGTTCGACGGCCCGCTGTACGACTTCCAGCCGGTCGCCGGCATCCAGATCTGCCGGTTCCAGATCACGTAGTAGATGCCGAGCCGGTCGGCGTTGCGGATGAGGAACGCGGCCACGTTGTTGCCGTACATGCGGGTGTCGTTGTTGTGCCACGGGCTGAAGCCGCTCTTCTGCAGCGACCAGTCACAGGCGCGGCCCTTCGGGTGCTCGTACGGTCCACCGTTGCGGTGGCAGCCCACGAACCGGTTGAACCCGGCCCGCTTGACCTCCTTGTACGCGTGCAGCGTGCGCGGCGTGATGCAGCCTGAGGTGGTCGGGTCGTCCTCGCTGCACGACTGCGCCTTCCACTCGCCGTCGGCGGTGCGACCCGGGCCGATCCGGGCGACCGGCGAGATGGCGTCGACCAGGCCGCCGGTGAAGCCCTGGCCGCCGACCAGCGCGAGCGCCTTGTCCGCGTCGCGCTTGTCCTTGGCCATCAGGGCGGTCTGCTTCTGCTGCTCCCGTACCTCCGCGTCGAGGGCCAGCTTGGCCTGCTCGGCGCGGGCCTTCACGGCGTTGACCTCGGCGAGCTTCTTCTCGTTGACCATGTTCATCTCGTCGAGCGCCGCAGCCCGTTGGACGAACGAGTCCGGAGCGTCGCTCTCCAGCAGCATCGCGATCGCGCCGACACGCCCGGTCCGGTACGACTGGGCGGCGATCTGCCCGACCTGCGGGGCCAGCGCCGCCAGGTCGGCCTTGGCCCGGTCGACCTCGGCCGCCAGCTCAACCTGCCGCTTCTTGGACTTGTCCAGCTTGGACTTGGCCGCCACGTAGTCCCGGTTGGTCTGCTCGATGACGTCATTGAGCAGCTTGGGCTCGTCGCCGTCCTCCTCGTGCCCGGACGGTGTGGGGGTCGTCGGGGCGGCGTGGGCCGGGAGGGGCCCGGCGAGCACGGTCAGCGCGGCGAACACGGCCACCACGGGCGTCAACCAGCGGCGTAGGGGTGCCGTCACAATCTTCCCTTCCGTCGACCGCCGACCGGGTTAGCTGACGGGTTCGGGGCGGAAGTGGCCCCTACCGCTGTCGCGGATTCACCCCACGTACCTGGGTCCCCGGCTCGCCGGTTGGCGATTGGGCGGTGGCACCGCAGGCGCCGCTGCGCGCCTTCGTCGGTGACCGGCAGCGAGGTTACCCGAGAGTCCACCGCCTGAGCTACGTCCCGATGCCGACTAAAAGCGTCATTTCGCCATGGCGTTGAGTGACCAGTGACGCGGTTCTCAGGGCGGGTGCCCGATCCGGTCACGCTGAGGAGTGTCACCATGCCGTATCCGTGCTCCTGTTCGGCTCTGGCCACCCGGTGGCGGCGGTGGATGGGGCAGCGCCGTCTCGCGGCCACAGCACCAGCGCGACGACGACGGTTAATGCGAGACTCCCAACGATCCGGTGCGGGGTACGTGCCGGCGGGCCGTCCGGTTCAGCTCTGCGGGACGAACGCGGTGCCGAGCGCCGCAATTCGCGGGCTGACGATTCGGCGATCACGGAACGTGACCGGCGGGCCCGGTTGGCGGGCAGCGGCGCGCGACCGGGACGACACGGGCGCTCTACTGTTCGGCGGGATCGGAGGGGTCATCGTCGCAAGATGCTAACCAGCGCGCCTGGGTGTCGCAGGTCGTGGCGGAGTGTCGGACGGTCGAACCGCTGACACCGCCCCGGCGGGGGCGGGAGGGTGGAGTCATGCCCGCGCCACCGCCTGACCCCGAGCACCACCGGCACACCGCGCCGGCGACGGACCACCGCCGGCACGCCGGGCACGACCGGCACGCCGGGCACGACCCGGCGATGTTCCGTCGCCGGTTCTGGGTCTGTCTGGTGCTCACCGTGCCGGTGGTGCTGAGCAGTCACCTGGTGGTGGACCGGCTCGGGCTTCGGCTGGACGTGCCGGGTCGCTCCTTGGTGGGGCCGGTGCTCGGGTCGGTGGTGTTCCTCTGGGGTGGCTGGCCGTTCCTGGTCGGCGCGGTACGGGAGGTGCGGGATCGCACGCCCGGCATGATGCTGCTGGTCGCGATGGCGATCACAGTGGCGTACGCCGCGTCGCTGGCCACCAGCCTGGGTGCCTTCGACCTGGACTTCTGGTGGGAGTTGGCGGCGCTGGTCACCATCATGCTGCTGGGGCACTGGCAGGAGATGAAGGCCATCGGGCAGGCCCGAGGGGCTCTGGCGGCACTGGCGGCGTTGTTGCCCGACGAGGCCGAGCGCGTGGTGGCGGACGGGCAGGTCGAGCGCGTGCCGGTGGGCGCGCTGAGGGTCGGCGACGTGGCGCTGGTCCGCCCCGGAGGTCGGGTACCTGCCGACGGTCGGATCGTCGACGGCGACGCCGAGTTGGACGAATCGATGATCACGGGCGAGTCGCGCCCGGTCGCCCGGTCGGTGGGCGAACGGGTGGTTGCTGGCACGGTCGCCACCGACTCGGCGATCCGGGTCCGGGTCGAGGCGCTGGGCGACCAGACCGCGCTCGCGGGCATCCAGCGCATGGTCGCGGAGGCGCAGCGCTCGGGAGGGCAGGCCCAACTGCTCGCCGACCGGTTCGCCGCCGCGCTGTTCTACGTGGCCACCGGTACGGCCGTGCTCACCCTTGTGGTCTGGACCGCGCTCGGCGAGCCCGACCAGGCGGTGGTGCGTACCGTGACCGTTCTGGTGATCGCCTGCCCGCACGCGTTGGGCCTGGCCATCCCGCTCGTCGTCGCGCTCTCCACGGCGTTGGCGGCGCGGGGCGGGATCCTGGTCAAGGACCGGATGGCGTTGGAGCGCATGCGGACCGTCGACGCGGTGCTCTTCGACAAGACCGGCACGCTGACCCGGGGTGGGCATGCGGTCACCGACCTGGTGACGGCCCCCGGGGTGGGGCGGGACGAGGCGTTACGGACGGCCGCCGCTGTGGAGTCCGACAGCGAGCATCCGCTGGCCCGGGCGATCGTGGCGGCGGCCGGGCCGGGCGGCCCGGCGCGGGCTGTCGACTTCCGGTCGCTGCCGGGCCGCGGGGTGCGGGCCACCATCGACGGTACGGAATACGCGGTGGGCGGACCGGCCCTGCTGCGGGAGCGGGGCGGGCCGCTGCCGGACGATCTGCGGGAGGCGACCGGACGCTGGTCGGCACGCGGTGCCGTGGTGCTGTACCTCCTGCGGCTTCCGGACACCGTGCTCGGGGCGTTCGCGCTGACCGACGAGGTACGCCCGGAGGCCCGGCAGGCCATCGCCGAGCTGCGGGCCGCCGGCGTCCACACCCTCGCCATGATCACCGGGGACGCGCGGTCGGTGGCCGAGTCGGTGGCCGCCGACCTCGGTTTCCGGGCCGGCGTGGACGAGGTCTTCGCCGAGGTGCTGCCGGCAGACAAGGACAGCTGGGTGGCGGAACTCCAGCGGCGCGGACTGACGGTGGCGATGGTCGGCGACGGGGTGAACGACGCGCCGGCGCTGGCCCGCGCGGACGTGGGCATCGCGATCGGGGCGGGGACCGACGTGGCGATCGAGTCCGCCCAGGTGGTGCTTGCGTCGTCCGATCCGCGCGGTGTCGGTGCCGTGCTGAGGCTGTCCCGGGCGTCGTACCGCAAGATGCGGCAGAACCTGGCCTGGGCCGCGAGCTACAACGTGGTGGCGCTGCCGCTGGCGGCCGGGGTGCTCGCCTGGGCCGGGGTGGCGTTGAGCCCGGCGTTGGCGGCGGTGCTGATGTCCGCGTCCACGATCGTGGTGGCGCTCAACGCCCAGTTGCTGCGCCGGGTACGCCTCGAACCGGAGCGGGAGTGACGGCTCAGCCGCGCTTCATCAGTCGGCCGACGGCCGCCATCATCTCGCTGGCCATCTCGTCGGCCCGGCCCTCGGCCGCCCCCTCGTGCATGCAGTGCCGGGCGTGCCCGTCGAGCAGGCCCAGGGCCACCTTGTCGAGCGCGGCCTGGATCGCGGAGATCTGGGTGAGCACGTCGATGCAGTAGCGGTCCTCGTCGACCATCTTCTCGATGCCCCGGACCTGCCCCTGGGCGCGGCGGAGCCGCGCGAGCAGTTGGTCCTTGCTGGCGGTGTACCCGCGGATCGGGGTGGGTGCGGTCATAGCGACGAGAATAGCGTACCCCTGGGGGGTATGGTAACGTCCCTTCCTGCCGGGATACCCCCACCGGGTACCGGTACGATGAGAGGAGCGGTTCGATGGTCGACACGACGTACCAGGTGCGGGGTATGACCTGCGGGCACTGCGTCAGCGCGGTCAGCGCCGAGGTGGGCGCGATCGCGGGCGTGCGTGACGTGCGGGTCGATCTCGCCGCCGGTCAGGTCACCGTCAGCAGCGAGCAGCCCGTGGACACCGAGGCCGTCCGGGCGGCGGTCGACGAGGCCGGCTACGACCTCGTCGAGGCGTGAGCGGAGGGCCCGGGATGACCACGGTGACCAGGTTGGGCGCCTTCACCCTCGGCCTTGCGGCGATCTTCGGCGCGGCCTACGCGGTCGGTCGGGTGGTCGACCCGGCCGACCCGGTCGCGCAGAGCGTGCCCGAGGTCGTCCGCACCCCGGGCCCCACCACGAGTGACGAGACCTCCGACCTCGTTCCCGGCGGGTTGCTCGTCTCCGATCGGGGCTACACGCTCGAACCCGTCGTCGCCCCGTCCGGCGAGTTCGCGTTCCGGATCGACGGGCCGGACGGTCGGCCGGTGACCAGGTACGACGTGGCGCACGACAAGCGGATGCACCTGATCGTCGCCCGCCGGGACCTGTCCGGCTTCCGCCACGTCCACCCCGACCTCGCCCCGGACGGCACCTGGCGGGTCGACACCCCGCTGGCCGGTGCCGGGCAGTGGCGGGCGTTCGCCGACTTCACCCCGACCGGGGGCGAGCCGTTGACCCTCGGCGTCGACGTGGCCGTCCCCGGCGAGCCGACCGAAGCGCCGCTGCCCGCCCCGGCGACCAGCACCACCGTCGACGGTTACACGGTCACCCTGGCCGGCGCGCCGCAGCCGGGCCGCACCTCGGCGCTCACCCTGACGGTGAGCCGCGCCGGGCAGCCGGTCACCGACCTGGAGCCCTACCTGGGGGCGTACGGGCACCTGGTGGCGCTGCGGCGGGGTGATCTCGCGTACCTGCACGTGCACCCGGATGGGACTCCTGACGACGGACGCACACCGCCCGGCCCCGCCGTCACCTTCCTCGCCGAGGTGCCCTCGTCCGGCACCTACCGGCTCTACCTCGACTTCCAGCACGGCGGGCGCGTTCACACCGCCGAGTTCACCGTGGTCGTCGGCACCTCCACCACCACGACCGCGCCCACCCCGAGCGGACCCGCGCCGACCGGGAGCGCCGACCACGGCACCCCCGGGCACGGGCACAACTGACGGGACCAGACGATGACCACCACCAGCAGACCGCTGCCCGAGGCACCGAACCGGATCGAACTGGCGATCGGGGGGATGACCTGCGCCGCGTGCGCCGCGCGGGTCGAGAAGAAGCTCAACCGGATGGACGGGGTCAGCGCCACCGTCAACTACGCCACCGAGAAGGCGACCGTCCGGTACGCCGCCGACGTCACCCCGGACGACCTGATCGAGACCGTCCAGAAGACCGGTTACACGGCTGCGCTGCCGGCACCGCCGACCGCCGAGCCGCCGATGGAGGACCCGCTGCGCCTGCCGCGTACCCGGCTGTGGGTCTCGGCGGTCCTGAGCGTGCCGGTGGTCCTGCTCGCCATGGTGCCACCCTGGCAGTTCGACTACTGGCAGTGGCTCTCGCTGACGCTGGCCGCCCCGGTGGTCGTGTGGGGTGGGCTGCCGTTCCACCGTGCGGCCTGGACCAACCTGCGGCACGGCGCGGCCACCATGGACACGCTGGTCTCGCTGGGCACGCTCGCCGCGTTCGGGTGGTCGCTCTGGGCGCTCTTCCTCGGTGACGCCGGCATGCCCGGCATGACCCACCCGTTCCGCTTCGCCATCAACCGCAGCGACGGCGCCGGCAACATCTACCTGGAGGCGGCCGCCGGGGTCACCGTGTTCATCCTGGCCGGTCGGTACTTCGAGGCCCGGTCCAAGCGGACCGCCGGCGCGGCCCTGCGCGCCCTCCTCGAACTCGGCGCGAAGGAGGTCGCGGTGCTGCGGGACGGGGTGGAGACCCTGGTCCCGGTGGATCGGCTCGCCGTGGGTGACCGGTTCGTGGTCCGCCCCGGCGAGAAGATCGCCACCGACGGTGTGGTCGACGAGGGCACGTCCGCCGTCGACGCGAGCATGTTGACCGGCGAGTCGGTGCCGGTCGAGGTCGCACCCGGCGACGCCGTCGTCGGTGCCACGATCAACGCGGGTGGCCGGCTGATCGTCACCGCCACCCGGGTCGGCGCGGACACCCAACTGGCTCGGATGGCCGACCTCGTCGAGCAGGCGCAGAGCGGCAAGGCGGCCGTGCAGCGGCTCGCCGACCGGATCTCCGGGGTGTTCGTGCCGATCGTCATCGCCCTGGCCGTGGGCACCCTCGGCTGGTGGCTCGGCACCGGTGCCGGCCCGACCGCCGCGTTCACCGCCGCCGTAGCTGTGTTGATCATCGCCTGCCCGTGCGCCCTGGGCCTGGCCACCCCGACCGCGCTGCTGGTCGGCACCGGTCGAGGCGCCCAGCTCGGTGTGCTGATCAAGGGGCCGGAGGTGCTGGAGTCGACCCGCCGGGTGGACACCGTCGTGCTGGACAAGACGGGCACCGTGACGACCGGCCGGATGACGCTGGTGGGCGTGACGCCGGCCAGCGGCGAGGACCGGGAGGAACTGCTCCGGCTCGCCGGCGCGGTGGAGGCCGCCTCCGAGCACCCGATCGCCCGGGCCGTCGCCGCGGGCGCGGCCGAGGCGGGCGAGCTGCCCGCGGTGACCGGCTTCGCCAACCTCGAAGGGCTGGGCGTGACCGGCACGGTCGAGGAGCGCGTCGTGCTGCTCGGTCGGGTCCGGCTGCTGCGCGAACGCGGTGTCGACGTACCGCCGGAGGTCGAGTGGGCCGTGCGGGACGCGGAGGCGGCCGGTCGTACGGCGATCGTCGCGGGCTGGGCCGGGCGGGCCCGGGGTGTGCTCGCTGTCGCCGACGTGGTCCGGCCGACGAGTCGGGCGGCCGTGGCGCGGCTGCGTGCCCTGGGGCTCACTCCGGTCCTCTTGACCGGCGACAACACCACCGTCGCCCGGGCGGTCGCCGCCGAGGTGGGCGTGGACGAGGTGATCGCCGGGGTGTTGCCGACCGGCAAGGTCGACGTGGTCAAGCGGCTCCAGGCGCAGGGGCGGTCGGTGGCGATGGTCGGCGACGGTGTCAACGACGCGCCCGCGCTGGCCCAGGCCGACCTCGGGCTCGCCATGGGCACCGGCACCGACGTGGCGATCGAGGCGTCCGACCTCACCCTCGTCCGGGGCGATCTGGACGCCGCGGTGGACGCCATCCGGCTGTCCCGGCGCACGCTCGGCATCATCCGGGGCAACCTGTTCTGGGCGTTCGGCTACAACGTGGCGGCCCTACCGCTGGCCGCCGCCGGGCTGCTCAACCCGATGATCGCCGGTGCCACCATGGCGTTCTCCTCGGTCTTCGTGGTGGCCAACAGCCTGCGGCTGCGGCGCTTCCGTTCGGCCGCTGCCGATCTGTGACGAACGCGATGGTTGGACCGGTGACGACGGGGGTACCTCTCAGTTCGTAGCGACGCTTGCAATGGAGGTTGGCAATGGGTTTCGATGACAAGATCAACAACGCCACCGAGGACGCGGCCGGCAAGCTGAAGGAAGGCGCCGGTCGGGCCACCGACAACGAGCAGCTCGAGGCCGAGGGTCGCGCCGACCAGGCCACGTCCAAGCTCAAGCAGGCCGGCGAGAAGATCAAGGACGCCTTCAAGAGCTGACGTACGACGTAACCCGCACGCCGGGCCGGTGATCATCACCGGCCCGGCGTGCTGTGTGTCCGGACCCTCCCGGCGACCCTGAGATCCCCCTGATTCCGCTTCCGTGCCGCACCGTCGTGCGGCAACACCTGCTAACTTTCCTTGGCATGTGCAAGGGCTGGTTATGAGCGCGGCGTCACCGCCGACCGGCGACGACCTGGTCCGGATGTTGGCCACACTGGCCAACCCGCACCGGCTGCGGGTCGTCGCCGCGTTGGCCCGCGAGCGCGCGTACGTCAGCGGGCTGGCCCGGCAGCTGGGCATCAGCCGCGCGCTGTTGCAGGTCCACCTACGGAAGCTGGCGGCGGCCGGGCTGGTCACCGCCCGCATGGAGTTGTCGGAGGACGGGAAGGCCATGAACTACTACGAGGTGGAGCCCTTCGTGCTCACTCTCACCCCCGCGGTCATCGCGACGGCGGTCGAGACGCTGACCGTGCCCGATGCGGGCGAGCAGCCGGAGGCGCGGTCATGAGCGAGCACGACTGGACCGAGGTGGTCGGCGCGTTCGGGGTGTTCGCCCTGCTGATCAGCGTGTTCACGGTGACCGTCGTGCAGATCGCCAAGACCCGGCGAGCCCGGTACGAGGCGGACCGCGCGGACGACTACCGCAAGCTCGCCGAGACCGCCGCGCAGGCGCAGGCGGAGAACGCCCGACTGCTCGCCGCCATGGACGGCCGGTTGGGCGGGATGGAGACCCGGATGACCACGCTCGAACGCGTGCTGCGCGACGTCGACTGACCCCGCCGTCAAGGCCCCGGGTCGTCGAGCGGCTACTCGACGACCCGGGTGGAAGCAGCATCACCTCGCCCCGAGGGCGAGTTTCACCGGCAACGCTCCTTCGAGGAGAGGACAGCACCTCATGCTGCGCGTACGCAAATCCGCAGTTGGTTGGGCGGTGGCCCTGGCACTCACGGCCGCCGGCCTGACCCCGGCGAGCCCGGCCGTCGCCCGACCCGTCATCGACTGGCATCCCTGCGTCCAGGACGCCCCCGAAGAGGAGCCGGAGGCCCCGGCCGAGTGCGGCACCCTGTCGCTGCCGGTCGACTGGAACCGACCACGGGGGGAGCGCTTCGAGCTGGCATTGGCCCGTCGGGTCGCCACCGACGCGAACGCCCGGCAGGGCGCGCTGGTCTTCGGCCCCGGAGGGCCGGGTGACAGCGGGGTCGACCGGGTGGTGAACGGCGTCTCCCGGTTCAGCGCCGACCTACGCCGGCGATTCGACATCGTCAGCTTCGACCCGCGGGGCACCGGCGGAAGTCACCCGGTGCGCTGCGCACGGGACCTGCTCGGCCGGCAACCCCAGGTGATCGCCGACCAGGCCCAGTTCGACGCCACCCTGGCCACCAACGCGCTGCTACGCGCCGACTGCCGGGCGCGTACGGGCGCGCTCTACGACCACGTCGACACCACCAGCGCTGCCCGCGACCTGGACGCGGTCCGCGCCGCGCTCGGTGAACGACAGCTCACCTTCCACGGCAGCTCGTACGGCACCCTGCTGGGCCAGCGGTACGCCGAGCTGTTCCCGTCTCGGGTGCGGGCCATGGTCCTGGAGGCCGCGATGGACCACAGCCTCGACACCCGCGCGTTCCTCGACACCCAGGCCGTGACCGCCGAGGACGCGTTCGACGAGTTCATCGCCTGGTGTGACCGGTCCGCTGACTGCGTCCTGCACGGGCGGGACGTGCGGGCGCTCTGGGCCGGACTGCACGCGCGTGCCGAGCGCGGGACGCTTACCGACCCGGACCGCGCCGGGGCCGCACTGCCACCGTTCGAGCTGAGCCGCCTCGCCCACAAGAAGCTCTACGACACGTGGCGGTGGCCGGGGCTCGCGGAGTGGATCGGCACGCTGGAGAGGCCCGCCACTGCGGGCCTCACCACGCTGGCGGACGACGCCGTCGTCCCGTACCCCTTCGCGGTCTTCTGCCAGGACTGGAGCCTGCCGGTCCGCGACTACCGGGAGTACGCCGGGCTGCTGCGCCGCAGCGGCCGGCTCGCGCCCGACCTGCGCTACCCGCCGGCGCTGTTCGCCCTGGTCACCTGCCTGGGCACGCCGACGCCGGTCGCCAACCCGCAACACCGACTGCGGGTACGCACCGACGTGCCGCTGCTGATCGCCGCCACCGTGCACGACCCGGCGAGCGGTTACGTCTGGGCACGCGAGGTGGCCCGACAGTTGGGCCGGCACGGGGTGCTGCTCACCTACCAGGGCTGGGGGCACGGCAGCTACACCACCAGTCCGTGCGTGGGTCGGGCCGTCGACGCCTACCTGCTCGATGCGGTCGTGCCGGCGCGGGGGACGACCTGCCCGGCGGTCGACGTCTGATGTGCGGGCGGCGCGGCGGTCACCGCCGCGCCGCCAGTCGGGCGGCCCGCAGCTCCAGGTACCGCTGCTCGGGCAGGCTCGTGGTGCCGCGCGCCGCCGCCAGGTACGCCTCCCGCGCCGCGGCCGGCTCGCCGGCCAGCTCCAGCAGGTGCGCCCGGACGGCCGTGAGCCGGTGGTGCCCGGCCGTACGCTCGTCGGCGTCCAACGGGGCGAGCAGGGCGAGCCCCGCCCTGGGTCCGTCCACCATGGCGACCGCGACCGCCTGGTTGAGCGTGACCAGCGGGTTCGGGGCGACCCGACCCAGCAGGCGGTAGAGCGCGACGATCTGGCGCCAGTCCGTCTCCGCTGCCGTCGACGCCTCCGCGTGCACGCCGGCGATGGCCGCCTGGAGCTGGTACGGCCCGGGCGGCGACCAGGTCAACGCCTCGGTGATAAGCGTGATCCCCTCCGCGATGGCGGCCGCGTCCCACCGGGAGCGGTCCTGTTCCGTCAGCGGCACCAGCTCCCCGTCCGGGCCCACCCGCGCCGCCCGGTGCGCATCGGTGAGCAGCATCAGCGCCAGCAGTCCGGTCACCTCACCGTCGTCGGGCAGCAGCCCGTGCAGGACGCGGCCGAGCCGGATCGCCTCGGTGGTCAGTTCGGCCCGACGCAGATCCGGTCCGCTCGACGCGGTGTACCCCTCGTTGAAGATCAGGTAGAGCACCCGCAGCACCGTCCGCAGCCGCTCGTCCCGCTCGGTCGGTCCGGGCAGCGCGAACCGAGCGCCGGCCGCCTCGATCCGCTGCTTGGCCCGCCGGATGCGCTGGCTCATCGTCGCCTCCGGCACCAGGTGCGCCCGGGCGATCTGCGCGGTGCTGAGACCACCCACCGCGCGCAGCGTGAGCGCCACCTGCGCCGAGGGGGCCAGCGCCGGATGACAGCAGAGGAACAGCAGGGTCAGGGTGTCGTCCGCGTCCGGCACCGCCGGCTCGGCGTCCGCCGGAGGTGCCACCTGGGCGTACGCCGGCTCGCGCAGCGCCACCGCGACCTCGCGCTGGCGGCGGGCGCTCTCGCTGCGCCACTCGTCGGTGAGCCGGCGGGTCGCCACGGTGAGCAGCCAGGCGCGTGGGTTGTCCGGTACGTCCTGACCGGGCCACTGCGTCGCGGCGGCGAGCAGCGCCTCCTGGACCGCGTCCTCGCACCTGTCGAACTGGCCGTGCCGGCGGACCAGCAGGCCGAGGACCTGCGGCGCGAGTGTGCGCAGCAGATCCTCGACCGTCCGGTCGTCGGTCACATCTCCGTCCCGGCCTCGTCCATGATCGGTCGGACCTCCATCGCGCCACCGAAGCGCACGTCCGGCCAGCGGGCGGCGATCTCGGCGGCCCGCTGCGGGCTGTCGCAGTCCACGGCCAGGTAGCCGGCGAACTGCTCCTTGCTCTCCATGAACGGCCCGTCGACGACCTCGGGTTGACCGTTGGCGAGCCGGACCGTCTGCGTCTGCGATGGGTTGGCCAGCGCCTGGCCGCCGATCAGCTCACCGGTCTCGGTCAACTCCTTCATGATCTCGTCGACCTCGCCGAACAGGGCGGTGCGGTCCTCTTCGGTCAGCCCCTCGGTGAAGCCGGGCCGGTTCCAGATCAGCAACATGTACTTCACGGCGATGCTCCTCGACTACTGGTCGCGCCCCGGCTGGGGTGCGTCTCACCGGAGGGTCGGAGCCGTCAGCCCGTTCCCTACCGCGTACCGAAGAAGATCGCAGAAACTTCCGGCCGTGACGTTCCCACGCCGGTCGGATCAGGGCCGGCCCGGCACCTGTCGGGGCTTTCGGCCAGCGCCGACGTCCAGGGACGCCCGGTCGGCGGCCGAGGTCCCCGACGACCAACCCTCGGCGTCGCGCACGCTGAGCCGGTGCCGCGTGACGCCGGGGAACAGCGTCTCCAGCCGCTCCCGCACCGCCTCGCCCCGCGCGGCGAGCACCGGCAACAGCCGATCCGACCCGGTTGCCGTCTGACCCGCCTCCTCGGTCGCCGCGTCCGTGGCCGCGCGCAGCCGCTCACCGATCCGCAGGGCGAACGCGTTCAGGAAGGACTCGTCCCACACCTTCGTCCGGCGGCCCGACCCCGGCCGACGCTCGGCACGCCCGCGCAGCATCGCGGCCGTCGCCTGCACCAGTAGCGAGGTGTAGAGCAGCTCCACCGCCACCAGATCGGCCGGCCAGCCCAACACGGTCGTGAAGCCGAGGTCGTCGGACCAGACCGCCTCGCACCGGTTCGCCGCCGCCACCTCCTGCACCAGCAACGCCTTCGCCCCCGCGTACGGGCTCTCGACGCCCAGGCGTACCCCGCTCGGCAGGTCGCCCCGCTCGGTGCTGGCGGCCAGCAGCGCCTCGTCGATGCTGTGCCGGGCGATCAGCTCCTGCGCCTTGCCGGTCAGCGCCTCCGCCTCGGCCGGAAAGGTGGTCGACTCGGCCTTCGCCAGCAGCGCGCGTACCCGGTCCAGCATCGGCGACCCGCTGCGGGCCGTGCCGGCGGCGCGGGGGAGCGCCGTCCCGGTCGAGCCCGGCGGCGGGCGCAGTACCGCAACCGGCGGCAGGCTCTCCACCAGCGCGAGGACGTCGACAGCCGCGCGCAGCGCGTCGACCCGGTCCAGCCCCTCCTCGGCCGTCCAGGTGGCCAGCAGGTTCTGGCGGTCGTCCCGACCCGCGGCGGCCAGTGCGCGAAGCTGGTCGTCCCACCAGTCGGGGACCGGCTCGGCCTGCTCGCGTCGTTGCGCGGCCAGCGCGTCGCGGACCAGCCGGGCCGCCCGGGCGTCGAGCCGGCGCAGGGCGATCCGGTGTACGTCGACCGGCTGCCAGCCGCGCCGCCAGAGCTGCCCGAGGCCGCGGACCAGCCGACGCGCCAGGGCGGCGTCCACCGCCGTGCCGCCGTCCGCCGCGCCGGTGCCGACCATCAGCCGGTCCAGGTGGCGTTCCGCCTGGCGTACGTCGGTGCCGCGCACCGCCGCCAGCGCGTCGGCGATGAGTTCGTCCGCGTCCGGCACGGGCATCTCCTTTGTCAGAGGCCGTGCCGCCGGCCGCAAGATCCACACGAGATCGGTGATGTCGCGGTATACCGGCCAGTCGGATAGCCCGATATCGACGATCTCGTGTCGATCTTAGCGTCGGACGTTCATGATCAGGACGGGGACGGCCCGGAAGCCAGCGCGGCCGACAGTCGGCCCAGGAACGCGCGGATCTCGTCCTCGCCGTGGGGCGTCCCGGCCTGGTCGTCGAGGGGGCCCTCGTGGAGCAGCGCCTGGTCGATCGCGTCCCGCGTCTCGGCCCGGTCGCCCGGGTAGAGCCCGCCGGCAACGCCCTCGGCGACCCGGGTCACCACCGCGTCGTCGAGCGACCTGTCGAACTGGACCCCGTAGAGGATCCCGTCGACGTGGCCCTTCCACCGGTCCGCACTCATGCTCGCCCGGTGAAGAGTTCGGCGTTGGCGAGGTCGGTCGCCTCATGCGCGTCGGCGCTGAAGTCGAGCTTCTCCGCGGTCTCCGTCAACTGGTCGGCCATCGACCGGTAGACGTCGAGCGCATGCGTCAGGACCTCGACGTACACGGCGCCGAAGAGCGACCCGGGTTCGTCGGCGCCCCACGGGTTACCCGAGCCGTTCACCGTCGTTTCGAGGCCGCTGACCGCCTCGCCGAGTTGCTGCCCGGTCGCCCCGAGCGACGCCGCGGCGGCGTGCAGCGCGTCGACGTCCACCTCGATCCCGTCGGTCATGGCTCAGCGACGATCCATCCGGCGGGTGGCCGCGTCCAGGTCACCGATCATCTGGTTGAAGCCGCGGAACGCCTGCTCCGAGACGCGTTCGAGCTGCTGGGTCAGGGCGGCGCCGTCGACCTGCGCCCCGGCCGTCACCTCGGCGCGGCGGGCACGCTCGTCGGCCTGTGCCGCCTGCACCGCCACCAGGACGTACTCGGAGATCACGGTCGTGCCGGCCCGGGACAGGCTCGGGTCGATCGTCAGGCTCCGCAGGGCCCCGAAGGCGGCGACCTCGGCCTCGACGAGCCCGTCCCCGCCGGTGCCCCGACCCACCATCTCCTCGGCGGAGGGCGCTGACGCGTCGGTCTGCCCGTCCGCGTCGCCGGACTGTGCCGCGACCGCGCCCGACGCCTGGCTCAGCAGGCGCATCGCCTCTTCGAGCGAACGGCTCAGGCCGGACGGATCGATCCCACTCGCCATGCTCGTTCCCCTCGGTCCGTGATCCACCGTCGGTGCACGACCGTACCAACGCGCCCCACCGTCCGGCTGCCCCGCAGGTCAACGGTGGATCTACCGCCAGGCGGTCAGGATCTCCTCGACAGGTGCGACGTCCCGCTCCGGGTCGGGTGCCGGCACCGGTGGGTCCGTCGGCGTACGGTCGAAGCGCGGTGCCGGTGCCGGCTGGACCTCGCCGTCCACCTCGACGAACGTCCCCCGGGCCATGTTGTGCGGGTGCCGGTGCGCCTCGCCGGGAGCGAGCACCGGAGCGACGCAGGCGTCCAGGTCGGCGAAGACCGCCGTCCACTCGTCCCGCGTCCGCTCGGCGAACCGTTCGGTAAACCGCCTGCGCAGCTCGTCCCAGCCGCGCGGGTCGTACTGGTCGGGCAGGTCGGCGTCGGCGAGGCCGAGACCCGTCAACAGTTCGGCGTAGAAGGCTGGTTCCAGCGCCCCGACGGCCACGAAACCACCGTCGGCGGTGGCGTACGTGTCGTAGAAGGGTGCGCCGCCGTCGAGCAGGTTCCGGCCGCGCGGAGCCGACCACAGGCCGGTGCCGAGCAGCCCGTGCAGGAACGAGGTGAGCAGCGCCGAACCGTCCACCATGGCCGCGTCGACGACCTGGCCGAGGCCCGAACGTTGCCGTTCGAGCAGCGCGGCCAGCACGCCCACGGCCAGCAGCATGCCGCCGCCGGCGAAGTCACCGATCAGGTTCAACGGGGCGTGCGGGCGCTCACCCGCCCGGCCGATCGGTTCCAGCGCCCCGGCGAGCGCGATGTAGTCGATGTCGTGCCCGGCCCGAGCGGCCAGCGGGCCGTCCTGACCCCAGCCGGTCATGCGGGCGTACACCAGTCGTGGGTTGCGGTTCCGGCAGACGTCCGGGCCGAAGCCGAGCCGTTCGGCAACCCCCGGCCGGTACGCCTCGACGAGCACGTCCGCCCGCTCGACGAGGCGCAGCAGGTCCGCCACACCTGCCGGGGACTTAAGGTCCAGCGCCGTGAGCCGCCGACCGCGCTGCAACGGGCCGCCGCTCGGTGCGGCCAACCGGCCGGCACCCGGGCCGCCGGGCCGGTCCACCCGCACCACGTCCGCACCGAGGTCGGCGAGCACCATGCAGCCGAACGGCGCCGGAGCGAGACTGGCCAGCTCGATCACCCGCACGCCGGCCAACGGCCCACCCCGCGACGACCCGTCCGCGCCGGGCGGAAACGCCTCAGAGGGCACGGGCGATCAACTCCTTCATGATCTCGTTGGTGCCGCCGTAGATCTTCTGCACGCGGGCGTCGGCGTACATCCGGGCGATCGGGTACTCCGTCGTGTAGCCGTAGCCGCCGAAGATCTGGAGGCACCTGTCGACGACCTCGCACTGCCCGTCGGTGAGCCACGACTTCGCCATTGCCGCCGTAGCCAGGTCCAGGTCGGCGCGGGTGTGCCGGACGATGCAGTCGTCCAGGAAGACCCGACTGACCCGGGTGCGGGTGGCGCACTCCGCGAGCACCATCCGGGTGTTCTGGTGCCCCATCAGCGGCTTGCCGAAGGCGGTGCGCTCCTTGGCGTACGCGACGGTCAGCTCGACCGCCCGCTCCATGGCCGCCACCGCACCGACGCCGATGACAAGGCGCTCCTGCGGAAGCTGCTGCATCATCTGGACGAAGCCCAGCCCTTCCGCGCCACCGAGCAGGTTGGCCGCCGGCACCCGGAACTCGTCGAAGAACAACTCGGCGGTGTCGTTGGCGTGCAGCCCGATCTTGGACAGCAGCCGGCCGCGACGGAACCCCGCGGGGTCACCGCCCACCTCGCAGACCAGCAGGGAGATGCCCGAGGCCCGCTGCTCGGGGTCGGTCTTGACCGCCACTATCACCAGGTCGGCCAGGCCGCCGTTGGTGATGAACGTCTTCGCGCCGCTGACCAGGTAGTCGTCCCCGTCGCGGACCGCCCTGGTCCGCATCGCCTGAAGATCCGAGCCGCCGTCGGGCTCGGTCATCGCGATCGCGCCCACCAGCTCACCGCTGCACAGGCCGGGCAGCCACCGCCGCTTCTGCTCCTCGCTGCCGTACGTCAGGAGGTAGCCGGTGACGATTCCACTGTGCACGGCCAACCCGAGGCTGCCCTCCCCGGCGTACGCCTGCTCGTGCAGCACGACGGCCTCGTGGGTGAAGCCGCCGCCCCCGCCGCCGTACTCCTGCGGGACGGACAGGCCGAGCAGCCCCAGCTCACCGGCGCGCCGGTAGTGCTCGCGGTCCGGATGCCCCTGCGCCAGCAGGCGGTCGCTGTGCGGCAGCACCTCCCTGGTGAAGAAGGTGCGGGCCAGCTCGGCCAGGTCGTCGTGCTCCGATTCGTGCCAGGGCGAGGGGGAGCCAGCGGGCGTGGACATGTCCATCACCCTCGCGCCCTGTTGGCGGCATGTCAATAAGCCTGCAACGCCTTGATCGACTCCGCTTCCATGAAGTCGGGCCATCCGCCCGAGCCGGACACCCCGCCTTCCCGGAAACCGAGTCAATCACGCAGCCCGGTTGGGTGAGGATCGTGCCCGCAAGCCACCCTCCATGGCGACCTTCGTGGACGCCTGCACGGCGTGATCCACTCCGGGTCGGCGATGTGGCGGTATCCAGGCGATCGGATACGCCCAGCTCGGCGATCTCGTGTGGATCACGTTGGATGGGGTGCTACTCGGCCTCGTCGCCGTCGGTGGGGCGTGGCGGGCGGTGCTCGGCGATCCACGCCTCCACGTCAGCGCGCAGCCAGACCGTGGTGCCGTGCAGCCTCTGGAACGGCGCGGGGAAGGTCGGGTAGCGGATGAGCTGGCGCATGCGGGTCCGGCTCACGCCGAGCAGCTCTTGCAGCTCGTGCGGACCGACCAGCGGACCCGGAACTTCACCCATTACTTGACGGTAGGGCGATCAGGCATGCCGAATTGCGTCTACCTACTTGCGCAGCCCTCTCGAATGGGTGAGGGTGAACGTGATCCGAGAAGGCATCGGGCCGTGTTCGTGCGGTCCAGCGAGAGGTGGGCGTGATGGATCAGGCGACGGAGTTGGCGTGGTTGCGGGAGCGGGTCGGGGGACTGGAGACGGCGTTGCACTCCGCGCGGCGGGAGTTGTTCGACCTGCGGTGTCGGCTGACGTTGATCGGCCGGGTGGTGCAGGACGTCGACCGGGTGCAGCGCGCGCCGGGAGTCGCCGTTGGTGCGATCAACGCGGCGCTCTACTCCGAGACGTCCAACCTGCGGCACCTCGGCCGCCATGTGGTCCGCCGCCGTCGTGGGCTCCGATGATCACCCTGGATGAGCACTGGGCCCCACCGTCTCCGCCGGGAGGGGACCAGCGGAGACGGTGGGGCCCAGGGGTCGACCTGTTGCGGGCGTCGACCTATCGGGAGTGCTTTGGTGGGGTCGGGAACTGCCTCAGCAGCACCGCGACCTCCTGGCGGAGGGTGCCGAGGTAGGGGTGGAAGGCGTCGCCGGGGCACTCGGTCGGATCGGCCCCGATCGTCGCCCAGTCCCGGTGACCGGAGATGACGTCGACCTTGCCACTCGCCCCGCTGACCGGGTTGACGTAGTTGGTCCGCGCGCCGGGGGCGAGCCGGCCGGCGGCGGCGAGACCCGCCAGGACGAACACCAGCGACCGGTGCGCCGCTGCGCTGGGCTGGCGGGACGTGAACCGGCCCAGCAGGCAGATGCCGATGTTGCCGGCGTTGTAGCCACCGACGTGCGCCGCGTTGACCATGAGCGGTCGACCGTCGCTGCCGAGGCCCGGACCGTACACCGGGAGGGGGCCGGGGTCGGAGTACTTGCCCTCGTAGATCCGTCCCGCCTCGTCGATCAGCAGGTGGTAGCCGATGTCGCCGAACTCCTGCAGGACGCACTGGTCGTAGTAGATGGCCCGGACCGTCGCGGCCGGGTCCGGGTCCTCGTTGTGCTCGTACACGCCGCTGTGGTGGACCGTCAGCGTCTGCACGGGAAAGAACTCGGCCGGCCAGAGTTCGCTGCCGTCGTCGGCGAAGCGGAGCGACTCGTCAGCGCCCCAGCGGGCTCGGGGCAGGTACGTCGGCTTTCGGCCACCTCGCGGAACCGGAAGGCTGTTCGTCTGCGGGTTCGCAACAGTCCGCCGGGGCCCGTCGACCATGTTCAGTTCGGCCACGGTGGCGTCGGAGCCGTCGGCGACCTGGACCTCGTACGCGGTGGCGCCGTTGGCGACCACGACGTTCGAGCGGGCCGAGGCCCGGCCGCCGTCGCGGCCGTTCTGGCACGCGTTCAGCTCCAGCCAGTCGCTCCACACCGTGCCGGTACGCAGGCGCACCGCCGCCGAGGGGCCGCCGTGCCTGATGGACAGGTGGGTCAGCGGGATGGCCGGTGAGGTCACCACGGTCCTGCTCATCAGTCGCCCGCGCGGGGCGGCCAGCGGCGACGTCACTTCGGTGGCGGTGGACGGTGCGGCCGCCGCCGACCCGGCGAACGTGCCGGCGGTCGACAGGCCCACCGCCGCGCCGGCTGCGCCGTAGAGGACTCGACGTCGAGAAACCACAATCGTGCTCCCTTGCTCGATGCTCCAGGGGTCCAGCCGGCATGTCGGCCGTCGGCCCGGGCCGTGGTGCCCTGGCGGACCCTTTCGGGCACACAGCCAGGATGGGGCGTTACTCAGGCTAAAGCGGCACTCTGGACGATTGGTTGATTAGCAATGGAGAGTCGCGTCAATTGATTACTCCACGTGATCAGTGCGAGGGCGGGGGCCGGCCTGGAGGTTGCCGCTAGGGTCGGGCAGATGAGTGTCGAGACCGCTCCTCGCCGTCGCCGGCTGGAGCCGGACGCCCGGCGCGGCCAGATCCTGGCCTGTGCGGTCCGGCTGTTCGGCGAGCGGCCGTACGCCGACGTGTCGACCACCGATGTGGCCCGGGAGGCGGGCGTCGCCCGAGGGCTGGTGAACCACTACTTCGGCACCAAGAAGGACCTCTATCTGGAGGTCGTCCGGGTCATGGTGACGATCCCGGAGGTCGCCCTCGAACGGCTGCCCAAGGGCGACCTGCGGACGCGGGTCGACGCCAGCGTCTCGTGGTTCCTCGACGTGGTGTCCCGGCACAGCACGTCCTGGCTGGCGGCCGTCACCGCACGGGGCATGGGTGGCGACGCCGACGTGGAGCGGGTGCTCGCCGAGGCCGAGGAGGTCGCGGCGGACCGGATGCTCGTCGCCGTCGGGCTGGCCGACGAAGCCGAGGACCACGAGGAATTGCGGGGGATGGTCCGGGCGTACTGCGGGCTGGCGACGTCGACGGCCCGGGAGTGGCTTCAGCGGGGCGCGCTGACCCGCGCCCAGGTACACCTGCTGCTCACCACCACGCTGCTGACCATCGTCGAACAGGTCATCCCGCAGGTCATCGCCGGAGACGACGCGGGACACGGGCGTGACTGACCAGGTCGTACCCCGACTCAGGCCGCCCGACGGTCGCCGGCCCGCGCCGCCGGGGCGGCGTGACGGTCGGCGGCCTGCGCCGGGTACGCCCCGGAGTTGACCACCCGCAGGGGCCGCTCGGCCTCGTCCGCGCCGAACTGCCAGCGCGACGGCGCCGGTTGCCGCTGCGGGGCGGGTCCGCCGGGACGCAGCCCCGGGCGGGACAGCAGCACGGTGACCAGGTAGCCGACCACCAGGAAACCGTGGCTGACCAGTCGTTCCCCGCTGACCGAGCCGGTGGCCAGGTCGTTGACCGAGAGCAGCAGCAGGGTGCCGACGAACGCGCTGAGCATCGGCAGGAGCCCCGCTGGCGGGCTGCGACGAACCGCCACGAAGAGGAAGCCGGCCCCGACCGCCACGTTCCAGGCGGCCGACTCGTGCCACAGGTGCTGGCCGGAGGCGTGCAGGTGCTCGGCGGTCGCCCCCCGGCCCACCTGGGCCAGGCCGAGCACCAGTTGAACCGCGCCGAGCAGCCCGAGCGCCGCGCGCAGCCCGAGCACCAGGGCGCCGCGTCCGGGCAGGTGGGGCCGCCACCGCGACCGTCGGGCCGCAGGCGTGTCACCGGTGTCGGCGACCCCGCCGGCAGCGGCAGCGCCGCCGAGGGCGGCCAGGATCGCGTCGGTCCGGTCGGGGACATCGGTGACCAATCGGGTACGAACGCGGCGCGTTACCGCCGCCGCCGTCGCGAACCACGCCCGGCACTGGGCGCACTCGTCCAGGTGCCCCTGCGCCGCCGCCCGTTCGACGGCGGTCTCTTCCCCGTCCAACTGCGCGGACAGGACCTCCCGCCACTGCTCACACCCCATGTGTGGGTAGTCGGTCCGCAGACCGCTCCGGTTCCCGGCGACCGTCACCCGTTGTGGAATACTCGCCCGATCATGACGCGCTACGGCCTGCTGATCCTGCCCGCCACCAACCGGGTGTACGCCCGCTCCGCCATCGACCTCACCCGGGCCGAGCTGGAGATCTTCGGCCGGTCGGCGCTCGACGGCCGGATCGACGAGCTGGACACCGAGGTCGTCGGTGGCGCGACGTACGTCACGTTCGCCGGCGACGGGCTGACCGAACGGGACCTGGCCGTCCTGGGCAATCTCTCCGCCGGGTACGCGCTGTTCGAGATCGTCGGAGACCTGCTGCGCCCGGTCGACTGGAGCCGGCTGGACCGCTACGACGACGACCTGCTCACCATCCAGAAGTACGCGGGCAAGACCAACGAGCAGTTCACCAAGCTGCTGCTCAACGTCACCCTGCTCGCGTCGGACTGGGCCGGCGAGCTGACCGACCGTCGGTTCCGCGTGCTCGACCCGCTGTGCGGTCGGGGCACCACCCTCAACCAGGCGCTGATGTACGGCTTCGACGCGGCTGGCATCGAGCGCGATCAGAAGGACGTCGAGGCGTACCGGGCGTTCGTCACCACCTGGCTGAAGCAGAAGCGCGTCAAGCACCGGGTGCTGGAGTCGGGACCGGTGCGGCGCGAGCGCAAGGTGGTCGGCCGGCGGGTACGCATCGAGCTGGCCCCGACCCGCGAGGAGCACAAGGCGGGCCGCACGCAGTTGCTGGACGTGGTGAACGCCGACACCACCCGGGCCGGTGAGTTCTTCCGCCCGGAGACCGTCGACGTGGTGGTCGCCGACGCGCCGTACGGCGTACAGCACGGCAGTCGTACCGCCGACAAGGGCTTGTCGCGTGATCCGCTGGCGCTGCTCGCGGACGCCGCGCCGGTCTGGGCCCGGTTGCTGCGCCCCGGCGGCGCGCTCGGCATCTCGTGGAACACCCATGTCGCGAGCCGGGACGACGCGGCGGCCGCACTGGCCGACGCCGGCCTGACCGTGGTCGACGACGAGCCCTACCGCGCGCTGCGGCACCGGGTCGACCAGTCGATCATGCGCGACGTGCTGGTGGCCCGCCGCCCGGCCTGACCCGCCGCGCGCCGGGCTTTTCCGGCCCCGCCCCACCCTCCCCCGGCCCGACCCCCGCGCACCGGGGGCCTGGCCGCCCGCGGCCACCCTCCCCCCGGCCCCTTTGCTCTGCTTCAACCGACGCAACAGTTTCGAAGCCCCACTGTCTCCTGGGCTGAAGCAGAGCAAAGGACGGACACCCACCCCTCGGCCCCCTCGGCCTCCGCGCTTCTGTGCCGCATTTCACCTGATCAGGCGCGCGCGTGAAAACCACGTCAAGAAAACGCGCACCCCCGTCACGGTCGCGTTATGACCCCTGTCGCCCGGTGGGCACGCGGGCTTTGCTTGCCCGGCGCGACCGGAAGGCGGTCGCGACGAACCTTTCCGGTAAGAGGAGTCAGCGTGTCTGACGTGGTGTTCGTGGTCCTCACGGTGGCGCTGTTCGCAGTGCTCGCCCTGGTGGTCCGGGCGGTGGAGAAGCTGTGAACGCGACAAACGCGGTTGGTCTGGTGCTCGCGATCGTCCTGGGCGCGTTCCTGGTGTTCGCCCTGCTGTTTCCGGAGCGCTTCTGATGACCATGACAACAGCGGGCGTCATCTTCGTGCTGACGCTGGTGGCGGCCCTGGTGGCCGTCTACAAGCCGTTCGGCGACTACATGTTCCGGGCGGTTTCCGGGACGAGGCAGTCGCGCGTCGAGCGGGGTATCTACCGCCTCGTCGGGGTCAACCCGACCGCCGAGCAGACCTGGGGCGTGTACGCCCGCAGCGTGCTGGCGTTCTCGGCCGTCTCGATCCTGTTCCTGTACCTGTTCCAGCGGGTGCAGAACCACCTGTGGCTGTCGCTGGGCTTCGACCCGGTGGTGCCGCACGGCGCGTGGAACACGGCCGTGTCGTTCGTGACGAACACGAACTGGCAGTCGTACTCGGGCGAGTCGACGATGGGTCACCTCGTGCAGATGGCCGGTCTGGCCGTGCAGAACTTCGTCTCGGCGGCGGTCGGCATCGCGGTGGCGGTCGCGCTGGTCCGCGGCTTCGCCCGCAGTCGCACCGGGCAGCTCGGCAACTTCTGGGTCGACCTGATCCGGATCACGCTGCGCATCCTGGTGCCGATCGCGGTGCTCGGCGCGATCGCGCTGATGATCGGCGGGGTGGTGCAGAACCTCTCCGCCGGCACCGACGTGAGCACCCTGACCGGCGGCGCCCAGACCGTCACCGGCGGCCCGGTTGCCAGCCAGGAAGTGATCAAGGAGTTGGGCACCAACGGCGGCGGGTTCTACAACGTCAACAGCGCCCACCCGTTCGAGAACCCCACGACGTGGACGAACTGGCTCCAGATCTTCCTGATCTTCCTGATCCCGTTCAGCCTGCCCCGGGTCTTCGGCCGGATGGTCGGGCAGAACCGGCAGGGCTACGCCATCGCCGCGGTGATGGGCATTCTCGCGTTCCTCAGCGTCGCCATCACCAACGTCTTCGAGCTGGCCGGCCACGGCACGGTCCCGCAGGCCGTCGGCGCGGCGTTGGAAGGCAAGGAGGTGCGGTTCGACGTGTCGAACTCGGCAACCTTCGCCGCCGCCACCACGCTCACCTCGACCGGCGCGGTGAACTCGTTCCACGACTCGTTCACCTCGCTCGGCGGCATGATGACGATGGTCAACATGATGCTCGGCGAGGTCGCGCCCGGCGGGACCGGTTCCGGCCTCTACGGTCTGCTGATCCTCGCGGTGATCACGGTCTTCGTGGCCGGGCTGATGGTCGGTCGCACTCCCGAGTACCTGGGCAAGAAGATCGGCTCGCGGGAGATCAAGTTCGCCTCGCTCTACTTCCTGATCACGCCGATCCTGGTGCTCGTCGGTACGGCGGCCGCGTTCGCCACCGGCAACAACTCGACGGCGCTCAACGTCGGCCCGCACGGCCTCTCCGAGGTGCTGTACGCGTTCACCTCGGCCAGCAACAACAACGGCTCCGCCTTCGGCGGCATCACCGTCAACACCACCTGGTGGGACACCGCGACGGCGCTGTGCATGCTGCTGGGCCGCTTCCTGCCGCTCATCTTCGTGCTCGCGCTGGCCGGCTCGCTGGCCCGCCAGGCACCCACCCCCGCGTCCGAGGGCACCCTGCCGACCCACAAACCGCTGTTCATCGGGATGGTCGTCGGCGTCACCGTGGTCCTCGTCGCGCTGACCTTCCTGCCCGCGCTCGCGCTCGGCCCGCTGGCGGAGGGGCTGTGACCACCATGAGGAACGAGGACATGTCCGTGACATCCGGGCAACCCGCCACCGGAACCGACCAGGGCAACCGGATCGGCGGAGGCCTGCTCGACCCCACGCAACTGCTCCGGTCCCTGCCGGACGCCGTCCGCAAGCTCAACCCGGCCACGATGTGGCGCAACCCGGTGATGTTGATCGTCGAGGTCGGCGCGGCCTTCACCACCGTGCTGGCGGTGGCCGACCCGTCGGTGTTCGCCTGGGCGATCACCGTCTGGCTGTGGTTGACAGTGATCTTCGCCAACCTGGCCGAGGCGGTCGCCGAGGGCCGGGGCAAGGCCCAGGCCGCGACGCTGCGGCAGGCGAAGAAGGACACCATCGCCACCCGGCTGATCGACTGGAAGCCCGGCGCGCGGGCCAACACCTACCGCGACGAGGCGGTGCCCGCGCCGGAGTTGCGCCAGGGCGACGTCGTGCTCATCGAGGCGGGCGGGATCATCCCGGGCGACGGCGACATCGTCGAGGGCATCGCCAGCGTGGACGAGTCGGCCATCACCGGCGAGTCGGCCCCGGTCATCCGAGAGTCCGGCGGCGACCGCAGCGCGGTCACCGGTGGCACGAAGGTGCTGTCCGACCGGATCATCGTGAAGATCACCCAGAAGCCGGGGGAGAGCTTCATCGACCGGATGATCGCCCTGGTCGAGGGCGCCAACCGGCAGAAGACGCCGAACGAGATCGCGCTGAACATCCTGCTCGCCGCGCTCACGGTCATCTTCCTACTGGCCGTGGTCACCCTCCAGCCGTTGGCGATCTTCTCGAAGGCGTACCAGGCCGCGGCTCCGGACAGCGGCGCGATCACCGGCGCCGGTGTGACCGGCGTCGTACTGGTCTCGCTGCTGGTCTGCCTGATCCCCACCACCATCGGCGCGCTGCTGTCGGCCATCGGCATCGCCGGCATGGACCGCCTGGTCCAACGCAACGTGCTGGCGATGAGCGGTCGGGCCGTCGAGGCGGCCGGCGACGTCAACACCCTGCTGCTGGACAAGACCGGCACCATCACGCTGGGCAACCGGCAGGCCGCCGAGTTCGTACCGGTCGAGGGCGTCGACGCCGCGACAGTGGCCGACGCAGCGCAGCTCTCCAGCCTGGCCGACGAGACCCCGGAGGGGCGCTCGGTGGTCGTGCTGGCGAAGAACGAGTTCGGACTGCGCGAACGCGAGCCCGGCGTCATGCCGCACGCCACCTTCGTACCGTTCACCGCGCAGACCCGGATGAGCGGCGTCGACCTGACCCCGGACGCCAGCGTCGACGGCGGCGCGTCGGGCACCGGCCGTCGGGTCCGCAAGGGCGCCGCCGCGGCGGTCATGAAATGGGTACGCGAGAACGGCGGCCACCCCACCGAGCAGGTCGGCGAGATCGTGGACGCGATCAGCGGCACCGGCGGCACCCCGCTGGTCGTCGCGGAGCACGTCGACGGTGAACCCGCCCGCGCTCTGGGCGTCATCCACCTCAAGGACGTGGTCAAGTCCGGTATGCGCGAGCGGTTCGACGAGATGCGCCGGATGGGCATCCGGACCGTGATGATCACCGGTGACAACCCGCGTACCGCGAAGGCCATCGCCGACGAGGCCGGGGTGGACGACTTCCTGGCCGAGGCGACGCCGGAGGACAAGCTTGCGCTGATCAAGCGGGAGCAGGAGGGTGGCCGGCTGGTCGCCATGACCGGTGACGGCACCAACGACGCGCCGGCGCTCGCACAGGCCGACGTCGGGGTCGCCATGAACACCGGTACGTCGGCCGCCAAGGAGGCCGGCAACATGGTCGACCTCGACTCCGACCCGACCAAGCTCATCGAGATCGTAGAGATCGGCAAGCAGTTGCTGATCACCCGGGGAGCGCTGACCACGTTCAGCATCTCCAACGACATCGCGAAGTACTTCGCGATCATCCCGGCCATGTTCGCCGGCCTCTACCCGAGCCTGGACGCGCTGAACGTCATGCGGCTGGCCAGCCCGGAGTCGGCGATCCTGTCCGCCGTCATCTTCAACGCCCTGGTGATCATCGCGCTGATCCCGCTCGCCCTGCGCGGCGTGCGGTACCGGCCGGCCGCCGCGTCGAAGCTGCTCAGCCGCAACCTGCTGGTCTACGGCCTGGGCGGCATCATCGTGCCGTTCATCGGGATCAAGCTCATCGACCTGCTCATCCAGTTCGTCCCGGGGATTTCGTGATGCGCCTACCCACCTGGATCGCCCAACACCTCGCCGCCCTGCGCGCACTGCTCGTCTTCACGGTGCTGCTCGGCCTGGTCTACCCACTGGCCCTGGTCGCTCTCGGTCACCTGCCCGGCCTCGATCACAAGGCCGACGGCTCGCTGATCAGCGTGGGCGGCACCACCGTCGGCAGCTCGCTGATCGGCCAGTCCTTCACCGACGCGGACGGCAACCCCGTCCCGCGCTACTTCCAGTCCCGCCCGTCGGCCGCCGGTGACGGCTACGACCCGACGTCCACCTCGGCCAGCAACCTCGGGCCGGAGAGCGTGGTCGACACCATCGCCACCGACCCGGAGGAGTCCAGCGCGAGCTTGCTCACCCAGGTCTGCGGGCGCAGCAAGGCCGTCGGCGAGCTGAACGGCGTCGACGGGCGGCGGCCCTACTGCACCGACGACGGGGTGGGCGCCGTGCTCGCCGTCTTCCGCGCCGACGGTCTGACCGGCCCGGTCACCCGGGTGGTCAGCGTCAACCAGGTCGCCCCGGCGACACCGTTCGTCACCTCGTACCAGGGGGTCGCGGTGGAGCTGGCCAAGCCGGGCGAGGACTACGTGGCGGCCGGCGGGGTGGTCACCCCGATCCGGGGTGACGCGCCGGCCGATCCGGCCGTGCCCGGCGACGCGGTCACCTCCAGCGCCAGCGGCCTCGACCCGCAGATCAGCCCGGCGTACGCCGAGTTGCAGGTCAACCGGGTTGCGCGGGAGCGTGGCGCGGACCCGGCGGCGGTCCGCAGGCTCATCGACGAGCACACCGATGGGCGGGGGCTCGGCTTCATGGGCGAGCCCGGCGTGAACGTGCTGGAACTCAACGTCGCCCTCGACAGGCAGTTCGCCGCGCGCTGAGCGTCCCGTGGGCGGGGCCGTGCCGACCGGCGCGGCCCCGCCCGCCACTCTGACCAGGGAGGATGGTTCCCGTGCCACGCGGAGAACTACGCATCTATCTCGGGGCTGCTCCCGGCGTCGGCAAGACGTACGCCATGTTGGAGGAGGCCCAGCGGCGGGCTGCGCGCGGCACCGACGTGGTGATCGGTTTCGTGGAGACCCACGGCCGCCAGCACACCGCCGCGATGATCGGCGACCTGGAGCAGGTGCCCCGTCGGGCGATGACCTACCGGGGCGTCGAGTTCACCGAGATGGACGTGGACGCGGTGCTGGCCCGCCGTCCGGAGATCGTGGTCGTCGACGAGCTGGCTCACAGCAACGTGCCCGGCGCCCGGCACGACAAGCGCTGGCAGGACGTCCAGGAGTTGCTGGACGCGGGGATCGACGTGCTGTCCACGGTCAACGTGCAGCACCTGGAATCCGTGAACGACGTCGTCGCCCAGATCACCGGCACCACCCAGCGGGAGACCGTGCCGGACGAGATCGTCCGCGCCGCCGAGCAGGTCGAGCTCGTCGACATGACCCCGGAGGCGCTGCGCCGGCGGATGGCGCACGGCAACATCTACCGACCCGACAAGATCGACGCCGCGCTCGGCAACTACTTCCGCGTCGGCAACCTCACCGCGCTGCGCGAACTGGCGCTGCTCTGGCTGGCCGACAAGGTCGACGAGCAGCTCGACAGGTACCGCAGCCAGCAGGGCATCGCCGCCACCTGGGAGGCCCGGGAACGCGTCGTGGTCGCGTTGACCGGCGGCCCGGAGGGCGAGACGCTGATCCGCCGGGCGGCCCGGATCGCCGCCCGCAGCAAGGGTGCCGACCTGCTCGCCGTGCACGTGGCCCGCAGCGACGGCCTGGCCGGCGCCGACCCGGCCCAGCTCGCCCGCCAACGCGTGCTCGTGGAGAGCCTGGGAGGCACGTACCACCAGGTGCTCGGCACCGACGTGCCGTCCGCGCTGCTCGACTTCGCCCAGGGCGTGAACGCCACCCAACTCGTGCTCGGCGCGAGTCGGCGGGGTCGCCTCGCGCAGATCTTCGCCCGGGGCGTCGGGGTGACCACCACCGCGCTCTCCGGCTCGATCGACGTACACCTGGTCACTCACAAGCAGGCCGGCAAGGGCCGGCGGGCGGCGGCCGTGCCGGCGGCGCTGTCCCGCCGTCGTCGACTGCTCGGCTTCGGCCTGGCGGTGCTCGGCATGTCCCTGCTCACGCTGCTGCTCAAGGCGCTGCCCGACCTGACCCTCACCAACGACATCCTGCTGTTCCTCGCCGGGGTGGTCGGGGTCGCGCTGGTCGGCGGGGTGTGGCCGGCGCTGGTCGCCGCGCTCGGCGGTTCGCTGCTGCTCAACTGGTTCTTCACCCCGCCGTACCGGACGCTCACCATCGCCGAGGCCGACAACCTGCTCGCCCTGGCCGTCTTCGTCGGGGTGGCTCTCGCGGTGAGCTGGATCGTCGACGTGGCCGCCCGGCGTACCCGCGAGGCCGCGCGTGCCGCCGCCGACGCGCAGACCCTCGCCGCCGTCGCCGGCGGCGTGCTGCGCGGCGAACGCCCGCTGCCCGCCCTGCTGGACCAGCTCCGGGAGACCTTCGGACTGCGCGCGGTGAGCCTGCTGGAGCTGGCCGAGGAGGCCAGCGGCCGCCCCGAGCGGGCCCGCGAGGAGCACGCCTGGTGCGTCGTGGCCAGCGTCGGCGAGCAGCCGGCCTGCACGCCCGACGACGGCGAGACGGCGGTACCCGTCGACGAGCGGATCACCGTCGTGCTCAGCGGCCGGCGGTTGGAGGCCGCCGACCGGCGGATCGTCGAGGCGTTCGCCGCCCAGGCCGCCGTCGCGCTACGCCAGGAACGGCTCGCCGAGGAGGCCGCCACCGCCCGGCCGCTCGCCGAGGCCGACCGGATGCGCACCGCACTGCTCGCGGCGGTCAGCCACGATCTGCGTACGCCGCTGGCGTCGGCGAAGGCGGCGGTGACCAGCCTGCGCAGTCACGACATCGAGTTCGACGAGGCCGACCGCGAGGAGTTGCTGGAGACCGCCGAGGAGTCACTGGACCGCCTCGCCCGGCTGGTCGCGAACCTGCTGGACATGAGCCGCCTCCAGGCCGGCGCACTGGGCATCACGTCGACCGCCATCGGCCTGGAGGACGCCGTACCCCTGGCTCTGGACGAGCTTGGCCCCGCGGCCGCGACCGTCGCGACGGACATCCCGGCCGACCTGCCGGCCGCGACCGCCGACCCGGGCCTGCTGGAACGCGTGCTGGTCAACGTCATCGCGAACGCGTTGCGCTACAGCCCGCCCGACCAGCCGCCCACGATCACCGCCAGCGCGCACGCCGGCCAGGTGGAGCTGCGGGTCATCGACCGAGGGCCGGGCATCCCGGAAGACAAGTGGGAGCACGTCTTCCTGCCGTTCCAGCGCCTCGGTGACCGGGACAACCAGACCGGCGTCGGCCTCGGGCTCGCCCTGTCCCGAGGGTTGGCCGAGGCGATGGGTGGCAGCATCACCCCGGAGACCACCCCCGGTGGTGGGCTCACCATGGTGCTGCGGCTGCCCGCCGCCGCGCAGACCAGCCCGGAGGAGCCGCAGGAATGACGCGCATCCTGGTCGTCGACGACGAACCGCAGATCCTGCGGGCGCTGCGGATCAACCTGCGCGCCCGCCGGTACGACGTGGACGTCGCCGACACCGGGGCCGCCGCGTTGAAGGCAGCCGCCAGCCACCCGCCCGACCTGGTGGTCCTCGACCTCGGCCTGCCCGACATCGACGGCGTGGAGGTGATCCGGGGCCTGCGTGGGTGGACCAGCGTGCCGATCATCGTGCTCTCCGGGCGGGCGGGCAGCGAGGACAAGGTCGCCGCGCTCGACGCGGGTGCCGACGACTACGTCACCAAGCCGTTCGGCGTGGAGGAGCTGTTGGCCCGCATCCGCGCGGTGACCCGGCGGCTCGGCGCGCCCAGCGAGGCCGTGCCGGCGCTACGAATCGGGCGGCACACCGTCGACCTGGCCGACCACCGCGTGTGGCGCGACGACGCCACCGAGGTCAAGCTGACCCCCACGCAGTGGAGCGTGCTGGAGAAGCTGCTGCGCCACCCCGGCAAGCTGGTCAGCCAGCGCCAGCTCCTCCAGGAGGTGTGGGGGCCGGAGTACCAGAACGAGACCAACTACCTGCGGCAGTACCTGGCCCAGCTCCGGCGCAAGTTGGAGGACGACCCGGCCCGCCCCCGCCACCTCATCACCGAGCCGGGAATGGGCTACCGCTACCGCCCCTGACCTGTTGACACCCGCCGGAAGAGATTGAAGAATCTCGTACCGCAGCGGCAGCGGCGTGCTTCTGTAACCGTCCCCTCCGGTTACCCCGATGGAGTTCGCCGTGTCCCTACCCCTGTCCCGCCGCCGGCTGTTGACCGCCGGCGGCGCCGGTCTCGTCCTGGCCGGCCTGGCCGACCCGTTCCGCGCCGGCCTCGCCCGAGCCGCCGTCACCACCGCCGACCTGGTCGTCTACGGTGCCACCTCCGGCGGGCTGGCCGCCGCGATCACCATGCGCCGGCTCGGCCGTACCGCCGTGGTGGTCGAGCCCACCGGGCATGTCGGCGGGCTGAGTACCGCCGGGCTCGGCGCTACCGACACCGGCGTCCAGGCGTCCATCGGCGGGCTGGCGGCCGAGTTCTACCGCCGGGTGTACGTCAAGTACCACGGCGGAATCCTCACCCCGACGTCCCCGCTGCGGATGACCTTCGAACCGCACGTCGCCACCGAGGTCTTCGCGGAGATGCTGGCCGAGGCGGACGTCCCGGTGATCGTCGACGCGCGGCTGTCCAGCCTCGGCCGCACCGGCAACCGGATCACCGAGCTGCGCACCGAGGACGGCTCGGTCTACCGGGGTGCGATGTTCGTCGACGCCACCTACGAGGGCGATTTGTTGGCCATGGCCGGGGTGGGGTTCACCGTCGGGCGGGAGTCCAACGACACCTACGGCGAGACGATCAACGGGGTGCAGTCCCGCACCACCCACCAGTTCGTCTACCCCGTCGACCCGTACGTCACGGCCGGCTCGCCCGCCAGCGGCCTGCTGCCGGGCATCTCCACCACACCACTCGCCCCGCAGGGCAGCGGCGACGATCGCATCCAGGCGTACTGCTTCCGGATGTGCCTGACCCAGGCGGCGAACCGCATCCCGTTCGGCAGGCCGTCCGGCTACGACCCGATCCGGTACGAGCTGCTGCTGCGCCACATCCAGGCCGGCTACACCGGGCCGTACTTCACCAGCAACTCGATCGGCGGCGGCAAGACCGACTCCAACAACAACGGCGCTGTCTCCACCGACGACATCGGTTTCAACTACGCGTACCCGACGGCGAGCTGGGCCGCCCGGGAGAGCATCATCGCCGAGCACCGCACGTACCAGCAGGGGCTGATGTGGTTCCTGGCCAACGATCCCCGGCTACCGGCCTCGGTGCGTGAGTCGACCGCCCGGTGGGGGCTGCCGGTCGACGAGTTCACCGGCACGGGCGGCTGGCCGCCGCTGCTCTACATCCGCGAGGCGCGCCGGATGGTCTCCGCGTACGTCATGACCGAGGCCGACTGCCGGGGCCGGGTACGCGCCACCGACTCCGTGGGTCTGGCCAGCTACACGATGGACTCGCACAACTGTCAGCGGGTCGTCGTCGACGGCAGGGTCCGCAACGAGGGGGACGTGCAGATCAGCGTCCCGCAGCCGTACCCGGTCAGCTACCGCGCGATAGTCCCGCACGAGGCACAGTGCGCCAACCTGCTCGTGCCGGTCTGCCTCTCGGCCAGCCACATCGCGTACGGCTCGATCCGGATGGAACCCGTGTTCATGATCCTCGGGCAGGCGGCGGCCACCGCGGCGTCCCTGGCGCTCACCGGCAACCTCCCCGTGCAGACCATCTCCGTACCCGCCCTCCAGGCCCGGCTCCGTCAGGACGGCGCGGTGCTGGACACCGGGATGCCCGGCGAGGTGATCCTGGACAACGCCTCGGCCAGCGGCATCACCCGGGCCGGCACGTGGGTGCGCAGCGTCGACGTCGGCGGCTACTACGGCGCGGACTACGAACACGACGGCAACACCGCCAAGGGCGTCAACCGGCTGCGGTTCCGCCCGACCCTGCCCACCTCCGGATCGTGGACGGTGCAGCTGCGCTGGACCGGGCACCCGAACCGGGCGACGAACGTGCCGGTGGACATCACGTACTCCGGTGGGGTGACCACCCGGACCGTCGACCAGCGGCAGTCCGGCGGCCAGTGGGTGGCGCTGGGCACCTACCCGTTCACGGCGGGCAGCGACGGAAGCGTGCTGATCCGTACCGAGAACACCGACGGCTACGTGGTCGCCGACGCGGTGCGCTTCGTGCCGGCCTGAACGGGGGCGCTCGGCGCGGCCCTGTCGCCGATGCTCTCGTCGACCGGTGGCGCCACCAGCAGCGGGTCGACCTGGATCCGGTCGATGCCGAGCGGCCGCAGCATGCCGCGCAGGGCCGACTCGCACAGCTCCTCCCAGGCCTGGTCGGCGCCCATCGCGGTGACCAGCAGGTCGGGTCGGGTGAAGGCGACACCCACCCGCTCGCCCTGCGGCGTACGCCCGGTCCGCAGCATCCCCATCAGTCGTCCCGGCAGCGCACGCACCGGAACGACGTAGACGATCGGGCTCATGCGGCGGACACCGCCCACACCGGTGCGTCGTCGCGCCGCTCGGCCGGCCGGGACAGGTCGAGCGCGCGCAGGATGTAGTTGGCCTCGGCCACCTCCACCCCGGCGCGCAGACGCAGGTCGGCCACGGCTCGATGCAGCACGGTCATGCTGTTCGCGGAGAGCCGCACCACGGCGTCGACATCGGCGGCGATCCACCACGCGTCGACGGCGCACGGCTCGTGCCGCAGGTACTCCACCAGGTGGCTGCCGGGCGCGGACGGCCCGAGCCGAACGCTGACCAGGGCCTCGTGCCGGCGTTCGGGCGTCCCCACGCCGGCGGCCGGCTCGATCGGATCGCCGCCGGTGTCGGTGTCGGGCGACACATTCCCGCGTTCCCAACGCGTCATCCGCCAAGGGCTCATGGACCCATCGTCACCGTCCACCGGCGGCGAAGGGGCCGCCGATACGCCGTTTCGACGGGCGCCCGCCGATTCTTGACGCGTCGTTGACGCCGCATCGCCTCCGCATCGCCTCCGCGCTGGAGCGGTGTCGGGCACTTCGGCGGGGCGAGTAACGTCGGAACCGACCAAGATCGGCGTACGAGGAGGCTCGGTGCAGACGACGACGGTGGACATCCCGACCAGCGACGGAACGGCGGACGCGAGCCTGACCCGGCCCGACGGCGACGGCCCGTTCCCGGCCGTACTGCTCTTCATGGACGCCTTCGGCCCCCGGCCCCGCCTGGTGGAGATGGCCGAGCGGATCGCCGAACGCGGCTACCTGGTGCTCACGCCCCACCTGTTCTACCGGGCCGGCCGGGCGCCGCTGTTCGACCTGTCGCGGCTCGGCGAGGCCGACCAGCGGGGTGCCCTCTTCGAGAAGATCGTGCCGCTGATCGGGGCGTTGACCCCGGAGGCGATCAGCCGGGACACCGCCGCGTACCTGGACTTCCTGGCCGCCCGCGACGACGTCCGGCCGGGTCCGGTGGCGATCACCGGCTACTGCATGGGCGGAACGAACGCGCTGCGGGCCATCGAGGCGTACCCGGACCGGATCGCCGCCGTTGCCAGCTTCCACGCCGGGCGGGTCGTCACCGACGCGCCGGACAGCCCGCACCTGGGCGTCGGCGCCATCACCGGCGAGCTGTACTTCGGGCACGCCGACGCGGACCAGTCCATGACGTCCGAGCAGATCGCCACGCTGGAGAAGGCGCTCGACGCCGCCGGCGTGCGCTACCGCTCCGAGGTGTACGAGGGCGCCCACCACGGCTTCACGATGGCCGACACCCCGATGTACCACGAGGAGGGCACCGAACGGCACTGGGCGGCCCTGTTCGACCTGCTGGACCGCACCCTGCCGGTGGACTGACGCGGGCCTACCCGCAGGCCCGGGCTGCGTCCTGCGTCGGTCAGGGGCGCAGCAGCACCGGGCCGGCGTCGACGCGGACACGGAACAGCCCGTACGGCTTGCGTCGCAGGTCCTGGCCCCGCTGGTACTGCGGCTGCCGGTGCAGCTGGTTGGCCGTCACGTACAGGTACCCGTCGGTGGCCACCGACATGGTGTCCGGCCAGAGCAGCCGCGGGTCGTGCACGAAGGTCTCGTACTCGCCGTCCGGGAGCCGCCGCAGCACCGCGTTGTGCTCGTACGAGGTGAAGTAGAGCCGCCCCTTGTCGTCGGACTCCAACCCGTCCGACCCGGTGCCCTTGTCCCCCTCGTCGACGACCGTCGCGGCGACCGCCTCCTGGGTCACCGACGGGTCCGCCAACGCCTCGGCCGAGACGCTGTGCAGGTGTCGGGACATCAGCGGGGAGTAGTACAGCCGAGCGCCGTCCGCCGAGATGGCGATGCCGTCGGAGCCCATCGCCATCGGCTTCGGCGGCCCGTCCGGGGGCCGGTTCATGAGCGGACGGCCCTCGACGAACGGGCGGAAGGTCGTCACCGGGTCCGCCTTCGTGGACGGGTGGTCGTGCAGCCGCCGCCAGGAGGCCCCGCTGGCCAGGTCGACCACGATGATCCCGTTCGGCCCGGAGTCCGTCGAGTCGGTGATGTAGGCGACCCCGGCCTCGCCCTTGCGCAGGTCGAACCGCACGTCGTTCAGGTACGTCGTCGAGGGCGCCACGTCCTGCGGGAAGGTGATCACCTGGGCCACCGTGTCGGTCTCCAGGTCGATCCGGACCAGCTTCGGCCCACCCGGCTTCGTCGGCTGGAACTTCGGGCTGCCGGTGTCCACCACCCACAGCCGGTCCGCCGGGTCCACCACGATGCTCTGCACGGACACGAACGCGCCCGCGTCGTCGACGCCGGACGGGCTGTTCCACGCCTGATCGGGGTAGGGCACCTCCTGGCCGTCGCGCAGCTCGACCACGCTGACGTGCGAGTCGTCGCCCCACTGCGGGAAGTTGATGAAGATCCGACCCTGGTGCGAGACGCTCACCCCGGTCGGCATCGGCCCGGTGAAGGTGTGCACCAACTCCAGCTCGCCGAGCGGCTCGTCGCCGACCGGCCCGTTCACGCCGCACGCTCCATGGTGCTCATCGTCCAGCCCCCTGATGGTCGACCCACTGCCGCTTCCGGCGTGGCTATTCCCGCCCCGGCGTCCGATATGCCTCCGCCGCGCTGCTCGCGCTGCTGAACGGGTCGGGCTGTCGGGCGGGTCGGGTCGGGCGGGTCGTTTCAGGCGGCGCGGGCGTACGAGATCGGCAGGCCGGGCACGGCCACGTCGACCGCGAGCAGCGCGCCGTCCGTGGGACCGGCCGGCGCGAGGCCGATCGAGGCGGTGCCGATGAAGAGTCGCCGCAGGTCGGAGCCGCCCAGGCAGATGCCGGTCGGCTGAACCGCCGGTAGCCGGATCTCCCGGTCCAGGGTGCCGTCGGGCCGGTAGCGGCGGACGGCCGAGCCGCCCCACAGCGCGATCCAGAGGTGGTCCGCCGCGTCGACGGTCATCCCGTCCGGGCTGCCCTCGCCCGGTGCGAGCCGCACGAACGGCGCCCGCCCGTGCAGGTCGCCGGTGGCCGGGTCGACGACGAACCGGTCGATCGCGCCGCGCGGCGTGTCCGCCAGGTACATGGTGGTGCCGGTGGCGTCGAAGGCCGGCCCGTTCGGGATGGACAGGCCGGTCACCGCCGGCACCGGTGCCGTGCCTGGGTCGAGCCGGTACAGCGTGCCCCCGCCGGGGCCGCCGGCGTACGTCATGCTGCCGGCCCAGAAGCGGCCGTGCGGGTCGGCGACCGCGTCGTTCATCCGGGTGGGCTCGGGCGCGTCGGCCACCAGGTCGGCGACCGGCCGGGGTTCACCGGCGGCGGGCAGCACGGCGATGCCGGTGCCGGCGGCGGCCAGCCACTCGCCGGGCCGGTCGGCCACCGGGGCGACCGCGCCGAGCGGTACGTCGAGGCGGCGCAGCTCGCGTAGTGGGCCGGGCCGGTCGCCGCCGGTCTCCAGCAGGCGCCCGGCCAGCAGGTCGACGAGGACCAGCCGGTTGTCGACCCAGCGCACCCCCTCGCCCAGCTCCAACCGCTCCGCGTTCCAGACGGTCGGTTCGGTCAGCTCCATCTCGCGCCTCCTGCGGCTCTCCAGCGGGTCCGTGGCGTTGCCGCCGACCGCCGGTCAGCGGACCGTACCGCGCATCTCCACCGTCCACGCTCCCGCAGAGGGCATGGTTGCCGGTCGGGGGTCGGCCGTTGGCGCGGGTTGGCTCATGTACGCCGGTGGTAGTGGTTGCGTCGGGGAATCTGTTCGGGATCGAGCCAGGCGGGTGGAACGAAGACCGGCTGGCCATCACCGCCGAGCCGGACGTTCCAGTCGCTGTGGTGGATATGGCGGTGATGGTGGCCGCAGAGGAGGACGGCGTTGTCGAGGCTGGTGCCGCCGCCGTCGGCCCAGTGTCGGATGTGGTGGGCGTCGCACCAGCGAGGTGGGCGGTCGCAGCCGGGGAACGCGCAGCCGCGGTCGCGCAGGACGAGTGCCCGACGCAGTGGCCCGGTGATCAGGCGGCGTTGTCGACCGACGTCGAGGACCTGGCCCGTGCCGCCAAGGACGGTGGGCAGGATGGCGGCGTCGCAGGCGATGCGGCGCACTGTCTCCGGGGTCAGCGTGGGGCCGGTGTCGAGGAAGCCGCTGTTGAGCTGCCGGGTCAGTGTGTCGTAGCTGGTGGTGACGACGATCTGGGCGGGGTCGCCGCCGTTGGCGGGTAGCTCCCCGGTGCGCAGGGCGAGTCGACAGATGTCGGCGAGCGCGTCGTGACGGCGTTGCCCAGGGCTGCGGGTGTCGTCGGGGCCAGTGGGAGCGGTCATCGGGTCGAGCGCCGAGCGCAGTAGGCCGCCCGTCCCGGCGTCGAGGAAGCCGCCGAGTCGGAGTCGGCCGTCGGACAGTCGGGACAGCGTGACGTGCCGGTCCCGAGCGGATCGCCGGGCCTGGGCCTCTATGGCGGCGCGGGCAGCGGCGTCGGCGATGTCGGGCGCGACGTGGTCGAGGATGCGGGTGCTGAGGCGGCGCAGCAGAGCGGGGTCGAACTGCCCGGCCCAGTCGACGAGCACGGTGACGGCCTTGTCGGCGGCTTCCGCGCCGGCGGTGTTCTGCACCGTGGTGACGGCGTCGCTGATGACCCCGGCCTGGTCGAGCGTGATGTCGGCGTCGGCGAGTGCCTGTCGTATCGCTGGATGGCCGGCGTCGAGGGTGCTGGCGAGGCCGACGAGACGGTGGGCGGCCGGGACGGTCAGGTGGAGGCGTTCGCGCAGCCAGACCGCCGTGGACGACGCACCCTGAGCGACTGCCGTGCCCCTGCCGTCAAGCTCCCGGATCAGGGCCAGCTTGACGGCGGCGAGGCGCTGCTCGACGCGGTGTGCGGTGTCGAGCGCGGTGATGAGATCGTCGCCAGGAAGGGCCCACGGCGCCGAGTCGGCGCAGGCCGCGACAGCGGCCTCTGCCTGCGCCAGCCCTTCCACCATGACCAGAGACTAGAACACCTGTACGACAATTTCCGTAGACCAGGATCGATCGCTGTCCAGGGCTCGCGCCCCGACGCCCCGAGCGCATCAAACCGCCCGAGCGCATTCGCTGCCCGAGCGCATCAGACCGCCCGAGCGCATCGTCCGCCCGAGTGCGAGGTGGCCGTGGTGCCGCAGGTGGCGGGCCTGGGTCGAGGGGTCAGTCGCGACGGATCAGGCCTGGCCCTGCGGTGATGTCGATGTCACCGCTCCCGACGTCGTGCCCGGCGGCGCAGCGCAGTACCGCGCGGACCGGTTCGCCGCAGTCGTGGTGGGTGGCGAGGATGCCGGGGCCGGCCTCGTCGGCACTCCAGGTGTCACCCCAGTTGCGCAGGGCGGTGATGACAGGCAGCAGTTCCTGGCCCTTGCGGGTCAGTTGGTACTCGTGGCGGGTGCGCTGCCCTGGCTCCCGGTAGGGGATTCGTTCGAGCAGGCCGGCACCGACCATCTCCTTGAGGCGGGCCGCCATGGCGGGCTCTCCGACGCCGACGCGGCGGACGAAGTCGTCGAAACGGCGTGTGCCGAGCAACGCCTCACGCATGATCAGGATTGTCGACCGGCTGCCCACGATGTCCATCGCGCGTGCGACGGAGCAGTTCTCCATCGACCAGGATTCGCGGTCGTCCCGTAGGTCCTCCATGTCACCCAGACTACCTGGCTTGCGACAAGGCTAGCCAGGTGATTAACTGGGGCGCTGCTGACTTATGCAACCGCAAGCCAGCGGGACTTCAGCCCGAGGACGCCTTGTGACCACCAGCAGCACGGCGCCGACCGCTCCGGCCGGCACCACCCGTACGACAGTTCGCGGCTCCCGGCCGGTGACTCTGATCGCCATGTGCCTGGGCGCGATGATCACGTTCCTGCAAATCACCGCCACGGTGTCGGCCCTGACCACCATCCAGGCCGACCTTCGGGTCGACCCGACCACCGTGATCTGGATTCCCAGCGCGTACACCCTGGTCGTGGCGAGTCTGGTGCTGTCCGCCGCCACCCTGGGCAATCGCTACGGGCGCAGGCGCATGTTCGGCGCCGGCATCCTGGCGATGGTCGTCGGTGGCGCTGTCATCGCCAGTGCGCCCTCGGTGGCCTGGGTGATCCTCGGCCAGTTGGTCGCCGGTCTCGGCGGTGCCCTGATCCTGCCGAACAGCCTGGCGATCCTCGGCGCGACATTCACCGACCCGCACCGCCGTACGGAGGTCATCACCGCCTGGTCGGCCGCCTCGGGCATCGGTCTGGCGGTCGGCCCGCTCATCGCCGGTGGGCTGCTGCACCATCACTCCTGGCACAGCGTCTACCTGTCGACGATCGTGCTGGGCGTGGTGACCCTCGTCGTCGCCGCGATCGGGGTGGCCGAGTCGCGGCCCAGCGCCGGTCGACTCGACCTGCCCGGTCTGCTGCTCGGCACCGTCGCCATCGCCGCCGCCGTCTATGCCATGATCCAGGGCGGCCGCGACGGCTACACCAGCGGAGTCGTGACGGTCGTCTGGGTCGTCTCGGCCGCCGCGCTCGTCGCGTTCGTGCTGGTCGAGCTGCGTACCAGCGCGCCGATGCTCGACGTACGGCTGTTCCGCTCGGCGTCCTTCAGCGCCGTCATGGTGGTCGCCGCCGTGTCGCTGTTCGGCTTCACGGGTGTGGCGATCCTGCTGGTCCTCTTCCACGAGCGTGCCCAGGCTCTCAGCCCGCTGGACACCGGCTGGCGGATGCTGGTGCTCTTCGGCGCGTACGTTCTCGTGGCCTTCGCCGCCGGGCGGACCATCCGGCGTACCGGATTCAAGGCGCCTCTCACCCTCGGCCTGGTGCTCGGCGCGGTGGCCGTGTTCGGGCTGGCGGCGCAGGGCCCGACCACGACGTTCGACCACCGTTGGGCGTTGTTCGTGCTGTTCGGTGCGGCCAGCGGTCTGGTGGTGGCGCCGGCGACAGCGGCGGCGTTGGCCAGCGTGGCACCGGCCCGGGCCGGGATGGCCTCCGGCGCGGTCAACGCTTCCCGCCAGGTCGGATCGGTGCTCGGCTCGTCCCTGCTGGGCACGCTGCTGACCACCACGATGGCGGCCGACCTGCCCGACCGCCTGACCGCCCACCAGGTCGACGAACCGACGCGGAGCGCCGTGCGGGCAGCGGTGGCCGCCGGCGCGACCGGCGGCGACCAGCCGCTGCCCGAGCCGGTGCGGGCGGTGCTCGCCGAGGCCATGACCTCCGGGGTCCAGGCCGGGTTGCGGGTGACCGGCGTCGTCTTCCTCGTCACCGCCGCCCTCGCGCTGACTCTGATCCGCAACCGCCCCCATCAGCACCAGCACTAGCCCGCATCAGCGACAGCCCAGGCCTCGTCGGCGCAGGGCCGCACCAGCCAGGCCGCGCCAGCGCCGGGCCGCGGTCGCACCGGCCTGAGCCGGGGTACGCGTCGACACCGGCACGCACCCGACGGCGATCAGTCGGCGATCGTGTCGAGGTCCGCGATTGCGTCGGCCGGCAGCGTCAGGTCGACTGCGGCGAGGTTCTCCCGCAGGTGCGCCAGCGTCGACGTACCCGGGATCAGGGCCATGGTGGGGGAGCGCTGCAGCAGCCAGGCCAGCGCGACCTGCTGCGCTGAGGCGCCCACCCGGTCGGCCACGGCGTTGAGCGTGTCGGACTGCAACGGCGTGAACCCGCCCAGCGGGAAGAACGCGGCGAACGCGATGTTCTCCGCAGCGCACCTGTCGACAAGCGCGTCGTCCCGCCGGTTGGCGAGGTTGTAGAGGTTCTGCACGGTGACCACCGGGGCGATGGCCTGGGCCTCGGTGAGCTGGGCGGGCGTGATGTTGCTCAGCCCGAGGTGTCGGATCAGACCCTCCTGCCGCAGCTCCGCGAGGGCGCCGAACTGCTCCGACAGCGGATCGTCCTCGGTGCCCTCGGCCACACCGACCCGCAGGTTGACCACGTCGAGGACGTCCAGGCCGAGGTGCTTGAGGTTGTCCCGGACCTGGGCCTTCAGCTCGTCCGGCCGGAGCGCGGCGATCCAGGAGGCGTCGTCGCCGCGTCGCGCGCCGACCTTGGTGACCAGGTGCAGATCCTCGGGGTACGGGTGCAGCGCCTCGCGGATCAGCTCGTTCACCACCACGGGGCCGTAGAAGTCGCTGGTGTCGATGTGGCGCACGCCCTGGTCGACCGCCTCACGGAGCACGGCGAGGGCCCGCGCGCGGTCACGCGGTGGGCCGTAGACGTGCGGGCCGGCAAGCTGCATCGCCCCGTAGCCCATCCGGCTCAGGGTGAGGCCGTCGGCGAGGGTCAGGGCCCCGCCGGGAAGGTTGTCGCTCATGTCATTCCTCTATCCGTTGTCGTCGCGGATATGCCTGGGACGACTGTCCGTCGGGTGCCGCCCCGATCGGCAGGGCGAGGTGCTCGGCGACATGGACTTGACGCCGTCTTGTTTGTGAGTGCACACTTACAAACATGCGATCCACCGCCGAGGCCCGTCGGGCCACCGTCCTGAACGCCGCTGTGTCGGCGTTCGCGCGTACTGGCTTCCACGCCACGCCGGTCACCGCCGTCGCGGCTGCCGCCGGCATCTCCGAGGCGTACGTCTTCCGGCTCTTCAGCGGGAAGCTCGGGTTGTTCGTGGCGGCGGCCGAGGCGTGCTTCGAGCGGATCGTCGCGGCGCTCGAGATGGGCGCGGAGCGTGCCGACGGCACGGGTGCGCAGGAGATCCTGGACGCGATGGGTGACGCCTACGCCGAGTTGATCGCCGATCGCGATCTCCTGCTGCTCCAGGTGCAGGCGCAGGCCGTCACTGACGTTCCAGAGATCGCCGAGGCGGTGCGCGCCGGCTACCGGCGCGTCGCCACCTTCGTGCAGAACCGGTCGGGCGCAGGCGACGCCCAGGTGCAGCAGTTCTTCGCGTACGGCCAGCTCTGTCACCTGATCGTGACGGCGGGCCTGGAGCAGGTGCCCGAGCCGTGGGCTCGTGCGCTGACCGCCGGTATCCGGCACCCCTGAGCCCCAACGTTCGACCGGATCGGGCCGCTCCTGGCGGCCCACTTTTTCCGCCAGCTAAGTGTGTGAGTGCACACTTACAAACAAAGGAGAAGCTGATGGCGAGCAGTGCAATGATCACCGAAGTGGTGCTTCCCGGCGTCGTGGAGCCGGACGGGCTCCAGATCAACCGACGGGCCATGCCCGTTCCCGCCGCAGGGTGGGCGCTCGTCGAGGTCGAGGCCACCGGCATCTCGTACGCCGAGCAGAGCATGCGCCGCGACCTCTACCCGGGCCAACCGGCGTTCCCGTTCGTGCCCGGTTACGACCTGGTCGGCACCGTCCGGGCGGTGGGGCCGGGAGGTGACGGCGCGCTGGTCGGCACCCGGGTCGCGGCGGTCACCAAGACCGGTGCCTGGACGACCCACGCCCTGGTGGACGTCGACGACCTCACGCCCGTCCCGCCCGACCTGGACCCGGCCGCAGTCGAGACCGTCGTGGTCAACGGGGTGACCGCCTGGCAGATGCTGGAGCGCGCCCGGCTGCGGACCGGCCAGACGATCCTCGTGCACGGCGCGAACGGCGGGGTGGGGACCGTCCTCGTCCAACTCGGACGCCACCTCGGAGTGCGGGTCATCGGCACCGCCGCCCCGCGACACCACGCGGCGCTGCGGGACCTCGGCGTCGAACCGCTCGACTACCGCGACCCGGACCTGGCCGCGCGCGTCCGGGAAATGTCTCCGGGAGGCGTCGACGCCGTCTTCGACCCGGTTGCCGGCCCGGGCGTACGCACCTCGTACCGGCTGCTCGCTCCCGGCGGCACGCTCGTCGTCTACGGCAACGCCTCGGCCACGGGCAATGCGCAGTCGATCGTCTGGGTCTTCGTGAAGCTGCTGGCCCGCCTCTACACCTGGAACGCCCTGCCGAACGGGCACCGGGTCGGCTTCTACAACTTCTGGGCTGGCCGCCGCACGCGCGGTGCGGCGTTCCGACGTCGCCTGCGTACCGACCTCGGCATCGTGCTCGACCTCCTGCGCCAGGGTGTGATCGTGCCGCAGATCGCCGCCCGCTACCCCCTGACCGAGGTCTCCGCCGCGCTGGCCTTCGCCGAGGCCCGCAGTCGGCCCGGCAAGGTGGTGCTGGAACCTTAGGCGTCGTCCTCGGCGAGGTGCCCGCGCAGTGTGACAAGCGCCCGGGTGAGCAGTCGGGAGACGTGCATCTGGGAGACGCCGATCTGCTCGGCGATCTGGGCCTGGGTCAGGTTGCCGTGGAACCGCAGGCTCAGGATCCGGCGCTCGCGTTCGGGCAGCGTGGCGAGGGCCGGGCCGAGGGCGACGCGGAGGTCGACGAGGTCGAACTCGTGGTCGTGCTCCCCGAGGGTGTCGCCGAGTTCCAGGGTTCCGTCAGGGCCCGTGGGTGTGGACAGTGAGGTCGCCCGGTACGCCCGGGCACCCTCCAACCCTTCGAGCACGGCTTCCTCGGAGACGTCGAGGTAGGTCGCGATGTCGGCGACCGTCGGCGAGCGGCCCAGAGTGTGCGTCAGCGTGCTGTTGGCGGCACTGATCGACAACCGGAGTTCCTGGAGCCGGCGCGGCACCCGCACCGCCCAGGTGCGGTCCCGGAAGTACCGCTTGACCTCGCCGACGATCGTCGGGATGGCGTACCCGCTGAAGTCGACGCCCCGGGTCGCGTCGAAGTGGTCGACGGCCTTGATGAGCCCGACCATCGCGGTCTGCATCAGATCCTCGTCGTTTGCACCGCGTCCCGAGTAACGGCGGGCCAGGTGACGGGCGAGTGGCATCCACGCCTCGATGGTGCGGTCTCGCAGGGCCGGTCGGCGCGGGTCGTCGACCGCGGTGGTGGCCAACTCGACGATCAGTTCTTCCAGGCCTGCGGTGCTACGACGGGTGAAACCGGTGGTGGGGGCGTGCTCGACAGTGGTGACCATGGGAATGGTCCTCTCTGCGGGAGCCCATCGACGAGGTCGACCGGAGAGAGATCCGAACCGGCTGTCGCCGGAGCGCATGGACGGACGGGATGCGCTGTCGAGGAGGGGCCACAACCCGGCCTCGCCACCGCGTCATGTCGTTCACATGTCGGCCCCGACGCTACCCGAAAGTCCGAGCTATTACTAGCCGAAAGTATGAGGGGTCGGAGGTCAGGCGAGGTCAGGCCCACATTGGCAGTTCGCTGCCGGGCTTCTAGGGTGGTGAGGACACGGGGAGGTGAAGCGTGGTCGACGCTGGCGACGCAGCGCGTTGGCTACAGCTCAACGCACCCCGAGGTGGGCCGGACGAGCTGTCGCTCCTCGTCACCCGGGCGGCGCCGGCGATCGGCGCCACCGAGATCGTGATCTACCTGGCGGACTACACCCAGTCCTGCCTCGTGCCCATGCTCGGCGCGGGTCCGATCCGGGACGAGTTGACGATCGAGACGACCCTGGCCGGACGGGCGTTCACGACCCTCGACGTGCAGCGGGCCGCCGACAACCCGGACCGGGTCTGGGTGCCTCTGCTGCTCGGCTGCGAGCGGCTGGGTGTCCTGGAGGTCGTGTCGCCGGCCGCCGGTGACACGTCGTTGGACGGCCCCGCCTGGGAGGTGGCGGTCAACATCGCCCAGGTCCTGGTGAACCGCCGGCGCTACGGCGACGTCATCGAGCGGATGCGCCGCCGCCTGCCGATGCAGGTCGCCGCCGAGATCGTGTGGGGGCTGCTGCCGCCGCTGACCTTCGCGACCGACGATCTGGTGGTCACCGCGATCCTCGAACCGTGCTACGACGTCGGCGGGGACATCTTCGACTACGCGCTGAACGGCGACGTGCTCAGCGTCGGGCTCTTCGACACCTGTGGGCACGGCATCAGGGCGAGCAGCCTGGCGTCGCTGGTGGTCAGCGCGTACCGCAACGCCCGCCGAACCGGCCTCGACCTCGTCGACACGGCGATCAGTATCGACCGGTGGGTGCGCTCGGAGCACCCGAGCTACTTCGCGACCGCGCTGCTCGCCGAGCTGGACCGGCGGACCGGCCGGCTCAAGCTCATCAACGCCGGGCACCCCGGCGCCATGCTGCTGCGCGACGGCAAGGCGATCCGGGAGCTGCCGGGGCCGACCGCGCTGCCGCTCGGTCTCGGTCACCTGTCGGAGACCAGACCCCAGGTGTACGAGGAGGAGCTGCACCCGGGTGATCGCCTCCTCGCCTACACCGACGGCATCACCGAAGCGCGCAGTGCCGACGGGGAGCGGTTCGGGCTGGACCGGCTCGTCGACTTCGTCAACCGTGCCCTCAACGACCGGCTGCCCAGCCCGGAGACGATGCGCCGCCTGGTGCGTGCCGTCCTCGCCTACCAGGACGAGCAGCTCGACGACGACGCGACGGCCCTGATCCTGGAGTGGCAGCCGCCGCACCTGCCGCTGGGGCACCTGCGCCACGTCACCACGCCGCACTTCTGACCGCCGAGTGGGATTTTGCACTCCCAGTGCACTTGTCTGGGATTCGGAGGCTGTCTAGCGTCACACCATGGCTGACTCGTGGACCTTCGCCGTGGCCCGTGACGATCTCTCCCGGACCACGCTCGCCGACGGCAATGTGCCCGAGGTGCCCGACGGGGCGGCGCTGCTGCGCGTCGATCGGGTCGGCCTCACCGCCAACAACGTGACCTACGCCGTGCTCGGCGAGGCGATGCGCTACTGGGAGTTCTTTCCGCCCGGCCCGCAGGGACTCGATCCACAGTGGGGGCTGCCGCCGCTGTGGGGGTTCGCCGAGGTGGTCGCGTCGACGGTCGCCGGCGTCGAGGTGGGTCAACGCGTCTACGGCTACCTCCCTCCCGCCGGTCACCTGGTGGTCCGCCCGGACCGGGTGGACGCGTCCGGGTTCCGCGACGCGAGCGCGCACCGGGCCGGGTTGCCCTCGCCGTACAACGCGTACCGGGCGACCACCGGCGACCCGGCCTACCGGGCGGAGCAGGAGGACCTGCTGATCCTGTTCCGGCCGCTGTTCTTCACCTCCTTCATGCTGGCCGACCAGGTCGTCGACAACGACTTCTACGGTGCACGGTCGCTGGTGCTGTCGTCGGCGTCGAGCAAGACGGCGTACGCCGCCGCGTGTGAACTGCACGGCCGTGGCGCGCGACTCGTCGGGCTCACCTCGCCCGGCAACCTGGCGTTCACGCGCTCACTGGGTTGCTACGACGACGTCGTCACGTACGACGCGATCGACACCCTCGACGCGGTCGACACGGCGTACCTCGACCTGTCCGGCGCGCCCGCGACCAGGGCCGCGCTCCGCGATCACCTCGGCGACCGGCTCGTCCGGGACATCGCCGTCGGGCTCACCAACCAGACGCCCAACGCCGACGCCGCCGGGGAGGTCTTCTTCGCGCCCGTGCAGATGCGCAAGCGCAGCCAGGATTGGGGCCGCGACGGGCTCGACGAGCGGTTCACCGCCGCCTGGCAGCGGTTCGTCCCGATGGTGAGCGGGTGGCTCGACGTGCGGGTCGGCAACGGTCCCGAGGCACTGCGGCACGCGTGGCTCGACGTCCTCGCCGGTCGTACGCCCCCGCGGGTGGGTCACGTCGTCCAGCTCTGAGCGGACGCCGTTACGGGACGATCGCGTCCACGTAGCCGCCGTCGACCCGGACCGCCGCGCCCGTCGTCGCGGAGGCGAGCGGAGAGGCGAGGTACGTGACCATGTTGGCGATCTCCTCGGGCTCGATGAGCCGTTGGAGCAGCGACTGTGGCCGGTGCAGCCGCATGAACTCCCGCTGCGCCTCCTCCCACGGAAGGCTGTCACCCACGAGATCGGCCACCAGATCCTCCACGCCGCCGGTGTGCGTCGGCCCGGCCAGCACCGAGTTGACGGTCACGCCGGTGCCGGCGGCGGCCTTGGCGAAGCCGCGTGAGACGCCGAGCAGGGCCGTCTTCGAGACGCCGTAGTGGATCATTTCGGCGGGGATGACGACCGCCGAGTCACTGGCGATGTACTGCACCCGCCCCCAACCCCGTTCCATCATCGCCGGCAGGTAGGCGCGGGTCAGCCGGACGCCGGCCAGCACGTTCACCTCGAAGTAGCGCCGCCACTCGTCGTCCGAGATCTCCAACGCATCGGTCGGGCCGAAGACGCCGAGATTGTTGACCAGGATGTCGACGCTGGGCAGGAGATCGAGCGTCCGAGCCGTACCCTCGTCGGTCGACACGTCCGCGTCCACCTCGACCACCTCGGCGCCCGGGACCTCGTCGCGCAGCGCCTTCGCCGCGCGCTCGACCCCGGCGGCGGTACGACCGTTCACGGCCACGCGCGCGCCGGCCCGGGCGAGCCCGACCGTGATGGCCGCGCCGATGCCCTGGGTCGAGCCGGTGACCAGCGCGGTCCTACCGGCAAGATCGATCTGAACCGTCATGTCCGTCCCGTCCCGTTCTTTCGCACCACATCCGCTTACCGCATCCTCGACCGTAACGGTGCTGGGCGGACCCGGCAGGGTGAGTCGGGCAGGTCACGTCCGGCCGCCGCGACCAGTGTCCGGTCCGAAAAGAAAACCGTAATCTGGGCTGCCACCGCTCGTCTCCGATCAGGAGGCGGTCAGCGCGCACAGGCGCTGTTCGGGTCGAGCGCACAAGGAGTGGAACCCATGTCGTCAGCCGGTCGGGCAGTACCCGATCCCGGGTTGGTCGTCGCAGCTCGACAGGGCGACCGGCGCGCCCTCGACGACCTCGTGGCGGCTTCGCTTCCGCTGGTCTACAACATCGTCGGGCGTGCGCTGCGCGGCCACGCCGACGTCGACGACGTGGTCCAGGAGACCTTGGTACGGGTGATCCGGCACCTGCCCACCCTCAACGACCCGGAGGCGTACCGGTCCTGGCTCGTGGCGATCACCATCCGGCAGGTGCGCGACTGGGACCAGCGTCGGCGCGTCGCCCTCAACCGCGACGCCGGCCTCGACGTGATCCACAACGTGCCCGACCCCGCGTCCGACTTCGCCGGGATGACGATCCTCCGGCTCGGCCTCACCGACCAGCGTCGGGAAGTCGCCGAAGCGACCCGGTGGCTCGATCCGGACGACCAGGAACTGCTCTCGCTGTGGTGGCTGGAGGAGACCGGTGAGCTGACGCGCACCGAGATCGCCGAGGCGGCGAGTCTGTCACCGGGGCACGTCGCCGTACGCATCCACCGGATGAAGGAGCAGATCCAGAGCGCCCGCGGGGTCGTCCGCGCGCTGCACGAACGACCCGGGTGCCCGGACCTGCACGCCGTGACGGCCGAGTGGGACGGCACCCCGAGCCCGCTGTGGCGCAAGCGGTTGGCCCGGCACGTCCGTGACTGTGCGTTCTGCGGGCACCTGGGCGCCGCTTTCCTGCCGATCGACCGGCTGCTCGCGGGGATGTCGCTGCTGCCGCTGCCGGCCGGGCTCGGCGCCAAGATCCCGCACGCGGCGGTCGCCCCGGCCGCGCCGCATCCGGTCGGACCCCCCTCGAACGTCGTCGACCTGGCGGTGACCGCACCCAAGGGCCTGCTGCCGTCTCTCGCCGCATCGGTGGCGGTGGCGGTCGCCGCGATCACCGCGGTGGTGGTGCTCCTGCCGGCCGACCCGGCCGCCGCGCCACAGCCCACGCCCTCCTGGGCCGCCGCGCCACCCGCTTCGCCCACCGTCGTCGCCTCCCCGAGCAGGGCGCCGTCACCGAGCGTGCGTCCCACGCCGTCGAAGGCACCGGTCGTGCCGGCGGTCAGCTCCGCGCGCAAGGGCGTCGGGGTGTGGAACTTCGCCGGCGCGAGCCAGGCGTTGGCCAACTCGAAGGCCGGTTGGTACTACACCTGGGGCACCCAGCACCCCGGCATCACCACTCCGCGAGGCGCGACGTTCGTCCCCATGATCCGTAGCGCGGAGAACGTCAACGCCGGTGAGCTGGCGCGGGCCCGTGCCGCCGGGCCCTACCTGCTCGGCTTCAACGAGCCGGACCTGGGCGAGCAGGCGAACATGAGCGTCGAGCGGGCGCTGGACCTGTGGCCGCAACTGATGGCCACGGGCAGCAAACTGAGCAGCCCGGCGGTCGCCTGGGGCGGAGCGGACCCGCAGGGTTGGCTGGACAGATTCATGACCGGCGCCGAGGCCCGAGGTCACCGGGTCGACTTCATCGCCCTGCACTGGTACGGGGCCGACTTCACGACTACCGCTGCGGTGAACCAGCTACGGCAGTACCTGCAAGCCGTCTACCAGCGGTACAAGAAACCGATCTGGCTGACCGAGTTCGCGCTGATCCGTTACGACGGCGGGCGTCAGGTGTTCCCCAGCCAGGAGCAGCAGGCGGCCTTCCTCACCGCGGCCAGCGGCATGCTCGGCCAGCTCTCCTACGTGCAGCGGTACGCCTGGTTCGGTCTGCCCGCGACCGACAAGGACCGCTCCGGGTTGTTCAGCGACGGCACCAGAGTGACGGCGATCGGCCGCGCGTTCCAGGCCGCGCGCTGATGATCGGCACCGGGCTCAGGACGTCCGGCTGGCGGATCGCCGGCGTCGTCGTGACGGTGGCCGCGACGACGGTGGCCGTCGGCCTGACCCGGCACGCGGACCGCACCGACCGGCCCGCCGCGCTCCCGTCAGTTGCTGCCGCGCCTACCGCGTCCGTGCTCCTCAACGGCACCGACGACGCCTTCATCCAACTGCTGCTCCCGATGGACGACGGGGTGCTGGCGCTGATCGACCACCTCGACACCCGTCCGTCGGCCGCCGACCCTGCGTTGCGCGCCGTTCTCGGCGACATCCGGACGGCGCACCGAGCCGAGCTGGTGGAGCTGCGGAGGTTGTTGGCCGCGGGCAACGTCCCGGAGCAGAACATCCACGAGGGGCATCAGATGCCGGGGATGGTGACGGACGACCGCCTCGCCGAGCTGCGCGCCGCCCCCGAAGCCGAGGTGCCGTCCCGAGCCGTCGGTCTGCTCCGGGCACACCTCGAACAGACCGTCGTGCTGTGTCGGGGCGAGCAGAACGCCGGGGGCAGCCCGGAGGTGAAGGCGCTCGCCGGCCGGATCCAGACGACGCGAGCTGCCGAACTGAAGGCGCTGGCAGGTCGGCCCGGCGCGACCGGCGATGCGGACAACTGACCTGCACACCGCCGTGCGCAGCCCGATGCGGGCCGCCCATCGTGCCACGACGACCGGGTACGCGGGCAGCGCCCCACGGCGTCGTACCGGCACGACCGTGGTGCCCGGCGGGGGTGCCGCGACCACGCCGACGGCAGGTTGGCGCGGTGGCCACCGTCGTGCCGCCGGGCGCACCGCCCTCGTCGGCGCGACCGCTCTGGTGACTCTCGGGTGGCTCGTCGCGATCCTCGCCGCGCCGCACCTGACAATCTCCGCCGGCTGGCGGATGGTCGCTCTCTTCTGCCACCTGACGTGCCTGGTGGTGGGCTTCGGTGCGGTGTTGACTGTGGACTGGTTCAGTCTTCGCTGGATGGTGCGCCGTGAACAGCTCGGTGCCGTGCTGAACGCGGCGCGGGGAGCGCACCTGCTCATCTGGTTGGGCCTGGTCGGTCTCGTCGTCAGCGGCACGGCGCTGGGACCGGACATGTCCTCCGCGATGGTGTGGGTCAAGCTGCTCGCGGTGCTCGTGGTCGGCGTCAACGGGCTGTTCCTCGGCCGGGTGCGGGATCGACTCGTCGCGGTCCAGGGCCGCCCGCCCTGGTCCGCCCTGCTGCCCGGCGTCGCCGCCGCCGTCACCTCCCAGCTCGGCTGGTGGACCGCGACGCTTATCGGGTTCCTCAGCGCGAACCGCTGACCGCCGCCCTGCCGTCAGGCGGCCGTCGGGTGGTCGGCCTCGAACCGGGCGCGGGTGAGGAACGCGAGCTGCGCGCGCTTGTCCGGCATGTCGATCTCGGTGTCGAAGGTGAACCCCTCGATCACGAGGCGGCGCAGCGCGCGGTGGTTGCGGACGTCCGGCTCGACGACGATCCGCCGGGCGCTCGGGTCGCGGAACAGGAACCGGGCGAGGGCCGGACCGACCGCGTCGGTCAGGCCGCGGGCGAGGTGCCGTGGGGGGTTGAGCAGCAGGTGCATCCCGACGTCGCCGGGCTGTACGGCGTACCGCTCGCCGACCGGGTCGGCCTCGGGCTGGTAGCTCTGGAACAGGCCGACCGGCTCCCCGTCGACCCTGATCAGGTACGCGTGGTGGGTGGGCAGGCCGTCGACGAAGGCGTAGATCTCGCGGACCTGGTCGAGGCTGCGTGACTCCATCCCCCAGAACGAGTTGCGGGGCAGGGTGACCCAGCCGTGCAGGAGCGCCGTGTCCCGCTCGGGCACCACGGGCGTCAGCGCCAGCTCGCCGAGGCCGGTGATCTTTTCCTGGTATGTCATGCCGTGGTCCTTTGCTGAGGGGGTCGAGAGAGGGGCACGCGTTCCGTCTGCGGTTTAGGTAGGTTAGCCTGCCCTAACAAAGGTTCGCCTTACCTGGAGGGGTGCGTGAAACGGAACTGGGAAGCCCTGGTCCTCAAGGCCATGGGAGGCCGGGACTTTCAGTTGACGGTGCGGGCCACCGAGTCGGTGGACGGGCACTACCAGCGGCTACTCCTGGACGACGGTGGCCTGCTGGCGGCGTGCGGCGTCCACCCCACGATGTGGGTCCGACTGTGGTTCGACAACGACGGCCGGGCGCACCAGCGGGCGTACACACTCGTCGACCCCGACGCTGCCACCGGCCGGTTCAGCATCGAATTCGCCATCCACGACGGCTGCGCTGCGCGCTGGGCGACCACGGCGCAGGACGGCGACACCATCGTCGCCACCGTGCAGGGCAGCGCCTTCGAGCTGCCCGACCCCGCACCGGCGCACCTCTACCTGGTCGGTGACGCCGCATCCCTGCCGGCCGTGAACAGCCTGCTCGACGCCGGCGCCGACATCCCGGCGACGATCTGGCTGGAGTACGCCCACGAGGGCGAGAAGGCCCTCGCGCCGCGCGCCCGGGCACACCACGACGTCACCTGGGTGCCCCGGAACGCCGACGGCCAGCACCTCGTGGACACCGTCCGCTCCGACCTGCCGGCGCACGACGCGGCCCACTACTGGGTCGCCTGCGAGGCCGCCACCACGCGGGGCATCACCCGACACATCCGGCGGACGCTGGGCGTCGACAAGGACCGGCTGACCTCGCTCGGCTACTGGAAAGCCCCGTGAGAGGCCGACTCGGCACGCTGACCGCGCCGTACGTACGGGCGGCGGTGTGACGCTCACCCAACCGGCCGCCGTCCCCACGGTGGCGGTCCGGCCAGCACACCGCTGGCTCATCCTGGCCGTGCTCTGCGTCGCCCAGCTCGTCGTGGTGTTGGACAACACGATCCTGACCGTGGCGGTGCCGGTGCTCACCAGCGAGCTTGGCGCCAGCACCTCCGACGTGCAGTGGATGATCAACGCGTACGCCCTGGTGCTGTCCGGGCTGTTGCTCACGGCGGGTGCCGCCGCCGACCGGTACGGCCGCCGCCGGATGCTGCTCGCCGGTCTCGTCCTGTTCGGACTCGGCTCGCTGGTGGCGGGCCTCGCGGGCAGCAGTGGTCAGTTGATCGCCGCGCGGGCGGGAATGGGCGTCGGCGGGGCGCTGCTGGTCACGTCGACGCTCGCGGTGGCGATGCAGGTCTTCGACGGCCCCGAACGGTCCCGGGCCATCGGCATCTGGGCCGCCACCAGCGCGTTGGGCTTCGCGGTCGGGCCGCCGATCGGTGGCACCATCCTGGCCCACCTGCCCTGGGGTGCCATCTTCCTGCTGAACGTTCCGATCGTGCTGGTCTGCCTGCTCGTCGGTCGGGCACTCGTGCCGGAGTCCCGAGGCACGGCCGGAGGTCGCCTCGACGTCTGGGGCGCCATGCTCTCCACCGCGGGGCTGACCGCGGTCGTCTTCTCGATCATCGCCGGGCCGGAGCGGGGCTGGGCGTCGACCGAGGTGATCGGCGCGGCCGTCGTCGGCGTACTCCTGCTCGGGTCGTTCGTCCGCTGGGAGCGGCGGATCGTCCACCCCATGCTGGACATGCACTTCTTCCGGGACCGGCGGTTCGTCGGCGCGGTCTCCGGCGTCGTCCTGATCACCTTCGGGGCCACCGGGGCGCTGTTCCTGCTGACCCAGCACCTCCAGTTCGTCCGGGGCTACCCGGCCTGGGAGGCGGGCCTGCGCATGGCTCCCTTCGCCCTGTCCATCGTGCTGCTCAACGTCACCGGCGTCGCCGCCGCCGTGATCCGCCGTCTCGGGTTGGCCGCTGCCATCGCCGTCGGCATGACGCTGCTCGCGGGCGGCCTCGCGGTGGTGACCCTCGTGCCTGACGGCGGGTACGGGGTGCTGCTCGGTGGTCTGCTCGTCATGGGCGTCGGCTGCGCCCTGGCCAACCCGGCGATCGTGGAGGCGGTGATGAGCGCGATCCCGGCCGAGAAGGCGGGCGCCGGGGCCGGGGTGGACGGGACGATGACGGAGGTCGGCAGCAGCCTCGGCATCGCCGTACTCGGCGCCGTGTTGAACGCCCGGTTCGCGGCGCTGCTGCCCGCCGCGCTGGCCGGCGCGGACTCGTTCCCGGCTGCGCTCGCCGCGGCGCAGGAGGGACCGCAGCGGATAGCCGTGACGAGCGCCTTCGCCGCGGCGCTGGAGACCGGTCAGCTGGTCGGCGCGGCGGCGGTCCTGGCCGGTGGCCTGCTCGCCGCCGCGCTGCTGCGCCGCGCGGGTCCCCGGGAGCGGTCGGCGACTGCTGCTCGCTAGGCCGGCGGCTCGACCGCCTCGGCGAGCACTTCGAGCACGTGCCGGTACGGCTTCCCGGTGGCTCGGCTCATGCCCATCTCGCAGGTGCGGTTGCAGGAGGCGTACGCGTCGTGGTCGCGCTCGTTGACCTCGGCGGCCTGGGCGGCGGTGGCGCTCGCGGTGACCTCGGGGTGCAGGAGTCCCCGGTCACCGGCGAAGGCGCAGCAGCCCCAACTGTCCGGCACGGTGACCGTCTCGGCGACCGCTCCGGCCACCGTGCGCAGGTCGTCGATGCCGTCGAGGTGCACGGTGGAGCAGGTGGGGTGCAGCGCGAGCGAAGCGAGTCGCCGGGGCTCGGGCAGCGCCGGCAGCAGGTGCTGGGCGGTGAAGGTGACGCTGTCGACGAAGCGCAGCCCCGCGTACCGTGCCCGGTCCTGGACGGCGAGCGCGGCGGTCAGCTGCGCGAGGCCGTGCGTGCAGGACGACGCGTCGCACACCACGGGCAGCCGCCCCTGGTCGCTGGCCTCCCAAAGCACGGCGAGGGTCCGCTCGGCCATCTCGCGGTGCCCGGCGGGGTAGCCCTTGGACTGCCAGGGCGTCCCGCAGCACAGACCCGCCGTGCCGTCCGGTACGACCACGGGCACCCCGGCCAGCTCGCACAGGCGCAGGAACGCCGCCGCCGAGCCACCGGACGAGCCGTCCTGGGCTGCGAACACGCTGCCGATGCAGGCCGCGAAGAACACCGCCCGGGCGTCCGACGCGCTGCGCGGCGCGGGTCGGGGCGCGCCGGCACGTGGGATGTCGTCACTCCACTGTGGTACGAGTTCGGTGGCCCCGAGTGAGCGGATCACCCCGGTGGCGGCGCGGACCACCGGTGTCGGGGTGACGTGCGCGGCGTTCAGGCCGACCCGGACGCCGGCCACGGCGGTCTTCCAGTGCCGGGCGGCACCGGCGGCGGTGCGCTGGGCACGAGGGCTGTGCCGCTCGGCGCGCAGCCGTTTCATCGCGGCTCCCGTGTCGATGCCGACCGGGCAGGCGGTGACGCAGAGGCTGTCGGCGGCGCAGCTGTCCACCGCCGCGTACGCGTAGTCGTCGGTCAACTGGCGGCGGCGCTCCTCGTCGCCGGCGGCGGTGGCCAGGGCGATCTGCCGTTGCAGCACGATGCGCTGCCGGGGCGTGGTGGTGACGTCGGCGGTGGGGCAGACCGGCTCGCAGTAGCCGCACTCCACGCAGGCGTCCAGCTCCTCGTCGACCGTCGGCACGGCCTTGAGCTGCCGCAGGTGCACGATCGGGTCGTCGTTGAGCAACACACCCGGGTTGAGCAGGCCGCTTGGGTCGCACAGCCGCTTGAGGTCGCGCATGACGTCGTACAGCTCGTCGCCGTACTGCCGACGGACGAAGGGCGCCATGGCGCGGCCGGTGCCGTGCTCGGCCTTGAGGGTGCCGCCCTCGGCGAGCACGAGGTCGACCATGTCGTCGGTGAACCGCGCGTAGCGGTCGACCTCGGCTGGCGTGTCGAACGACTGGGTCAGCATGAAGTGCAGGTTGCCGTCGCGGGCGTGTCCGAAGATGACCGCGTCGGTGTAGCCGTGCCGCTCGAACAGGTCGATCAGGCCGTCGCAGGTGCCGGTCAGGCGCGGCATCGGCACCGCGATGTCCTCCAGCAGGGCGGTGGTCCCGGGCGGTCGGGCCCCGGCGACCGCGGTGTAGAGGCCCTTGCGCAGATGCCAGAGCTTGGCGCGTTCGCGCGGGTCGCGGGTCAGTTCGGTGCCGCCGACGGCGGGCAGCCGGTCCAGCACGGGCCGCGCGTCGGCCAGCGTCGCGGCCAGGTGCTCCGCGCTGTCCTCGGCGAACTCCACGAGCAGCGCCGCGTGCCCGGTCACCGTCAGTCCGCGTAGGGCGGCGCTCGCGCCGGGGTCGCGCTGGCTGACCCGCAGCGCGGCCGCGTCCAGCAGTTCGGCGGTACGGGCACCGGCGGCGAGCAGGGCGGGCAGCGCGTCGGTGGCGTCGGTGAGGCCGGGAAGGACGAGCAGGCCGGTGGCGGCGTGCGCGTGGATCTCCACGGTCCGGAAGACCGCCTCGGCCACGAAGCCGAGCGTGCCCTCGCTGCCGATCATGAGGTGGGCGAGCATGTCCACCGGACTGCTGTGGTCGAGCAGCGAGTTCAGCCCGTACCCCATGGTGTTCTTCATGGCGAACAGCCGCTCGATCGTCGCCCGCGAGCCCGGGTCCGCGCGCACCTGGTCGCGCAGCCGCAGCAGCCCGGCGTGCAGGGCGGGCTCGGCGGCGCGCAGCCGGTCGTCGGCGTCGCGGGCGGCGGAGTCGACGACAGTGCCGGACGGCAGCACGAAGCGCAGGGACTCCATGGTGCGGTAGGCGTTGTCGGTGGTGCCGCAGGTCATCCCGCTGGAGTTGTTGGCGACCATGCCGCCCACCGTGCAGGCGGCCTCGCTGGCCGGGTCCGGGCCGAGCCGGCGGCCGTAGCGGGCCAGCCGGGCGTTCGCCTGCCGGATCGTCAGGCCGGGTTGGAGCCGGATGCGCCGCCCGTCGTCGAGCACCTCCGCGTTGCGCCAGTCGGTGCGGACGTCGACAAGCACGCCCGCGCCACCGGCCTGACCTGCGAGGCTGGTGCCGCCACCGCGCAGGGTCAGCGGCACGCCGGCCTCCCGGGCGCCGACCATCAACGCGCCCACCTCGGCCGCCGAGGCGGCGCGGACGACGGCCTGCGGCTCGAACAGGTACGGCGACGCGTCGTGGGCCACGGCCAGCCGACGGGGCAGCTCGGCGCTGACCCGACTCGGGTCGTCGATGCGCGCACGCAGCAGGTCGGCGACCTCGCGGGCGCGGACGTCGGCCGCGTTCGGCGCGGGAACGACGGTGCTCATGGCGGATCCTCCCGGGAAGAGGCGGTCAGTAGGACGCGACGATCAGCAGCCGGTTCGGGGCGGTGCCGGCCGGGTCGGGCAGCCGCAAGGGCTGGCGACCGGGCGTGATGCTGCCGAGCACCGAGGGGTGCCGTGCGCCGGTGCCCGAGGGCAGGGTGCCCGGCAGCCCGTGCACGGTCAGGTAGCCCAGCAGCGCGAAGGCCAGCGCCTCCTTGGCGTCCGAGGCGACACCGACCTCGTCGCTGGACGTCAGGTCGACGTCGGGTAGCTCGTCGACGAGCATGCCCATCAGGGTCGGGTTGTGCGCCCCGCCGCCGGAGACGACGAGCCGGGTGACGCCGTGCGCCCGGCAGGCGTCGGCCACCGTCACCGCCGTCAGCCGGGTGAGCGTGGCCAGTACGTCCCGCGAATCCGGGGTGGGCGCGTCAGCCAGCGCGGCGAGCAGGTACGGCAGGTGGAACAGTTCCTTGCCGGTGCTCTTCGGGCCGGGCAGCCGGTAGTACGGCTCGTCGAGCAGCCGTCGCAGCAGCGCCGGGTCGACCTGCCCGGCCGCTGCTCCTCGCCCGTCCCGGTCGTACTCCTCGACGCCGCCGCTGAAGTGGCGCACGGCGGCGTCGAGGAGCGCGTTCGCGGGGCCGGTGTCGAACGCGAGAGGCTCGGCGTCCGGCGCGACGACGGTGATGTTGGCGATTCCGCCCAGGTTGAGAGCGGCCGGAACGCCGGGCAGGCCGCGCAGCAGCAGCGCGTCGAACAGGGCGACCAGCGGTGCTCCCTGACCACCGGCCGCGACGTCGCGGCTGCGCAGGTCGGCCACGACCGGCAGACCGGTTGCCTCGGCGATCCAGGCCGGCTGGCCCAGTTGCAGGGTGCCCCGGACCACGCCGTTCTCCACCCAGTGGTGCATGGTCTGGCCGTGCGAGACCACCAGGTCGGCCCGGCCGTCGCACAGCTCGGCGAGAGCCCGTACACCGGCCTCGGCGAACGCCTGGCCGATGCCGGTGTCCAGCACGCAGATCGCCTCGGTGGTGGTCGGCGCGGGTGGCAGGGCGGCGGCGATGCGGGTGCGCAGCTCGTCGGGGTACGGGTGGCTGAGCCGACCCAGCGGGCGCATCCGCAGGGTGTCGCCGTCCAGCTCGAACTCGGCGGCGGCGGCTTCGATGCCGTCGTACGAGGTTCCGGACATCAGGCCGATCACGCGCATCACGGCCTCCTTCACGCCCGGCTCACGGGAGCCGCCGTTGCCTCGTCGTCATCGGCGACGCGGCGGTGGTCGTACGGCGTCTCCGGTGCGGCGTGGAAGCGGCTCGACACCGCGCCGACGACCAGGGTGATCAGGACGCCGATCGGCACCAGCCACTGTGCGGCGATGGCGGTCGCGGTGGTGGTCCCGGCCGTCGTCACGTCGATCTTGACGAAGCGGACGATGTAGGTCATCACCGCCACCGTGACGAGGAAGGCGATCACCGCGTCGACCTGGTTGGCCCGCTTGACGAGGCGGCCGAGCAGGAAGGCCCCGAGCAGCGCCCCGTAGGTGTAGCCGGCGATGGTCAGACCGGTCAGGTAGACGTTTCCGGTGCTGGAGCTGAACGCGCAGGCGAAGATCGCCATGAACACCGCCCAGACCAGGGTCATCACCCGGGCCAGCCGGAGCATCACGTCGTCCGACGGCACCTTCTTGAAGAAGCTGTGGATGAAGTCGGCGACCGTGGAGTTCGACATCGAGTTCAGCGCCGACGACAGCGATCCCATCGCCGCGCCGAGGATGCCGGCGACCAGCAGGCCGGAGATGCCCACCGGCAGGGCGTGCAGGATGAAGTTCGGGTACAGGTTGTCGGTGCTGTTCAGGCCGAGTTCCTTGAAGGTCTGACCCTTGTTGTACGACCACAGCAGGGCACCGACCAGCGAGAACGCCGCGAACTGGATGACCACGAAGATGCCGGAGGAGACCATCGCCAGTTGACCCTCGCGCAGCGTGCGGGTCGACAGGATGCGCTGGACGATGAGCTGGTCCGACCCGTGGCTGGCCATCGCGAAGATGGCGCCACCGATGATCGCGGTCGGCAGGGCGAACGGGCTGGTGAGCACGTGCGCCAGGTTGAAGTTGGTGTCGAAGAGCTGGAACTTGCCGGCGTCCAACGCCTGCGAGTAGCCGTCGAACCCGATGGCGTGGCTGAGCACCGCGATGGCCAGGATCGCCCCGCCCAGGTAGAGGCCCATCTGGATGGCGTCGGTCCAGATGACCGCCTTGATGCCACCGAGGTAGGTGTAGACCACCGTGATCAGGGTCAACACGATGATGATCGCCTGGTAGCCGACGTTAAGCCCGAACTCGTCCAGGAGCAGCTTGATCGGGATGGCCGAGGCGAACAGTCGTACGCCCTCGGCGAGCAGGCGGGTGAAGACGAAGGTGACCGACGCCAGGCCCTGGAGTTTCAGGCCGAACCGCTCACCCAGGTACTGGTAGGCGCTGACGAAGCCACCCCGCTTGTAGAGCGGGATGAGTACCGCCGCCACCACGACGCGACCGATGACGTAGCCCAGGGCCAGTTCGACGTTGCCGAAGCCCTGACTGCTGTAGGCGCCACCGGGCACGCTGATCACCGTCAGGACGCTGGTCTCGGTGGCGACCACCGAGAACGAGACGGTCCACCAGGGCAGCTTGCCCTCGCCCACGAAGTAGTCCTTGGACGACTTCTGTTTGCCGGACAGACGCAGTCCGACGGCGGCGATCACTACGAGGTACAGCACGATCACGACAAGGTCGAGTTGACGCACGGCTCACTCCCAACCAGCGGGTTGTCAAAAAATGACGTTGGCCCACACTATCGCGAAACTTTTTGCCAGTGCCCCTCCGGCCTGGTTACGCTGTGGTCTCAGCCTGCTGATGCGAGCGGACGCGAGGCCCGAACGGCGCGTTGCCGACCGAATCTCAACGATTCGGTACACGCCGCCGAACTGGTCAGGGAGCACTCGCCCGGTCGGCGACTGAGACACCAGCGAGAGGAACGAACACCCCGTGGACCTCAGCACCCTCGGCACCGAGACCCGCAACGACAAGACCACCGACCTCGACCGGATGTCACCCACCGAGATGCTCCTCGCGATGAACGACGAGGACCGTACGGTCGCGGACGCCGTCCGCCGGGCCGTGCCGGACATCGCGGCCGCAGTCGACGTCATCGTGGCTTCGCTGCGCCAGGGAGGTCGGTTGATCTACCTGGGCGCCGGCACCAGCGGCCGGATCGGCATGCTCGACGCCGTCGAGTGCCCGCCCACCTTCGGTACGCCGCCCGAGCGGGTCATCGGTCTGCTCGCCGGCGGGGCGGGCGCCTTCGGTGTCGCCGTCGAGGGTGCCGAGGACGACCCGGCCCGTGCCGTCGCCGACCTCGACGCGGCCGGCCTCACCGACCGCGACACGGTGGTGGGGCTCGCGGCCAGCGGTCGTACCCCCTATGTGGTGGGTGGGCTGGCGCACGCCCGCGCACGCGGAGCGGCCACCGTCTCGGTGGCCTGCAACACCGACGCGGTGGTCAGCCGGCACGCCGATGTCGCCATCGAGGTGCCCACCGGTCCCGAGGTGCTCACCGGCTCGACCCGGCTCAAGGCCGGCACCGCCGAGAAGCTCGTCTGCAACATGCTCTCCACCGTCACGATGGCCCGGCTCGGCAAGGTCTACGGCAACCTGATGGTCGACATGAACGCCACCAACGAGAAGCTCGTCGACCGGGCGCGCCGGATCGTCGCGGAGGCCGCCGAGACCGACCTCGACACGGCCGCGCGGGCGCTCGCCACGGCGCACGGCCACGCCAAGACGGCCATCGTGCTGCTGCTCGCGCACTGCACGGCCGAGGAGGCCGCGGCACGGCTGCGTGCGGCCGGGGACGACGTCCGGGCCGCCGTCGCGGCCTGAGGGCCAGCGGTCAGCGGCTGACGTACGCGGCCAGGCCGCCGAGTTCCTCGCTGGCGATGAACACCGACCGCACGTTGAGGATGGCCTCCTCGACGTGGGCGTCGCAGCCCCAGGCCGAGTCGCCCCACGAATCGGCGATCTTGATCTTGGCGGATGCGGAGCAGCCCTGGACACCGCCGAGCTGACAGTGCTCCGGGTGCGGTCGGGCGGCCTGCGCGGCCGCGGCGGCACGAATCCGGTCGGCGAGTTCCGCGGCGGTGGCGGCCCGCTGCTCCGCCTCGGCGCGTAGCTGCCGCTCCGCGCGTACCGCCCTGGCCAGGTCCTCGTGGGCCTCCCTGGCACGTGCCTCGGCGGCGGTCTTCGCCTGCTCGACCCGGTGACGCTCGATGGCCAGGGCCGCGGTGTCGGCGAAGACCCGGGCCAGAGCCAGGTCGGTGTCCTGTGGAACCCGCGGCGTGCGGTGGTACATGGCGAAGGTGCCCAACAGGCCGCCGTCACGGGCCAGGATCGGCATCGACCAGCAGGCGGCGAGACCGGCCCGCTCGGCCAGCTCGCGGAAGTCCGCCCAGAAGGGGTCGACGGCGATGTCGGTGACGATGACCGGCTCCCGCCGGTGCGCGGCGGTGCCGCACGAACCGACACCCTCACCGGTGGCGATCCCGTCGATGGCCTGGTTGTAGAACTCGGGCAGGCTCGGCGCGGCCCCGTGCCGCAGGTGCCGGCCGTCCGCGTCGGCGAGCAGCACGGAGACGAGCACCTGGTCCGGTGCCAGGTTCTCGATGCAGCGGGCCATCCCATCCAGCACCTCGGCCAGGGGCGCCTGACGCGCGATCTGCTCCAGCATGGCGCGGTGCTCGGCCATCAGCCGCTGGGCGTGCTTCACCTGAGTGATCTCCACGCCGATCACGCGGATGCCGGTGACCGTGCCGTCGAGGTCGCGGCGGGGCTCGTAGGTGAAGTCGAAGAACGCCTCGCGTGCCTGCGGGCCGGTGCCCAACACGATCCGGGCGTCGCGGCCGGTGTACGCCTCACCCGTGCGGTAGACCTGGTCGAGCAGAGTGATGAAACCCTGCCCGGCCAACTCGGGCAGCAGTTCGGCGACCGGAACCCCGATGCGTGCGCGTTCCTCACCGATGGCGGCGAAGAACGCCGGGTTGGCCGCCTCCACCACGTGCGTCGGCCCCACGAGCGACGCGAACACCGCGATGGACTGCCCGAACAGCGTCCGCAGATCCTCCTGCGCCGCCTGCCCGGCGTCCCCTGATGGCACGGCGGTCGCCCGCTGGTCCGGTACCGCCGTCATGGTGTGGTCGTCCCTCTCCGTAAGGCTTTTCGTCGAAGGACCACTGCGACGCGGTCCGCTCACCCTCGCCAGGATACGAAAAGAGCCGCGAAGCCGCCGGGCAGGGCGCGGGTCAGTCGCTCTCGTCCACGAACTTGTAGTAGCTCATCCGGAAACGGTGCAGCAGGGCGCGCATGAACTCCGGACCGGCCTCCGGCAGCACCCGCTGCGGTCCAACCGGCACGCCGTTGTCGTAGAAGTCCTGTGCGAGCGCCCCCCACTCCGGGTCGAGGACGGTCAGCGACACCGGCTGGCCCGGCTGCCAACGGAACTCGGCCACCCGGCGATTGGTGTGCTGGGCGAACGTGTAGAGCGCCACCCTGGTCGCCGCCTGCTCGGTCATTCCTGCCTCCTGGTTCACTGCGGCTCACTCACCACGGGCTCGGCGGGCGGAAGGCGTTCCACGCCTCGCCCGTGATCGTGCCCCGGACACGGATCTCGTTGAAGCGGTCCATCGCACCGGACAGCGCCTGTTCACTCAGGCCGGTGCCGCGCAGCCGCTCGGCCAGCGCCGCCGGGTCGGTGTCCTGGAGCCGGGCCATCGTCTCCGGGCTCAGCGGCCGGTTCATCTGCTGCGTCACGAAGTCCGAGCGCAACGGTTCGGCGTTCGACTCGGGGAACGAGTAGCCGTGGTCGATGGCGACGAGGCGGCCGTCGGGTCCGGTCAGATAGTTACCCATGTGCCGGTCGGTGTTGCCACTGATGTAGTCGAGCACCGCCATCCGCTCGCTCTCGGCGGCCGGGTAGGCGTTGGGGGGCCGACCGGGGCTGGCGTTCTCCACGAACTCCTGCATCGAACCGGCCCCGTGCGGACCGTCCCAGCGCGCCGTCGTCGGCACCAGGCCGAAGCCCAGGTCCTCGTCCAGGCGCGAGGCGGCGACCTCACGCGGGGCCAACTCGTTCTCCGGGATGGACGAACGCACCTGGACGAACTCGTTCTCCGGCACGTTCGGCTTGTAGACGCCGTGCGTACCGTCGGTGAACGTGACGTCGTACGCGTCGTTGACGTGTCCGCCGGGGTCGAGTTCGGTCATGCTCTGCACCTCCCTGCCGAGCAGCCGCAACTCGGCGTCACTCGCATGATCGGGCACCTGCGGATCGGCGCCGGACCCGGGCTCCGGCGCGTCGGACCCGTCGAGGTCCGCCGGCTCCCCGCCGTCGTGCCCAGAGCCGCCGTCACTTCCTGAGCCGCCGTCACTTCCTGAGCCGCCGTCACGCGTCGTACCACCGTCGGGACCTCCACCGCCGCCATGCGGCGGGCCACCGCCACCGGGAGGGCCGCCGCCACCGGGCGGTCCCGGCTCGCGGTCGACGTCGGGTGGCCAGTCGTCCTGGCGGGCCCACGGCGGCGGCTGCCCGCCGCCGCCCGCGGGATCGGTGTAGCCACGGGCACCCGGACCGGGTGCCGGCATGTCGGTGGAGTGCGACCCACCCGGGGTACGTCGCAGGCCCCGCAGCGCCGTACGGAGGGTGTCGAGCAGTTCGCCGAGTTTGGACAGGATCGGCCGCAGGCGGCTGACGCTGCGGGCCAGCGCCGTGAGGAGCCCGGCGACCTTGGCGGCCCACTTGGCGACCAGCGAGGAGACCTGTGCCGCGACCAGCGGAGTGGCCGCACCCAGGGTCAGCCCGGCCTCGGCCAGCCACACCCACAGCCGGACGGCGAGGACCGAGACGAAGTCGGCGATGAGGTCGCGGACCAGTTCCCGGACCAGCGCCACCAGCAGGCCCGCGCCCTCGACGACGGTGCCGATCAGATCGGTGGCGTCCGCCAGACCGGCCAGGTGGCGCAGGTGCTGGTCGCTGTAGCGCCGGTACGCCTCGGACGCCGGGCCCGTCCAGGTGGCGATCTCGGTGCGTACCGCCTCGGACAATGCGGTGACCTGATCACCGACCTGCCGTGAGACGTTGTGCCACGTCTGCGCGTACGCGGTGATCTGGTCCGGGTCGCCGGCCAGCCAGTCGAGGGCGTCGGAGAGCGGCTCGACGTGCTCGATGAGCCAGGCCACCCCCCACGAGACGATCGAACCGACCGGGTCGACGCAGGTCGCCAGCACCTCCATCGACGTGCCGAAGCCGCCGATGCTCAGGTCGACCCAGGAACCGCTCTCGATGCCGTTGCGCAGGTCGACGAGGCTCTCGACGATGCCCAGGCCGCTGTACGAGGTGGTGGTGTCCTGCCGGGCGGCGATCAGCGGGTTCGCGACGTCGGTGCTCACCGGTGCATCCGCCCGAGGGAGGCGGAGATCGTCGAATCCGTGTCGTGGTAGGCGTCGACCGTCGCGTCGAGCGCTCCGGCCGCGCTGTGCAGCGCCTCCTGAGCCGCCGCGAGCGCGTCGGCGGCCGGGCCCTGGAGGAAGTCCAACAGGAAGGGGATCGCCTGGCAGACGGGCAGGTGCCCGTACGCGTCGCCGCCCATCCGCACGTACGCCGCCGCGTCGTGTGCGACGCCGATCCCCCCGGAGATCCGGTCGACGGAACGGGCGTGGGTGGTCACCGCCGCCGTGGTGACCTCGAACCCGGCTGCCTCAGCGCCCACGGTCACCCCAGGGGCCGTACCCCTGCTCGTCCTCCTCGGGCACCTCCGGGAAGCGCGTCTCGTAGCTGCCCACGACGGCGCGGGCGGTCTCGGAGTCGGCGCCGACGGTCTCCGCGGCGGCCTCCGCCACCTGCGGCGCCAACCGCCCCTGCGCCCGGCGCATCACCGCCAGCACCTCGACGGCGATCTCGTCGGCCCGCCAGCGCAGCACCCGGTCGTCGAGCCGCAGGTCGGTCATCGCGCCGGACGCGGCGACGGTGACCTGGACGGCGCCCTCCGCGCCCTCGGCGGTCGCCGACATCGCGGCCACGCGCTCCGACAACTCGTGCGCCCGGTCGGCCCGCTCCGAGATGCCGGCCGACCAGGAGGCGACGAACCGCTCGGTCGCCGCCCCGAAATCGGCGCTGGGAAACTGCGCCATCAGACCTCCCCCGTGTGACGGCTGACGGCCGCCTCGGGAAATGACACCGGAGGCGGCGCGGCCACCACACGATACGCCCTCACCCTCCGACGTGGAGCCCGCGTCGGCCGTCCGGAAAGGCGACTGCCGGCCGCTCAGGTGAGCGGCCGGCAGTCAGCCGATCAATCGGGTACGGGGTCCTCGAACGGACTCCTGTCGGTCAGCCGCGGATCCACTGCTGGTTGCTGCCGCCGGTGCACGTCCAGATCTGGACGGCGGTGCCGTTGGCGGTTCCCGCGCCGTTGACGTCCAGGCAGAGCCCCGAGGCGACCCCGGTGATCGTGCCGTCGCCGTTGACGCGCCACTGCTGGCCGCTGCCGCCGTTGCAGGTCATGATCCGGGCGCGGCTCCCCGTCGCGGTGCTCGCCACGTCGAGGCACTTGTTGCCGTAGACGGTGAGCTGGTTGCTCGAGGTGAGCGTCCACTGCTGGTTGGCCCCGCTGTTGCAGTCCCAGATCTGGACGACCGAACCGTCGGCCTGGCTCTGGCCGTTGACGTCCAGGCACCGGTTGGAGCCCGCGCCCCGGACGGTCCCGGTCGGACCCGGCTCGCCGGAGTTGCCGACCGGCGTGATGGAGAGGTTGTCGAACTGGGCGGTGACCCCCTGGCCCGTGCCGTACCCGATCTGACCGGCGACCCAGGTCGAGTCGGAGGCCGTGCCGACGGTGGTGCCGTCGATGCTCGCGGTGAGGGTGCTCCCGTTGAGCGTCAGCGCCAGCGTGTGCCAGCGGCCGGTGCCCAACGCCGAGGTGTTCCCGCTGGCCAGCGTGCGCCAGTTACCGCTGGTGTTGTTGCTCCGGATGGACCACGCGCCACCGTCGGTCACCCGGAAGTAGTAGCCGTTGAGGTTCTGCGGCCCCTGGTGGTTGTACGTGTTGGCGCGTCCGATGAGCTGCGCGTAACCGGACTTCTCCAGCATCACGTCGGAGGAGACCGTGTAGTTGCGCCAGCTCAGGTCGCCCAGCAACGTGTACGGCTCGGCCTGGCCGGACGTCCAGAAGATCGGCGTCTGCTCCGACATCTGTCGTACGCACCGACCCGAGTGGCCACCGCCGCAGGCGGCGATCTCGAACGAGCCCTGCTGGTCCATCAGGTACTTGGCCTCACGCCCGACGTCGTAGCTGTCGAAGGTGTCGCTGTACGGCAGCTTCAGCGTGCCCTGCGCGGGGCTGGTCGCCGTGCTCTTGCCCTGCCCGCTGGTGGTCGTGATGCTGTAGACGTATCCGGGCTGGACGGTGAGCGAGAAGCGCCCGCCGCTCGGCGTGAGGTCGCTACCACGGACGAAGTGGTCGGCGGTGTTGTTCGACCTGACGTTCGTCGACCAGACGTGCACGGCGCCGGTGGACAGTCCGCCGGTGACGGTGAAGTCGAGGGTCTGCGCCGACCCGGCGTCCATCGTCTCGATGATGGTGCTGTAGTCGCTGTTGTTGGTCGACTTCAGCGACACGTAGCTGCCGTTGTTGCGGTTGCCGCCGAGGTAGCCGGTCGATCCGTCGAGGTAGCGCCAGCCCGGGGCGGTGAACTGCGTGGTCTGCGCCATCACCCACGTGCTCTTGCCGATGGAGTAGGCACCGGACCACGGCTGTTGGGCCACCGCCACGCCCGTGGTCGCCCACGGGATGTTGGGGGTGATGGCGGCGATGGCGGGCCAGTTGATGTAGCCGGTCATCTTGCCGTCGATGTAGCCACGGTTGATGCCCCGGGCGAGCGCCTGCGCGCCGGCGTTGTAGTCGTCGGACCCGTTCTCGCTGGCCCAGAGCGACTTGCCGGTGGATATCGCGTTGTTGGAGCTGGGGCAACTGGTCTGGGCGCTGCGGTAGCCGCAGACGTAGTGGCTGCCGAAGACCTGCACGGCGTTGGCGAACGCCGGGTCGCGCAGTGATTCGTCGGCGGCGCCCCAGCCGAAGTCGTCCGAGGCCACGATCTTGACGTTGCTGTAGCCGCGGGAGTTCAGGGTGGACCGCAGGTTCTTGTACCAGGTGGCGTTGTAGCCCTTCTCGTTCCACCCGCCGAGGTAGTTGATGGTCAGCCCGTGGGTGCCCGCGCAGTCCAGCCAGGCGACCAGGTACTCGATCGAGTCGTTGGACCAGAAGTTGCCGTTGCCGATCCAGCCCGGTGCGCCCCAGGCCAGGCCCGCCAGGGCGATGTTGGGGTTGCGCGTCCGCGCCTGCTCCATCAGCCACCACTCGTAGCCCCGGTTGCAGTTGATGCTGCCCCGGGTGTGCTCGTGGCTGGGCTCCGCGCCGGAGGTCGAGTTGGTGTCGCCGCCGATCTCCGTCTTGAGCAGCTGCATCGCAGCGCCACGGCCCGGCTTGAACAGGTAGTCCAGGATGTCGCTGCGCTGCGGTTCCGGGTAGTCGATCAGCAGTCTGCTGTTGCCTCCACCGCCACTGACCGCGCCGATCCCGTCGAGCGCCCGTCCACCGGACCCGCCGTTGATCGTGATGGCGGTCGCGGCCTGTGCCGGGGAGGCGACGGCGGTCAGCACGGCTGCCGCCCCCATGAGCGCCCCCACCAGCGCGGCAGTTAACCGACGTGGACTCCGCGTGTGTCGCCATGACCGGCGTCGTGCCGCCTCGCCCGCGCCGTGCCGCTGGCTCTCTCTACGGAACATCTGATCCGCCTCCCTGACCGTTACGGACGCCCGAAGCCGTACGGCAGGTTGTCGAGCTGTCGCATGGCACAGGGGCCGACGATCGAAGATCGTTGATGAGTAGACGTCATATGTTAAGCACCGCATAGATCGCGGGTCAACGCCTCAACCACTCGCATTTGCCGCCATTTGCATCGATGGACTCCGGCGATGTAGCGAAAAGATTTGATGAATGCTGTGCGTGCGGTCCGGGGTGGTTCAGCGGCGGGACCGGATGGTCCCGCCGCCGAACCGGTCGTGGTGCGGCGGCACCACGATCCCTACCGTCGTGCTCCGGGGCTGGCCGCCGGACTCAGCTCCGGCTCCACCGCTGGTTGGCGGCGCCGTTGCAGTCCCAGATCTGGACGCGCGTGCCGTTGGCGGTTCCGTTGCTGACCAGGTCGAGGCACCGACCGGAACCGACTCCGGTGATCGAGCCGTCGGAGTTGAACCGCCACCGCTGGTTGGACTGGCCGTTGCAGTCCCAGATGATCACCGAGCTGCCGTTCGCCGTGGCGGCGCCGTTGACGTCGAGGCACTTGCCGCCGAACACCCGCAACTCCTGCGCGGCCGTCGAGGTCCAGCTCTGGTTGTTCTGACCGTGGCAGTCCCAGATGATCGCCGTCGCGCCGTTGGCCTGCGAGCCGCCGTTGACGTCCAGGCAGCGCCCGGAGGCCGTGTTGCGTACCGCCGACGTGCTGCTCGGCGGCGGCGTGGTCGGGTTGCCGGTGGGCGACACGGTCGGGCTCGGGCTCGGCGTCGGATCGGTGCTGCCGAACTGGGTGAAGAACCTCCACACCTCGCCCTTGGTCCAGGTCCGCGCTCCGCTGTCCCCGCCGCCGTCCACCGGCCCGGGGGTGTGCCCGCCGTCGAAGGCCGCCCACACCACGGGATAGCCGGCCCGGCAGCCGGAGTAGGTGGTGGTGATGTGGGTCAGGCTGCCCGCTCTCGGTTCGGGAGGACTCTGTGCGGTGCACCCGTTGTTCCGGACGAACGTGTCGCGCAGGGACCGCCCGGCGGAGACGTTGAGGACCGGGTCCCCGATGCCGTGGATTCCCATGTACGCGATCGGCTGGGTGCCGCCGCCGCAACCGCTGAGCTGCCCGCCCGAGTAGACCGCGACGGCGCGGAAGACGCCGGCACGGGAACAGGCCAGCGAATAGCTCATGCCTCCGCCGTAGCTGAAGCCGAGCGCGAAGAGTTGCGTCGTGTCGACGCAGAGGTCGGCCTCGATCAGGCTGATCATGTTGTCGACGAAGGTGACGTCCTGGCCGCCCGGGTTGGCCCAACCGTTGCCGTTCCCCTGGGGGGCCACGAAGATCGTGCTGTTGTTCGCCTGCGAGCGCAGGCCGTAGTAGGACCAGGCAGCCCCGTCCGACCCGCCGCCGTCGACGTCGTTCATGGTGCCGCCGTTCCAGTGGAATCCGAAGATCAGCCGGTACGGGTGGTTCCGGTCGTAGTTGTCGGGAATCCGCAGGATGAAACTACGGTTCTGGCCGCTGCTCTGGATGGACCGCTGACCGCTGGTCAACGTGGGTGCCTTGCCGCACCCGGCGGTGGCTGCGGCCGCCGTGACGTTCGCGGCCGACGCGGTGGTGCTCGCACCGCCGGTCACTATCGCCGCCCCCACTGTCGCGACGACGAGCGCCGCCGTCGCAAGGAAACCAAGGATGGGTCTACGTCTTGTCATGATGGGCTCCGCCAATCGGCACGAAGTGAAGGTGAAGGGATCCACGGCGGCGACGACACGCCACCGCTCACCGCCGCCGACGCCGCTCGGCGCGGACAAGCACCCCCGACGCGGTGTGCCCACGGCGGCCGGTCGGCTCGTCGCCACGGGTTCTCCACCGCTGGCCTCGCCGCCCAAGCGGGACCAGAGGGTCGTCGAATCGTCGGTGGCCCACGCCGTACGCCCGAACGCCACGCGGCCGACCGTCGGACGGTGCCGGAGCGCCGGTCCACGGCCGAATCGATTCGGCCCCGACGCTAGATCTGACAGTGAAATATGTCAATGCTGTGTCGAGTGGGTTGCGGCGCGACGCGAGGGCCCGGCGCTAGGACGCTGCCCGTACCCCGGTGAGGGCCTTGGTGATGCGCAGCAGCACCCGGTCCGGCGTCCCGGCGACGAAGGCGGCCGTGTCGGAGAGCGCGGCGATCAGCGGCAGCCCTCGGCCGCCGATGGTGAGCGGCGCCGGGAGGTCGGCGTGGAGCTTGGCGGCGTCCGGCGTGCGGCCCCGGTTGCCGACCTCGATCAGGCACACGTCGTCGTCGATGCTGATGGCGATGTCGACGGTGCTGTCGGGATCGCCATGGATCACCGCGTTGGAACACGCCTCGCTGACCACCACGGCCAGGTTGGCGCGGATGTCGTCGCCGACGTCTGTCAAGCTCAGCAGGGTCGCGAGTATCTGCCGGGCGCGGGCCACCGTCGACGCCTGGCGGGGGAGTGACAGTGTCATGCCCACCCGCATCGCGTAGCTCCTTTCCCGGGCCCGGCGTCGCGAACCCGGACCACCCTGTCATACCCAGGGGCAGGCGCTCTGATACCCGGTGCCTCCGCGACGAGTGGGGGACCCCCAGGTAAGGCGGTGGGTACCGGTTTCTGGCACGGTGGAGGCGAACACCGATCAGGCGCCGCGGAGCGGGCCGGCGTAGCGCACGGGAGGGGGACAGGTGGAATTCGCGTTGGCAACCCGGCGAGGGCACGTCGGCACGGTGGTAAAGGTCGTCGGCGATCTGGACATGAGCACCACACCACGACTACGGGACGGGCTGCTCGAGGTGGTGGAGAGCGGCGCCCGGGTGGTGGTGGTCGACCTCACCGACGTCGGGTTCATGGATTCCAGCGGCCTGGGCGCACTCGTGGTCGCCTACAAGGAGATGCGGGCGCGGGACGGCTGGCTCGGTCTGGCTGGCGTCCGTCCGGCGGTCCGCAAGGTGCTCTCGATCACGTCGGTGGACCGGGTCATCGAATCCTTCGACACCGTGCAGGACGCCGAGGAGGCGTCCCCGCCGGCGTCCTGAGCGTCGTTCAGGAGGCGCTGACGCGGGCGGTGTCAGCGCCGGCGGCGCTGCGGCGAGGCCCGTGGCCGTCGTACCAGTCGATGATGAGCAGGGTCGCGTCGTCGGCCAGCACCGGCCCGGCGGCCGCCAGCACGGCGTCGGACAGCGCCCGGACCGCCTCGCGCGGGTGCAGGTGGGCGATCTCGCGCAGCGCCCCGGCCAGGTCCAGGTCGGCGGCGTTGCGTTCCCGCACCCCGTCGGTGACGATCACCAACCGGTCGCCGGGGAGTAGGGAGATCTCCCCGGCGCGGTAGGGCTCCTCGGGGAACATGCCCAGCGGGAAGTTACTGGGCAGCTCCACCGGCACGACCCGGTCGCCACGGACCAGCACCGGCGGAACGTGCCCGGCGTTGAGCAGTTCGCAGCGGCCGCTGGGCAGGTCCATCCGGCCGAGCACGGCGGTCACGTACGCGCCGGGCACGTTGGCGTGCTCCGCGATGGCCCGGCTGGCCTGGTCGGCCTGCACGACGAGGCCGTCGCCGCGGCGGCGGGTGTTGCGCAGGCTGCCCACTCCGAGAGTGGCGGTCAGCGCGCTGGCCACGCCGTGCCCCATCGCGTCGGTGACGCTGATGTGCAGCAGGTCCCGGGCCAAGCTGTAGTCGAAGGTGTCCCCACCGACGCTGGCCGCCGGTTCGAGCCATCCGGACAGCGCGAAGGCGCCGGCCTCGCAGGTGAACGCGGCGGGCAGCAGCCGGCGCTGGATCTCCGCGGAGAGGGTGAACGGGGTGCTGCGCTGGCCCCACTCGAACAGGTCGGTGTGCCGGCGGTTGGCGATGACCACGAACGCCAGCGCGTGCGCGGTGCGGGTGACCTGCGCGACCACCGAGTCGTCCGGCTCGTGGGGAAGTTCTATCTCCAGCAGGCCGATCGCCTCGCCGCGTTCGGTGACCGGCGCCAGCACGGTCCACCGGCCATCCCCGGGGATAACCCGGGTGCTCTGCTGACGGAGGACCTGCTCGTAGGGGCCGCCGTCGAACGGCAGGACTTGAGCGGCCTCCTCGTCCTGGCGACGGCCCGAGCCGTCGGGGGTCGGTTGGTGAGTCAACCGGACCAGTGCTCGGCCGCTGAGGTCGGCGATCAGCAGCGAGACACTGGACGCGTGCAGCGCCTGGGCGATGGTGCCGGTGACGGCCTCGACGGCCTCCACGGGGGCGGCGTCCTCGGCCGCCTGCAACACCCCGGTCAGCACCGCCTGCTCGCTGTCCTTCACCCGTCGAGCATAAGCAATCGCTTCCGAGGCCGGGTTTTCGAGCGGCGGCGTCGGTTCGGAACGGGCTCGGCGCGACTCGCGACGCTCCGACACCGCCACTGGATGTGGTCGCGCAACTACTTCTCCGGCCGGTGCAACTTCCTGGTGCCGGGTTTCCGTTCTACCTCCGTCATGAGGAGGCAGCCGACGTGAACGCCGAAGACGAGCAGGCATTCCGCGAGTTCGTGACGTCGGAGATGGCGTCGCTGCGCAAGCTGGCGTACGTGACCTGCGGTGACTGGCACACGGCAGAGGACGCCGTCGCCAACGCGCTGGTCAAGCTCTACCCGCGGTGGCGGAAGCTGGATCGACCCGATCTGTACGTCAAGACCATGGTCTACCGGGCCGCGATCGACGAGACCCGTCGCCCCTGGCGGCGTGAGCGGCCGGTCGGTGACGCCATGCCGGACGTGGTGGTGCGGGACTCGACCGGTGCGACCGACGAACGACTGCGTCTGCGGGTGGCACTCGACGCCGTGCCGGCCCGGCAGCGGGCCGCGGTCGTGCTCCGGCACTACCTGGGTCTGAGCCTGGAGGACACGGCCGGTGTCCTCGACTGCACGGTCGGCGCGGCCAAGAGTCAGGCCTCCCGTGGCCTGGCGAAACTGCGCGAGTCACTCGGCGGCGAACGCGTCAGTCCCACCGGGAAGCCGATCAAGGAGTGGACCAGTGCAGCTGCGTGATCTCGTGGACACCGTCACGGGCGACGAGCCCCCGATGGCCCGTACCGTCGACGACATCATCGCGTTGGGGCGGCGGGCCGAGCGGCGTCGTCGCGCCGGGTTCGCGTCGGCCGGCGCGGCCGGTCTCGTCGCGGTCGCGGTCGCCGGTGTGCTCGTGCTGCCCACCCTGAGCGCCGGGCGGAACACCACGCCGGCCCCGGCCGGCGCGGCGACGTCCGCGCCCGGCCTGGCCGCGTGGCCCGATCCCGAGCCGTTCCACTTCACCTTCACCGGGTACGACGCCGGCACGCTGCACGTACAGGCTCCGATCGTCGCCTCCACCGCGTACCAGATCGCCTCCGTCTACTCCGACGGACACGACTCGAACGACAGGCCCGTGAGCGCAGAGGAGGCCGAGGCCCCGGGCGTCGGCACCGAGATGCACGGAAAGGGAGCGGCGACCGGCGGGAAGCCGAGCCTGTGGGCGTACCTGACCGTCTACCGACCGGGCGCCTTCGACCCCACCGGAATCAGGGGCGGCACGAGCGTCACCGTGGCGGGGCGTAAGGCCCTGCGGGCGACGTTGCCGGTCGGCCTCGACCCGCGCAACGAGCCGGACGCGGGCAACAAGCTGTTCGCTTGGGAGTACACCGACAACGCCTGGGCCGCTGTCACGTCGGTCTCCTCCGACGAGGCCACCCCGAGCTTCGAGGACCTGAGCGGCCTCGTCGAAGGGCTGAAGCCCAGCACGCCGAAGCCGGCCCTGGTGCCGTTCACGGTCGGCTACGTGCCGGCCGGCTACACGCCGCTGCAGATCGGCTCGCACGCAATGCCCGGCCTGAGCGGCATCGCGGCGGCTCGCGCCGGCGACTACGGAGGCGCGACGTACACCAAGCCGGCAGCGCCCACCTCGGGTCTGAGCGCGCCCTACGACTCCACCGAGGACGGCATCGCGGACGGGTTCCACATCTTCATCACGCCGAACACCAGCTCGAACCAGTCGTCCGAGCCCGGGGCCACCAGGTGCCACAAGGCGTCCGACGGAGGCGACCGGAACGCTGACGGCGGCTTCTGCAACATCTGGAACGCCGACGGCACGGTCGTCCTTCAGATCAGCTCCGTGGGTCGCGGCAACCGGCTGCCCCAGGCCGAGCTGGAGAAGATCGCCAGGGGGATCACGGTGGCCGACGTCAGGAACGAGTCGACCTGGACGCCCGCCGCCAAGGCGCTGCGGCCGTAGCGAGGGTTCCGCTGTGCCCCGGCGGTGATCGCACGTACGGGTGCGGTCGCCGCCGGGATCGGCTACAGGAGTTCGCTGCGGTACGTCGGCGCCAGGTCGATGGCCCGCTGGCGCCGCTCCGCGAGCTGGTCCTGCGACAGGTGCGGCGGCGGCGCGTCCCAGCCCGCGACGACGTCGCCGACGCGCGTGAAGTACTCGTCCTGACCGGCCGGCGTGCACATGCACAGCATGCGGGCCGGCGCGCCGGAGACGTTGCGGAAGTTGTGCGGGGCGTTGGCCGGGATGTTGACGGTGGACCCCGCCCCAGCCGCGTGCTTCTCGCCCCGGAAGGTGAACTCGATCTCGCCCTCCAGGACCGTGAACATCTCCTCGAAGTCGTGCCGGTGCGGCGGCGGGCCACCACCGTCCGGCACGCGCATCTCGATCAGGCAGTAGGCCCCGCTGGTCTGCTCACCGGTGATCAGCATGGCGTACGTGTTGCCCGCCAGCGAGATGAACGTCGTGCCGGGATCGTCGGGGCTCGCCACGGTCAGCGAGCGCGTCGGATCGTCGTCGGGAATCATCGCGGTCCTTCCGGTCGATGGTGGAATCAGGCGTCGAGTACGTCAACGACGATTCTGCCGCTGGGCAGCGTGCCCCCCGTCGCATCGGCGTGCAGGGCCGGCAACTCGGCCAGCGGCACCCGTCGGGCGATGCCGTGCTGGCGGGCCGTCTCCGGTCGTACCGAAAGTTCCGCGCATCTTGGCAGCGGCCCGCCCCTCCGCTACCTTCATGGGAACGCTCCCATGAACTTAGATACATCAATGTGATCAGGAGGAAACACGACGTGGCTATCCTCTCCCTCCGGCGTCGCAGATCGACGGCCATCAGCGTGGCGGCGGTGGCGGGCGCCACTGCCGCTGGCGTCTGCCTCGCCGTCAGCGGCGCGTCGGCCGGCACGATCTCCGGATCGCTCTATCGCGACCCGAGTTCGGCGGTGGTCCGCTGGGTCGCCGCCAACCCCGGCGACTCGCGTGCCGCAGTCATCCGCGACAAGATCGCGAGTCAGCCGCAGGCCCGCTGGTTCGCCAACTTCAACATCTCGACCGCGCAGTCCGAGGCCGCCGCGTACGTCGGCGCCGCCAACGCGGCCCAGCAGATCCCGGTGCTCGCGGTCTACCAGATTCCCAACCGGGACTGTGGCGGGGCGAGCGCCGGTGGTGCGCCAGACCTCAACCAGTACCAGACGTGGGTGTCCAACTTCTCCCGCGGACTGGGCAACCAGACGCTCATCATCATCCTGGAGACCGACTCGCTCGCCCTGCTGACGTGCCTGAACAGCAGTGAGATCAACGCCCGCAGCCAGGCGATCTCGACGGCCACCCGCACCATCAAGTCGGCCAACCCCAACGCCAAGGTCTACCTCGACGCCGGCCACTCCACCTGGAACAGCGCGGGTGAGACGGCCAACCGGCTCCGGGCGGCCGGCGTGCAGTACGCCGACGGCTTCTTCAGCAACGTGTCGAACTACAACCCGACCTCCAGCGAGGCGAACTTCGGCCGGGCGGTCATCTCCTCCCTCAACGGCATGGGCATCTCGGGCAAGCGCCAGGTGATCGACACCAGCCGCAACGGCGGTGCCAGCGGAGACTGGTGCGGCGACGACAACACCGACCGGCGCATCGGGATGTACCCGACGACGAACACCGGCGACAGCAACATCGACGCGTACCTCTGGGTCAAGCCTCCGGGCGAGGCGGACGGCTGCCGCTACACGGCCGGTTCGTTCCAGCCCGACCTGGCCTACAGCCTGGCCAACGGTGTGCCCAACCCGCCCACCACGGCCCCGCCGACGACCCCGCCGCCGACGTCGGCCCCGCCGACCACGCCGCCCCCCACGACGCCGCCCCCGACCACCCCGCCCCCCACGACGCCGCCGCCGACCACCCCGCCGCCGACCGGTAACGGCTGCTCCGCGTCGGTGGCCGTCAACCAGTGGTCCGGCGGCTTCACCGCCAGCGTGACCGTCACCGCCGGCTCCACCGAGATCAACGGTTGGACCGTGACCGTCACACTGCCCAGCGGCGCTGCGGTCACCGGCGTCTGGAACGCCCAGGCCAGCGGCACCAGCGGCACCGTCCGGTACACCAACGTGGGCTACAACGGACGCGTCGGCGCCGGGCAGTCGACCAACTTCGGCTTCCAGGGCACCGGCACCGGTCCGGGCGCGACGGCGAGCTGCGCCGCCTCCTGACCACGACCCGTGTCACGGCCCGGCGCGGAGGACCAACCTCCGCGCCGGGCCGGCACCATCCGGGGGTACGGGCCGGACCGGCCAGCATCCGTAGGCGGCCCCGGCCCGCGGCGACTCAGGCGTGAGCCGCGGATTCTCCGATCGGTCGCAGGTCGGGATCACGACGGCTGGGTCCGGTCGCTCTCCCTCTCCTACGGGACATTTCGTGGCCGGCGAGCAACACCAGCGCCGCAGCCGTCAGCAGTCCACCGAACAACGGAACGACGCGTACCCCGGCGGTCGCCAGCAGGCCCGCGCCGATGAACGAGCCGGCGGCGAGGCCGACGTTGAACGCGACGCTGAGGCTGGCCGACGCGATGTCGGTGGTCGACGGGGCGACCTGCATGATGCGGTGCTGGATTCCCGCGATCAGCGAGCTGAACGACATCCCGGCCACGGCGAGCAACGGGATCGTCGACACCTTGCTCGCGCCGACCCCGTAGAGGCCGAGCATCGCGGCGGTGATGAGCCCGAGCAGGCCCAGCACGACACCGAGCGGAAACCGGTCCAGGACCCGGCCGACAGCCCAGGTGCCGACGACGCCGAACGAGCCCTGGACGAAGAGCAACATGCCGAGGGACGCCGCGGCGAACCCGCTCACGTCGAGGAGGAAGACGGTCATGTACGTGAACGCGCCCATGGCGCCCGTGACCGCGAGAATGGTGGCGGCGAGGAGCACCGCGAAGCGGTGTCGGTCCGGCATCGACCCGATGTCCCCCGCACTGTGTCGCGGTGTGGCATTCGGCAGGAGCAGGGCGAGCACAAGGCAGCTGGCGAAGCCGAAAACGGCCATCGCGACGAAGGGGGCCCGCCAGCCGTACTGCCCGCCCAGCCAGGTGCCCAGCGGTACGCCGAGGACCGGCCCGAGCGCGTTGCCGATCGAGAGCCGGGCCACGATCCGGCCTCGGATGTTCGCGGGGAACATCGCAATCGCTACCGGAAAGACCACCGCCCAGAAGACACCGTTGGTGGTGGCGGCCACCAGCCGTGCGGCGAGCAGCACCCCGTAGGAGTTCGCGAGGGCCGACACCGTCGTCGCGGCGGCGAACACGCCCAGGGTGCCGACGAGTAGCGGGCGTCGTGGCACTCGTCGAGTGACCCGGGTCAGCGGGAGCGCCACGACCATGACCACCACGGCGTACCCGGTCACCAGCAGGCCGGCCTCGGACCTGGAGCGTCCCAGGTCTGGCGCGATAAGCGTGAGCAACCCGATCGGCAGCACCTCGGTGGTGACGTAACAGAAAGTGGCGGCGGACAACGCGGCGAGGGCATAGGCCGCGCGTCGAGGGTGCGCCATCGGCTACCTCCCCATTGCTGCGTGATTCCAGCTAATACTGTTTGAACGGTAGCACGAATCCATCGATACTTCTCTCCGCCAGACTTGACGGACCCGAGCCGTCGAAGGTACAACCGTCTTCGACGGCTTCGGTGGTAGCCTCGTCCGCATGCCACTCGATGTGTCCGAACTGCCGTTGGTCGGCGGGCATCCGGTGCTGGATCTGGTCAACACCCTTGAGCGCGGGGGCGGTTCGTCGCCCCACGACCACCTGTCCGACAGCTCCGACCTGCTGCGCTGGTCGGTCCGGGTGGGCGTGCTCAGCGACGGGGAGGCCGACCAGGTCGACCGGGCGTGGCACGACGAGCCGGCAGCAGCGCACGCGGGGCTCGTCGCCGTACGGGACATCCGCGAAGGGCTGCATCTCGTGATGCTTTCGCTGATCACCGACGCGGACGGTGGCACGGCAGGCGATCCCGTCGAGGCCGGTGCCGCTCTGGTCGCACTGCACGAGCGCTGGGCCGGCGCTGCCGCCCGCGCACGACTCGTGCTCGACCCGTCGGGGGTACGGCTGGCCTACGGCACGGTGCCAGCCATGGTGGTGCCCGACCGGATCGCCGAGGCCGCCCTCGACCTCATGTTGACGGCCGACCTGACCCGGGTGCACCGCTGCCCCGTACGCGAAGGTGGCTGTGGCTGGCTGTTTCTGGATCAGAGCCGCAACGGCTCCCGTCGCTGGTGCCGCATGGCTGACTGCGGCAATACGGTGAAGGCGCGACGGCTCACCGAGCGCCGCCGCGCGGGCCGACCCCCGCGCTCGTAGGCATCCGATCGGCATCCGCCCTGTCGGAACGGTCCGGTGTTCCGCTGCGGCTTCGTCGCGGCGCGGCCTGGAAGCCCGACCGTTCCCGTCACCGGGTCCGGTTGGTTGTCGCGGGACGCCACGCCAGCCAGCCGCGGCACAGCACGTAGGCCGTCGCGACGACGGCGACGAGTCCGAAGTCGATGATGGCCGACAGGCGTGCCTCGGGGACGTCTCCGATCAGCGCCCCGAACACCACGAGAGCGGCCTTGCCGACGAGGACGATCTCCCCGACGCCGGCGGCTTGACGTGGCCTGATCGTGAGCAGGGCGAAGAGCGCGGCGAATGTTCGGTGCCGTCTGGGATGCCGGGCAGGCCCTTGAGCGGTCTCCGGCCATGACGGACGAGCTGGCGGTTCTCGGCATGGGAGCCTTCGAGATTTTCCGGCGTACGCTCGCCGACTGTGTCGCGGCGGGACGCTCGACCAGCGTGGACCCCTTCGCCGACGCGACGGCGCTCTGGGTCGGGTTGCACGGGTTCGCTCAGCTCCGGGTGGCGGCGCCGTTGTTTCCGTGGCCACCCGGGCTGCGCGACTCCGTCATCGACCGGCTGGCGCTGCTGCGCTGACGGCGAGGCTGGACGGGCCTCTTCCGGCGCGAGTCAGGCCGCGCCCCGGTCGACCAGGCTGAACGTGGTGTCGAGCGGGGCGTCGCCGAGGTGCTCGACGTAGATCGCCTTCTTGGTCGGGCTCCACTGCACCACGCCGTACTCGTCGCTGACGATGGCGTAGGACGTGCGTCCCTTGTCGTCCTTGCCCTCACGGGATATGGCGAAAACCGTTGCCGCGGTCGCGTAACACTCGGCGCCCACCAGCGACGCGTACCCCTGGGAATCGATCTTGACGCCGAGGCACGGTCGGTGGGCGATGTCCGGGTTCATCGATTTGATCATGAAATCGACGCCGACCGGTTCGAGCACGAAGACCGCGTCCTTGCCGGTTCCGTCACCGACCTCGAGCTCGCCGTGGAACGGCAGCTTCAGGTCTCGGTCGATCTCCACCGCGTGCAGCAGGATTCGCCGCTGACCGGTCAGTATGGCCTGGGTCGGGTCCGTGCTCTTCGACGGTGACACCGACGGCTTGCCCGATGCGACCGTGGACGGGGTGGCGGCCGGCGCGCTCGTTCCCGGGCCGCCAGCCGCCGTCGAGCCGGCTCGATCCGGTTTGGAACCTCCACGCAGTAGTCGCGGACCGACCAGGAAGGCGGACACCACCACCGCGATCACCGCGGCGGACGCCCCCAGCGCGGTGAGCCAGCCACGCCGGTGCCAACCGGCGCGACCGGTCGTGGACACACTCGGCGGTGGCGACTGCCGGCCCTGGTCATCACCACCGGAAGCGCGCAGGACGCTCGCCGCCGGCATCGCGTCCGGGCGTTGCGCCGGCCCGCCAGCACCTTCCGGACGCTCCGCGGTCAACAGTCCGTCGAGCAACTCCCGGGCGGTGGGCCGAGCAGCGGGGTCCTTCTCCAACGCCCGGGAGACCAACTCCCGCAACGGCCCACCGAGCCCGGCCAGATCCGGGGGCTGAGTGAGAATCCGCATCGCGGTGGCCGTAGCGGAGTCGCCCCCGAACGGGTTGCGGCCGGTCGCGGCGTGGGCGACCACGGCACCCCAGGCGAAGATGTCCGCAGCGGGGCCCACCGGGCGGCCGGACGCCGTGTCGAACCGCTCCGGAGCCATGTACGAGACGGTCCCGACCATCTGGTTGGTCCGGGTGTGCTGGCTCGTCGCCTCGAACGCTCGGGCGATACCGAAGTCGATGACCTTGATCCCGCCCGGCGCCACCAGGACGTTCGCCGGCTTCAGGTCCCGGTGGATGACCCCGGCGCCATGGATGGCCGTGAGCGCGGTAGCCACACCGACCGCGATGCTGTGCAGCTGCGCCGCCCCCAGCGGCCCCTGCTCCCGGATCACCTGCGCCAGACTGGGGCCCTCGACGTACTCGACCACCAGGTACGGCGGGTGATGGTCCGGGTCGGCGTCCAGGACCTCGGCGGTGCAGAACGGTGGGACCTGGCGCGCGCGGTTCACCTCGCTACGGAACCGACCCCGGAACTCCTCGTCGTGCGAGAGTTCCGGACGGACGACCTTGACCGCCACCCGCCGTCCCTGCGGCGAGCGGGCCAGGAAGACAGTGCCCATGCCACCGTCACCGAGCCGGCCCAGCACGTCGTACGCGCCCAGGCGGACCGGGTCACCGGGACGCAGCCCGTCGTTCACGCCGGACGTCCGCAGGCCGCGACCACCACGGGAACCGTTCCGCCTATCACCCGTTCCCCTTAGGTCAGTCGGACGCCGCCCGCAGCCTATCGTCCGCCCACCCAACGTCGTCGATGCCGCCTGGACCCGGGTGCTCGGGTGGGCGAGCCGCGGTAGGCGTCTCCGATGCGCTGCCGGCGGCTGCATCAGCCGATGCCGTCGACCGCGGCCCGGAGCGCGTTCGGGTTGGTGACGTCCCCGACGTAGTTCTCGAAATCCACAGTCGCGCGGTAACTCGTCGGACTTCCGGTGTTCAGTCCCGATCGGGGAACAACTTCCCGTGCGGGAAAGTGTGGGCTGCATTTTCGGCGGTAGTTCCCAATGGGCGAGCTGCTTAAACGTGCCATTCTCAATTATTTCTTGGGCTCATTGGTCGCGCTCGGCTGAAGTGGAAATGAAGTGTTCGTCAATTCGCGCGCATCAAACTAATAGGCATCCGTAGGGCGGTCATTCGAAGGGATGTCAGGGTGGAAGAAGTGACCTCGTCGAAAATCTCTCGGCGTAGCCTGTTCGCGGTGGCCGGCGCAGGTGCCGCGCTGGCCACTGTGGCCGGCTGCGAGGCCGCGAAGAGCGGCGCCGCTCCGGCCGCGCCGAGCACGCCGGCATCCCGACCGAACCCGGACGGCGTCGCGCTCGGCCTGCGCCTGCAGGGCATCCAGCACTTCGGCTTGACGGTCGACAACATGGAGCGTGCGTTCGAGTTCTACACCGAGGTGCTCGGCGGCACCGAGGTGATGCGGGACGGCGACTTCCAGGGGCAGGCGATCCACAACACGATCCTCACCGACCAGGAGATTCTCGCCGCCGAACAGAAGGTCGATCCGAAATCGATCGGGGTTCCGGACCTGGCCGGTGGACAACAGCGTCTCGACGTACGGTTCGTGCAGTTCGACAACGTGGTGATCGAACTCCTGCAGTACCGCGACGCGAACCAGCCGCAGGGCACCGGCCGGAGTTTCGCGGAGCCGCGCGACCGGATGAGCCCGGCCTACCCGCGTTCCATGCACATCTGCTTCCACATCCGCGACGACGTCGACTTCAACAAGTTCATCGCCGACCTGGAGGCCGAGAGCGCCCGACGTGGCATGAGCCAGGTCAAGGCCAACCGGGTCGTGACGGTACGAACCGACGCGGCCCGTCTCGCCGCGCCGGCGAGTTCCAACACCAACAAGATCCGGGAGGGCAAGTCGAACGGCTGGGCCCTGATCTACTGCAAGGGTCCGGAGGGTGAGCAGTTGGAGTTCGTCCAGGCGCTCGACCCCGTGAAGCAGGTGTTCGCTCAGGCGAAGGAGCGGCACCTCGCCAAGATGAACGGCTGACGGCCGGGTGCCGCCGGGTCCGGTCGCAGCGATCAGCTCCCGGACCCGGCGTGCTCCTGGACTGGGCGGACAGGGGTGCGGGAGGCGCGGGTACGCGAGGGCCACTCCCTGCCACCCAGGGGAACCCCAAGGTCGCTAGACTTGGCCCTCGCGCCCCCGTAGCTCAGGGGATAGAGCATCGGTTTCCTAAACCGTGTGTCGCAGGTTCGAATCCTGCCGGGGGCACCAGGTCAGAGCCTTGATCACCGATCATTTCTCGTCTGTGCGTGGCTTCCGTGCCCGATCGTCCCCGTCCGACCTTGTCCAGGTGAGCGGCCAGCTCCGCATTGCGGGAATCGATCGCGCGGGCGTAATAGCGGGCAGTGACACCGGCCTACTGCAGCGCCCCCGGCACCGCCGCCTGAACGCTCCGTGAACGCTCACGCCGTCACCCTCGTCCTCGGCGACCTTGACGTGACGGAGGCGGAGGAGGGCGAGGGCGCCTCGACGATCACCAGTGGTAGGCCACGTTCACGATCAGCGCGGCCAGCACCGTGACGAAGAAGACCGTCCATCCGACGAGCTTGCGTGACCCCACGCGCAGGTGTGCGATCAGCGCCCCGACGAAGTACAACACCAGTCCCGCTGCCGCGAGTGTCCCCAGCAGCGGTACGGCGAATCCGGCCAGCAGTCCCACCGATCCGGCCGCCAGCAGCGTGCCCAGCACGGGCAGCCAGGAGTGTGGCACCCGCTTCATGTCGGCCTGGGCCTTCGGGTAGTCGTGGCCGATCAGGTAGGTGACTGCGGCGATGGCGGTGAACACCGAGGCGATGATGGTGACTGTCACGTATGTGGCGAACATGGACCCTCCCTGTGGTTGTCACCTCAGGGACGGGGCAGCGCCGCGAAACGTTACGCGTGCGGAACACCCAGCCGAAGAGGCCAGCCGGAAAAGGGCGGTGCCCTCCGGGTCGTCCCGGAGGGCACCGCGCTGTAGCAGGGGTCAGAGGAACTTGTACATCTCGGCGGAGGCCGCCTCGGTGTCGGCGGCCGGCGGGGCGGTCACGGTGACCTTCTCGCCGAAGCCGCTCATCTTCATGTCGGTGACGAGGTCGCCGACGCTCTTCGTGGCAACCGTGTACGACAGCGCGGTGAGCCGGCCGTCGGCGTCGACGGTCGCCTCGAAGGGGATCGTCTTCGGGTCCTTCGCCAGCTTGGCGGTGGACTCGAGGCCCTCGCGCATGCCGCCGTCGCTGCTGGCGGCCGAGGCGGCCTTGTTCAGGTCGGCGGTGCCGCTGTAGCGGCCGGGGCTCACCTCCTGGGCGGTCACGATGCCGCCGATGATGCCGGTCTGTGCCTTGAGGTCGAACGACTGGCGCAGCGAGCTGGCCGGACGGAGCTTGTTGAGGTCGATCTTCATCCAGGGCTTGTCGCCGTCGAGCTCGTCCGACTTGATGTAGGCGGCGTCGCCGATGAGGCGGGCCTCGATCGGCTCCGGGGCGGTGCCGGTGACGTGGATCGCCTTGGCGGCGGGGTCCACCTTGCCGGTCAGGGTGATCGACTGGGTGCCGGCCTTGACCGAGGCGTCCATGGTGACCGTGCCGGCCAGGCTGCGGTCCATGGCCTGCCGGACGGCGGCGACCGGTTCGAGTTTGGGCGTGGTGGGAGCGGCGGAGGGGCCGGACCCTCCGCTGTCGCCGGACGTGGTGCCGCAGCCGGCCACGAGGACGGCGGCGAGGGCAATCGAAAGGGCAGGGATCAGTCGGCGCATAGACGCGACCCTAACCAACGAGATCCACTCTCGGGGGGACAGCCATCGCCGGGGGTCAGTCTGTCGGCAGTTGTTCGGCGCGGCTGAGCACCCGGTCGACGAGCCCGTACTCCCTGGCCTGTTCGGCGGTGAACCAGCGGTCCCGGTCCCAGTCGCGCTGGATCTCGTCGAGCGTGCGTCCACTGTGCTGGGCGATCAGCTCCTGCATGGTGCGCTTGACGTGCAGCATGTTCTCGGCCTGGATGGTGATGTCCGAGGCGGTGCCGCCCATTCCACCCGACGGCTGGTGCATCATGATCCGGGAGTGCGGCAGCGCGTACCGTTTGCCGGCAGCGCCGGCGCAGAGCAGGAACTGCCCCATCGACCCGGCGAACCCGAGCGCGAGCGTGGCCACGTCGTTGCGGACGTAGCGCATCGTGTCGTAGACCGCCATTCCGGCGCTCACCGAGCCGCCCGGCGAGTTGATGTAGAGGTAGATGTCCCGGTCGGCGTCCTCGGCCGCGAGCAGCAGGATCTGCGCGCAGATCTGGTTGGCCGACTCCTCGGTCACCTCGGTGCCGAGGAAGACGATCCGCTCGCGCAGCAACCGCTCGAACACCTGGTCACCGAAGGTCGGTTGCCCGCCGTCCAGCATCCGTACGCCGTACCCGATCATCTGTCGCCACCCTCCGCCGTGCCGGCGGGCGGCGGGACCGCCCGGTGGACCGGCACCTCCAAGGGTGCGCGCGGCGGCGGTCGCGGACCAGGGATTCTGCCGGCGGCAGATCCGCCCAGGGCAGAACCCCGGCCGACCTACACGAGGGTCAGCTGCCGCCGGCCCGCTCGGGCCCGGCGGCAGGCCAGCATCTTCACGGTACGCGGACCGGGGCGCCCGGCCGGCGCGGAGGCGATCAGCCGGACCCGCAGCCCCGCTCCTCCGACGGTCGACCCGACGGGCGAGGCTGGACCGCCGAGGTGCAGGATCGGCCCGCCGAGTCGCAGCACCGGCCCGGCCGGCTGCCGGACGGGGGCCGGGGCGGCGGCCACGGGTGGTGTCGCCCCACCCGGCTGGAATCCGATCCGGAACGCCGCACCGGTCTCGTTACGTGGCGAGGGCACCCGCTCCAGCCGGGCCAGAGCGGCCCGAGGTGCGGCGGGGATCCGACGCTCGACCCGGCGCAGGTCGTCGCGCGCCGCTTCGAGCAGATCGGAGAGTTGGATGCCGAGCGCCCGGCAGATCGCCGCCAGGATCTCCGACGAGGCTTCTTTGCGCCCGCGCTCGACCTCGGACAGGTAGGGCACGGAGACACCGGCGGCCTCGGCCACCTCGCGCAGCGTTCTGCCCTGGCTCTGGCGCAGCCGGCGCAGCACCCCGCCGATCACTCGTCGCAGCAACGACATGGGGGCCTCACTCTCGCGGTCGTCCCGGTGCAACACCCCCATCATGCCCTCTCTCACCCGTGCCGGTCGTCCCGTCCAGGCGCGCCGGCCACCCCGACGTGCGGTGTACGACGTACCCGCTATGTTGTGGGCGTGCAGGCGACGGCGGCGGAGCAGGTTCGACGGTGATCCATTTTCCCGCGCAGCGCCGGGGCCCACTGAGCGCGCTGAGCCTCCGGCTCGCGGCCGCCCTGGGTCTGGTCTTCGCCGTGGTGGCGGCGGTCTACCTGGACCGGGACGGCTACCGCGACGTCAACGAGGACGGCCTCACCCTGCTCGACTGCTTCTACTACGCGGTCGTCTCGCTCTCCACCACCGGCTACGGGGACATCACCCCGGCCGCGCAGTCGGCCCGGCTGGTCAACGTCCTGTTCGTCACGCCGGCTCGGGTGCTCTTCCTGATCATCCTGGTCGGCACCACCCTGGAAGTTCTGACCGAGCAGTACCGGACCGGCCGTCGCCTGTCGCGGTGGAGGAGAGTCGTGAAGGACCACGTCATCATCTGCGGCTACGGCACCAAGGGTCGCAGCGCGGTCAACGCGCTGTTGGAGAACGGTCTGGACCGGTCGCGGATCGTGGTGGTGGAGCGCAGCAGCGTCGCACTGCGGCAGGCCACGTCGGCCGGGTTGGTGGCGATCGAGGGGTCGGCGACCAGGTCGTCGGTGCTCAACGAGGCGCACGTCAAGAACGCCAAGGCAGTGATCATCGCGACCGACAGCGACGACGCGTCGGTGCTGGTGGCGCTGACCGTCCGGCAGCTCACCGCCGGGCAGGTGCGGATCATCGCGGCGGCGCGGGAGGCGGAGAACGCCCCGCTGCTCAAGCAGAGCGGCGCGCACCACGTGATCGTCTCGTCGGCGACGGCCGGCCGTCTGCTCGGTCTCTCGACCTCGGCGCCGCCGCTGATCGACGTGGTGGAGGATCTGCTCACGCCGGGGCAGGGCATGGCGTTGGCGATGCGCTCGGCGGAGCGGGACGAGGTGGGTCGCTCACCGCGCGAGCTGGACTCACTGGTGATCGCCCTGGTGCGGCGCGGCAAGGTGGTCACCCTGGCCGACAAGGCCGGCGCGGTGATCGAGACCGGCGACATGCTGGTGCATGTCCGGGACGACCGTCCGCAGTCCACGGCCACGGTCTGACGTACGCGCGTCAGCAGGCGCCCGGATCAGGGGCGCTCAGTGCCTCGGTGCAGCTGATCGGTGTCGTGGTGGCGGCCCGCCGTAGCAACTCGTAGAGCGTCTCCCGCTCGGCCGGCTCCAACGCTCCCAACACCTCGTCCTCGGCACCCGCGAGAGCACATTCTGCCTCTTTGAGGCGTTTTGTGCCGCCTTCGGTCAGTTCGACGACGTGCCGTCGCCGGTCCTGGGGTGACCGCCTGCGCTCGACGAGGTCCTTCGCTTCGAGGTCGTTGAGCAGCCCGACGATGTTGGTGCTGTCCATTTCCAGGGTGCTCGCGAGGGCCTGCTGGCTGATGCCGCCGCCCGCCCGCAGCACCGTGAGCGCGACCAGGTGACGCGGTCGCAGCCCCAGTGGCGCCAGCACCGACTCGGCCCGTAGCCGCATCCGCCGCGCCAGGTGGTCCAGCAGGGCACCCGAGCGGTGCTCCGAGGGATCCAGCGGCAGGGCGGACATGTGACCCAGTCTACCGACGCGTCGGAACATCTGCCTGCTATAAATAGTTTGTGCAACACAGACGATCCTTGGAGGAGGAATCATGAACCTGCTGCATATCGATTCGAGTATTCGGGGCGACTGGTCGGTCAGCCGGCAGCTCACCGCCCGGGCCGCCGCCACCTGGCGTGCGGCGCACCCCGACGGCACGGTGACCTACCGCGACCTGGGCGCCGAGCCGCTGCCGCACCTGGACTCCGACGGCGGGCTGGCGCGGATGACGCCGCCGGACCAGCACACCCCGGCCCAGCGCGAGTCCTGGCAGCTCAGCGAGCGCCTGGTCGACGAGGTGAAGCGGGCCGACGTGGTCCTGCTCGGGCTGCCGCTCTACAACTTCGGAGCCCCCAGCAGCGTCAAGTCCTGGGTCGACCACCTGATCGTCGCCGGCCTCAGCTACGACCCGACGACCCAGGAGGGCCTGCTCAGCGGTCGTGAGTTCGTGGTGGTGGCCACCCGGGGTGGCGGCTACGGCGAGGGCACCCCGCGGCACGGCTGGGACCACGCGGAGCAGTGGCTCCCGCACGGCCTCTCGATGACCGGCCTGCAGCCGCGCTTCATCAGCGCGGAGCTGACCCTGGCGCCCACGGTGCCGGCGATGGCCGAGCTGATCCCGCTGCACGAGGCCAGCCTGGCGGCCGCGCAGAAGGAGATCGACAACCTGTGGACGCCGGCCTCGGCCCAGCGCTGAGACGACACCCGTACGACGGAAGCGGCCGCCCCGGTGGGACGGCCGCTTTCGTTCAGGTCGGACAGGTCAGACGATCGTCCAGGTGTCGCCGCTGCCCAGCAGGCCGGCGAGCTGCTGCTCCGGAGTCTCGGTGACCGTGGCCCTGGCCGTCGCCAACTGCTCCTGCACCACGCTGTCGTAGGACGGCCGGTCCACCGAACGGAACACCCCGATCGGGGTGTTCCGCAGGTCCAGGCCGGGCAGCCGGGACAGCGCGAACGCGTACGCCGGGTCGGCCACCGTCGCGTCGTGCACGACGATCTCCTCGGGGCGTACGGAGCTGGTCTCCCGGACCTCCAGGCCGAACGCGCCCGGCGGGTGCACCACGCAGAACCGCCCGTCCGCACCGAAGGTGATCGGCTGGCCGTGCTCCAGGCGAATCAGGTAGTCGTCCCGGGTCGACGGGTCCTTGAGCTGGTCGAACGCCCCGTCGTTGAAGATGTTGCAGTTCTGGTAGATCTCCACGAAGGCGGAGCCCTCGTGCTCGGCGGCGGCCCGCAGCACCGACTGGAGGTGCTTGCGGTCGGAGTCGATGGTCCGGCCGACGAAGCTGGCCTCCGCGCCGAGGGCGAGCGAGAGCGGGTTGAACGGCGCGTCCGCGGAACCGGCCGGCGTCGACTTGGTGACCTTGCCGACCTCGGACGTGGGCGAGTACTGCCCCTTCGTCAACCCGTAGATCCGGTTGTTGAACAGCAGGATCTTGAGGTTGACGTTGCGCCGCAGCGCGTGGATCAGGTGGTTGCCGCCGATGGAGAGCGCGTCGCCGTCGCCGGTGACCACCCAGACCGACAGGTCCGGCCGGGACACCGAGAGGCCGGTCGCGATCGCCGGGGCCCGACCGTGGATCGAGTGCATGCCGTACGTGTTCATGTAGTACGGGAACCGCGACGAGCAGCCGATCCCGGAGACGAACACGGTCCGCTCGCGGGGGATGTTCAGCTCCGGCATGAACTGCTGGATGGCCGCCAGGATGGCGTAGTCACCGCAGCCGGGGCACCAGCGCACCTCCTGGTCGGACTTGAAGTCCTTGGCGGTGAGCTTGAGGGCGACGGGCTCAGACATTCTTCAGGACCTCTTCCAGCGTCGTCTCCAGCTCGGCGGCCGTGAACGGCAGACCGCGGACCTGGTTGTAGCTGATCGCGTCGACCAGGTAGCGGGCCCGGATGACGTGGGCGAGCTGGCCCAGGTTCATCTCCGGGATGACCACCTTGTCGTAGGAGCGCAGCACCTCGCCGAGGTTCGCCGGCATCGGGGCCAGGTGCCGCAGGTGCGCCTGGGCGATGGACAGGCCGCGCTGGCGGACCCCGCGGCAGGCCGCGCCGATCGGCCCGTACGTGGAGCCCCAGCCCAGCACCAGCACCCGGGCGTCGCCGTCCGGGTCCTCCACCTCGATGTCCGGAACGGGGATCGTCTCGATGCGGGCGGCCCGGGTGCGGACCATGAAGTCGTGGTTCGCCGGGTCGTACGAGATGTCGCCGGTCTTGTCGGCCTTCTCCAGGCCGCCGATCCGGTGCTCCAGCCCGGCGGTGCCGGGGATGGCCCACGGACGGGCCAGGGTCTCCGGATCACGCAGATAGGGCAGGAAGGTGGTGCCGTCGTCGCCGTTGGGCTCGGTGGCGAAGTCGACCCGCAGGTCGGGAAGCGACTCCACGTCGGGCAGCAGCCACGGCTCGGAACCGTTGGCGACGTAGTTGTCGGACAGCAGGATCACCGGCGTGCGGTAGGTAAGCGCGATCCGGGCCGCCTCGAGCGCCGCGAAGAAGCAGTCCGACGGTGACCGGGGCGCGATCACCGCGACGGGCGCCTCGCCGTGCCGGCCGTACAGCGCCATGTTCAGGTCGGCCTGCTCGGTCTTGGTCGGCATGCCGGTCGACGGGCCGGCCCGCTGCACGTCCACGATCACCAGGGGCAGCTCCAGCGCCACCGCGAGGGAGATCGTCTCGCTCTTGAGCGCCACACCCGGGCCGCTGGTGGTGGTCACGCCGAGCGACCCGCCGTAGGAGGCGCCCAGCGCCGCGCCCACCGCGGCGATCTCGTCCTCGGCCTGCATGGTCAGCACGCCGAACCGCTTGTGCTTGCTCAGCTCGTGCAGGATGTCCGAAGCCGGCGTGATCGGGTACGCGCCGAGGAAGACCGGCAGCCCGGAGCGGACCCCGGCGGCGACCAGCCCCAGCGACAGCGCCGCGTTGCCGGTGATGTTGCGGTAGGTGCCCGGCTGCATCTTGGCCGGCTTGACCTCGTAGCGGACCGAGAAGTCCTCGGTTGTCTCGCCGAAGTTCCAACCCGCCTTGAACGCGGCGACGTTTGCGGCGACCAGCTCCGGTCGCTTCGCGAACTTGCGCTCCAGGAAGCGCAGGGTCGACTCGTACGGCCGGGAGTACATCCACGAGAGCAGACCGAGGGCGAACATGTTCTTGGACCGCTCGGCGTCCTTCTTGGACACCTGGTGCTCGGCCAGCGCGCCGACCGTCATCGAGGTCAGCGCCACCGGGTGCACCACGTAGCCGGCCAGCGAGTCGTCGTCCAGCGGGCTGCTCTGGTAGCCGACCTTCGCCAGGTTGCGCTTGGTGAACTCGTCGGTGTTGACGATGATGTCCGCGCCGCGCGGCAGATCGGCCAGGTTGGCCTTGAGGGCCGCCGGGTTCATCGCCACGAGCACGTTGGGCGCGTCGCCCGGGGTCAGGATGTCGTAGTCGGCGAAGTGCACCTGGAAGCTCGACACACCCGGCAGCGTCCCGGCGGGGGCCCGGATCTCGGCGGGGAAGTTCGGCAGCGTGGAGATGTCGTTGCCGAGCTGCGCCGTCTCGGAGGTGAACCGGTCGCCGGTCAACTGCATGCCGTCGCCGGAGTCACCGGCGAACCGGATGACCACCCGGTCGAGTTGACGGATCTGCTTGGTCACTGTGCCACCTTCGTTCGCGACTGCGGGCTCGCAAGCGCTGTCGTTCCTCACCGAGAGCCTACGTCGAATGGACCCCCGACCCTCCCCGGAGGTCCGCCGACTGAGACCCGATCAACGCAAGAATTGCGGCGGTATGCGGCGCTTCGTCCCCGCCGCCGTAATCCAGATCACCGTAGGTGAGCCGGCGACGACCCGGCCGGCGGCGGTCAGGATCATCGATCGGTCAGTCGGTGGGCGGGGTCGTGGACCTGGCCGTCGGCCCGGCGAACCGGCGACGCAACGAGGTGGTCGCCAGCGTGAGGGCCAGCACCACCAGCAGCGCGGAGACCACGACCAGGATGACCGCGGTGCGCTGGACAGAGGTCATGCCGTCGTCGGTGGTGGCACCCGCCGGGAGTACGCCCTGGGAACCGGTCGGCGCGGGCGGCGAGACGACCGGCGTGGCCAGCGCCGCCGCCGCGGTGATGCGGAAACTCATCTGCATCCGCCGCGTCGCGCCGTTTCGTGGGTCGAGCTGACCGGCCACCGCCCCGGACAGGGGTGCCTCCCGCTGGGCCTGTGGTGTCGCCTCCACCGGCAGCCGCAGCTCCCGGGTCTCACCCGCCGACAGCAGACCCGCGTCGCACCGGGTGTGGGACGTGTCGAGGGCGACGCAACCCGGCGGAGGGGTCGCCATGCTCACTCCCGCCGGCAGGACCACCTCCACCAGGCCGGCGGCGTCCACCGTGCCGGTGTTGCCCAGCCGCACCGCGAGGGCGCTCTGCGCGCCACTGATGTCGAACGCGACCTCGTCGGCGGCCAGCGAGATGCCGGGCACCGGCGGGCCGGGCGGGAACAGCACCGCGAAGCCCTGGTCGTCGGCCACCTCGCCGGGCATCCCCGGCACGTCCGCGACGACCCGCACCGAGCCGCTGAGCGGCATCCGCTTCCAGGCGTCACCGGTGACGCGCAGCCGGATCAGGCTGCTGAACCGGGTGCCCGCCTCGGTCGTCCAGGCTCCGCAGCCGTACGCGCCGCCGCCCTCGGCGACGCAGCCGTTCGTGCCGGCGTCCATCAGCCCGGCCGGCAGGGTGTACGACAGCCGGACCCGCTGCGCCGAGGTGCCGGTGTTCGCCACGGTGACCCGCAGCGTGGTGGTCGTGCTGGACGCGTTCCAGTACGACCCCGGGAGGGTGACGTCCTCGGTGGTCACCTGCACGCCGAGCGGGCTCGGCGGTGGCGCCTGCGTGCCGCCCTGCGCGGGCGGGGGGATCGGCGGTGCCGGCGGCGCGAGCGTCGGGGGCCGGCTGGAATTGCCGGGGGCGGGGGCGGCGCTGGTGGCCGGTGGCGGCGGCACGGTCGTCGGCGGGGGTGCCGGCGGTGTCGTCTCCGGTGGTGGCGCGGTGGTCGGCGGGGCCGGGTCGGTGGGCGCCGGATCGCCCGGGTCGTCCACGGTCGGGGTGGGCTCCGGCGGCGCGGAGCTCTCCGGGTCCGGGTCGAGTTCGGGTGCCGACTCCGTCACGGCGGCGACCGGATCGGTGCGCGGCGCCGCGGCGCCGGCGAGCGCCGGTGCGACGGCGAGAGCCGTGAGCAAACCGAGCACGAGCGACGTCGCCAGCAGGTGCGTGGAACGCCGCCCCGTGGCCCAGCGATCGGGCGAAACCTTCACGCGGGCCATCTGTCCTCCGGTGACATGGGTAGGTGTCCAATTTTGTTAATAGTTGCCCAGGCGCACTAGTCCCACCCGGAAACAAATTTGTAACGTGTTGGGGACGGTCCCTGTGGGGCTGGCGGTAGGCTCCGGACGTGACCGGTTACCTGGGCTCGTACGCGACGCTCGGGCTCTTGCTGCTCGTCAGTGTCCTGTTCTTTGTGACGGCGTTCTCGGCCAACCGGGTGTTACGTCCGGCCCGTCCGGCCGACCCGTTCGGCAAGCGGACCAGCTACGAGTGCGGGCTCGATCCGGTCGGCGCGGACTGGGCGCAGATGCAGATCCGCTACTACGTCTACGCCTACCTGTACGTGCTGTTCGCGGTCGAGGCGGTGTTCCTCTTCCCCTGGGCGGTGGTCTTCGACCGGCCGGGCTTCGGCCTGGTCACGGTGGTGGAGATGGCGGTGTTCGTCGCGGTGCTCGCCCTCGGCATCCTCTACGCCTGGCGCAGGAACATCCTCCGCTGGACCTGACCCTCCCACCCATTTCCCCGGGTGGGGTCAGGCCAAGCCTCGTCTGGTGGCCACGGGTGGGCGGTCGCCGCGGATCGAGGCGACCATGTCCAGCACCCGACGGGTCGGCCCGACCTGATGGGCCCGGAACACCCGGGCGCCCAGCCAGGCGGAGACCGCCGTGGCGGCGAGCGTGCCCTCCAGCCGTTCGGCCACCGGCAGGTCGAGCGTCTCGCCGATGAAGTCCTTGTTGGAGAGCGCCACCAGCACCGGCCACCCGGTCGCGGTCAGCTCGTCCAGCCGGCGGGTGATCTCCAACGAGTGCCGGGTGTTCTTGCCGAAGTCGTGCGCCGGGTCGATGAGGATTCCGTCGGGGCGTACCCCCGCCGCCACCGCGCGCTCGGCGAGCCCGGTCACCGTCGTGACCACGTCGGCGACCACGTCGTCGAACGCGGCGCGGTGCGGACGGGTCCGGGGGACGAGCCCGCCGGCGTGTGAGCAGACCAGCCCGGCGCCGGTGCTCGCCGCGACCTGGGCGAGCGTCGGGTCGGCGCCCGACCAGGTGTCGTTGAGCAGGTCCGCGCCGGCCGCCACCGCCTCCGTCGCCACCTCGGCGCGCCAGGTGTCGATCGAGATCACGACCTGCGGGAAGGCTGCCCGTACGGCGGCGATGGTATCCACCGTGCGGCGGATCTCCTCGGCCACGTCCACCTCGGTGCCCGGCCCGGCCTTGACCCCACCGATGTCGATGATCTCGGCGCCCGCGGCGACCGCCCGCTCGACGGCCCGCAGCGCGCTGTCCGCGGCGAAGGTGGCGCCCCGGTCGAAGAACGAGTCCGGTGTGCGGTTGACGATGGCCATCACCGCCAGCTCACCCGGCGCGAACGTCCGCGAACCAAGCCGAAGTGCCCCGGCCATGACGCCTCCCGCCTCTTGCGCGCCGTTGCCGCTGCTCCGGCCGCCACCGACGCTAGCCGGTCCGTCCCGGGCGCGCGCGGGGCGGGCGTGGGCGTCGATGGGTGATCGGGGTGGTGGGGTCGCTACCGGCGGGCTGTCGTGCCACGATCAGTGCATGGGTCAGCTTCTGCTCCTCCTGGTCGTGGCGTTGACCGTCGCGGCGGTCGTCTTCGGTGTGACGGTGCTGGTCGGTGGCCGCGATCCCGGCCTCGCTCCGACGGAACCGGATTCGCAGGCAGTCCCGCTGCCGGGCACCCGGCCGCTGCGCGAATCCGACGTGGGCGCGGTCCGGTTCGACACCGGGTTGCGCGGCTACCGGATGTCCCAGGTCGACCAGGCGATGCGCCGTGCCGCCTACGACATCGGCTACAAGTCCGAACTGATCGGCGTGTTGGAGGCCGAGGTCATCGCGCTGCGCGAGGGCCGGACCGACGACGCGGAGGTGCTGCGCCGGGCGCGCGAGCAGGCCGCCGTCGCGACGCCGGACGCCGCCGCCACCGAGCCGGACGCGGACGCGTCACTCGCCGACGACGAGGCGACGCCGGTCGGCTTGGGCGGCTCTCCGTCAGCCACCTCCTCGGCGGCGGACGCCGACGGTGTGGCGCCGGCCGCCGACGACGCGGGTGTGCGCTCCTCCGGCGACGACGAGGCGGGCGTGCGCACCTCCGGCGACGACGAGTCGACCGATGCCGCCGAGGCCGAGATCGAGCCGGCCGGGGGTGTCGGACCGCACGGCGCGGTGGTCCGGTCGGAGTCGGCGTGACCGGCCCGGAGGGCGTTGATGATCTTCAGGAGGCGGCCCAACCCGGCGCCGGTGAGGTGACCGCCACGGTCATCGTGAACGCCCCGGCGCCCCGCGTCTTCGCCGCGCTGCTCGCCTGGGAACGGCAGTCGGACTGGATTCCGTTCACCCGGGTCCGGGTCGTCGAGGGCGACGGGCGCGAGGGCAGCCGGATCGAGGCGGTGACCGCGCTCGGCCGGGCGACGCTCCGCGACGAGATGCGGGTGGTCCGGGTGGACGAGCCGTACGAGATCGGCGTGGTGCACCACGGCCAGGTACTGCGCGGCCCCGGCGTCCTGCGCTGCACCGAGCTCGGCCAGGCCCGCACCCAGGTCGTCTGGCACGAGTGGTTCCACCTGCCGGGCGGTCGGGCCGGTCGACTGGCGTGGCCGGTGCTCTGGCCCGGCTCCAAGTTCGGCCTCACCCAGGCGCTGAAGAGGTTCGCGCGGCTGGTCGAGCAGGGCCGCCTGCCCTGACCACGTGCCGCCGGTGAGTCCGGCTGTCGGTCCGATGGCCTAGCGTGTGCGACGTGAGTGACCTGGTGATCGGCGCCGACGGGCTGGCCCGCTGCGCCTGGGGGGCGAGCACCCCGGACTACGCCGTCTACCACGACACGGAGTGGGGGCGGCCGCTGCACGGCGACGACGCGCTCTACGAGCGGATGACCCTGGAGGCGTTCCAGTCCGGGCTGTCGTGGCTGACCATCCTGCGCAAGCGACCGGCGTTCCGGCTGGCCTTCGACGAGTTCCACATCCCCACCGTGGCCGGTTACGACGACACCGACGTGGTCCGGCTGCTCGCCGACGCCGGCATCGTCCGCAACCGGGCCAAGATCGAGGCGGCGATCGCCAACGCCCGCGCCGCCCTGGACCTGCCCGACGGACTGTCCGCGCTGCTCTGGTCGTACGCGCCGGAGCGGCGGCCGGCCCGTCCCGCCTCGTTCGCCGAGCTGGCGCCGATCACCGCCGAGTCGACGGCGATGGCCAAGGCGCTCAAGAAGCGCGGCTTCCGCTTCGTCGGCCCCACCACGGCGTACGCCCTCATGCAGGCCACCGGGATGGTCGACGATCACATCGTCGGCTGTCACGTCACCCGCTGACGGACGGCGTGATGGGATGGCAGGCATGACGACCGAGACCGCGTACCGGGCCGACGGGTCCGGCCACGCAGACGGGCCGGGCACCTGGGCGGTGCTGCTGCCCGCCGCGCGTTACGAGGCCGAGCGGCTCGTGCACCACGACTCGCTGAGGTTGACCGGCCTGAGCGAGACCGGGCGGCCGGAACCCGGTGACCGGGTGGCCGTGCTGGCCGACGCGCCGCCGCGCCTGGTGGCCCTCGGCCGGGTCAGCGCGCCGACCCGGCGTCACCGCGAGGACCCGGACGATCCGCAGTCGCCGGTCGAGCCGGAGACGCTCGTCGTGACGTACACCCGGCGGGCCTTCGACGAGCCGGTGCCGGCCGACCTGCTGACCCTCGACGGGCCGGTCACCGCCCTGGACCCGGCCGCCTTCCGGGCGCTGGCCGACCAACTCGGCCCGCCCCCGGCCCGGCGTACCTGGCTGGTCAGCCTGGACCTGCCGATCGAGGCCGGCACGCCGGCCGAGGCGGTACGCCTGTTCTGGTCGTACGTGCAGGAGCTGGGGCCGCGGGAGCTGCCCGCCTTCGTCGCACCGTCCGGCGACGAGCTGGCCATGCAGGCGTTCGTGCTCGGCGCGGAGGCCAACCAGGACCCGGAAGAGGACGACTAAGCTAGAACAGCTTGTCGAGACGTCCGCGCCAGTCGGCGAGCACCGGGCCCGGATCGGCGCCCAGCACACGTTCCAGCAGCGTGGCGTAGACGTCCCGGAAGTCGGTCGTGAATTTCAGGTCCCCGTCGTCGAGGTCGGTGAGGCTGGGCGCGTCCCCGTGCCAGCCGCCGCGCACTCCCGCGCCGAGCAGCAGCATGTCCGAGGCGGTGCCGTGGTCGGTGCCGTCGGAGGCGTTGGCCCGGACCCGCCGGCCGAACTCGGAGTAGACGGCCACCACCACCTTGCGGCCCGCCTCGGTGCGGCTCATCCGGTCGGCGAACCCGGTCAACGCCCGGTCGAGCTGGCCCAGCAGCACGGCCTGCAACTGCTTCTCGTCGGCGTGGGTGTCGAAGCCGCCCAGGGACACGGAGAAGACCCGGGTCGACACCCCGGCCTCCACGCACTGTGCGACCAGGTCGAGTTGCGCGTCGAGAGGCGTACGCGCCCCGCCCGTGGCGGTGGCCGGGGCCTGCTCGCCGTCCGGGTCCGCCGTGTCCGGGTCGCCGGAGTCGCGGACCTCGCGGATCATCTCGTCCACCGAGCGCATGTCGGCGAAGCAGGCGGCGGCACGGGCGCGGGCCGACGACTCGCCAGCCTCGGCGGCGGAGAACGCCTTCAACGTCTCCACCGACAGCCCCTTGGCGGCCTTGCGGTCGGTGACCGGCACGGCCGCGCCCGCGCTGCGCTCACCGGCCAGCAGCGGCGGCAGCGCCGGCTCGAACGAGACCGCGAGCCGAGGGTCTCCGCCCGCCCGGTCCAGCCAGCGACCGAGCCAACCCGTGGTGCCCGGCCGGTCCGGTTGCGCCGTGTGCCAGATGTCCATCGACCGGAAGTGGCTGCGGTCCGGCTTCGGGTAGCCGATCCCGCGCACGATCGCCAGTCCGCCGTTGGACCACCGCTTGTGCAGGCCCTCCATCGCCGGGTTGAGGCCGAAGTCGTCGTCGAGGCGGCGCACCTCGCCGTCGGGGTAGGCCAGTTCGGGGCGGGCCGCCCGGTAGGCCGGGTCGCCGTACGGGATGACGGTGTTCAGGCCGTCGTTTCCGCCGTAGAGCGTGACCAGGACCAGCGTCTGCGACTGCGGATCGCGGTCACCGGCGGTGTCCAGCAGGTCCCGCAGGCTGTACGCGCCAGCGCCGGCGGCCAGCGCGCCGGCGCCGACCACCCCGCTGGTGAGCAGGAACTTACGTCGGGTCAGGGCGTCCATCTTCGCGACTCCTCCGCTCAGCTGACGGTGTACTCGGGGCTGACCAGGCCGGCGGCCAGCAGCTTGCGGGGTTCGCCGGCCAGTGGGGTGAGGGCGGCCCGGGTGCGGGCGCCCCAACCGTCGACGACCAGCAGCCGGGCGAGGGCGTCCGCCCGGCCGGCGGCGGGCGCGGCGGTCAGCCGGCCCAGCACCGCCGGGGCGGCTGCGGCGGCGAGCATCCCGGCCAGCCGCAGTCGACCCTGCAACGACGAGGTGGTCAGCCAGGCCGCGCCGGCCGGCCAGCCGCCGACGCTCGGCGGTCGCAGCGGCACCTGGTCCAGCGCGTTCAGGCCGCTCAGCAGTTGCTTGCGCTGCTGCTCGGGCAACTCCTTGGGGCGGATGCCGAGCTGCCGCAGCGCGCCGACCATCCACTCCACGGGCTGTTTGACCAGGGTGCCGCGGGTCTGGGCGAAGGCCGGCGACGAGAACACCGCGCGCAGCGTGGCGACGGTGTCCGCGCCGGCCAGGCTGTCCGGCGTCGGGACGTCGGTGCCGGCGTACCGGAACCAGAGCCGTCGGGCCACGAACGTCGCCGCCGCCGGCTGGGCGGTCAGCAGTTTGGCGTACGCCTCGGCGTCGAAGCGGCCGGACTGTCCGAGGATCGTCTTCTCCCCGGGTTCGTGTCGTTTGGCCTCGAAGCTGGCGGCTCCGGTACGGCGGTCGACCGTCCAGCCGGTCAGCGCCCGCGCGCCGGCCTTCACGTCGGCCTCGGTGTAACCGCCGATGCCGAGGGTGAACAGCTCCATCAGTTCGCGCGCCAGGTTCTCGTTCGGCGCCTTACGGGTGTTCTTCTGCCCGTCCAGCCAGATGATCAGTGCCGGGTCGCGCACCATCGCGGCGACCAGGGGGGCCAACGGCCCGCGTCCGTGCCGGCGCAGCGTCTCCAACTGGCCCAGCATCATCCGCGCCGACTTGACCTTCTGGGCGCTCGTCGCCCAGTGCCCGTGCCAGAAGAAGAGCAACTTCTCGGTGAGCCCGTCCTCGGCGGCGACCATCCGGTCAAGCCACCACAGGGTCACCTGCTGAAGCTGCTCCTTGCGCTGGGCGTTGGCCTTCTGCCGCTGCTCGCGGGTGGACTCCTTGGTCAGCGCGGCGTACGGGTCGGCGGGCAGGGCCGGCGGTGGCGTGGCCGCCGCGCCCCGGTCGGCTCGCCCGGGGGCGAGCAGAGTGTCCAGGGTCGCCGCCGCACCGGCCCGCTCGGCCGCGTCCACCTCGTCGGCGGTCGGCCCGAAGGTGGCCCGACGCAGCAGGTGCGCCACCGCTTCACGATCGCTCATGGACGTCGACGCTAGGCGGCCCGCGTACGAGGACGGTAAGGATGGGGTGCGAATCGCGTTCAGTGTCCCTCGAAGACCGGTTTCTGCTTGGCGACGAACGCGAGGGTGGCCGCCTTGTGGTCGGCGGTGGCGCCGCAGATGGCCTGGGCCTGGGCCTCGGCCGAGAGCGCGTCGGCGAGCGTGCCGGCGTCGGCGATCGAGAGCTGCCGCTTGATCGCCCCGTACGCGATGGTGGGGCCGGCGGCGAGCCGAGCGGCCAGTTCCTGTGCGGCCGGCAGCACCTGCTCGTCGTCGTCCTTCAGTCGGGTGAGCAGCCCCAGCCGGCAGGCCTCCTCGGCGCGGACCGGTTCGGCCAGCATCAGCAGCTCGACCGCCTTGGCGTGGCCGACCAGCCGGGGCAGGGTCCAGGAGGCGCCGGTGTCGGCGGCCAGGCCGACCTTGGCGAAAGCCATCAGGAAGCTGGTGCTCGGCCCGCCGATGCGGATGTCGGCCAGGAAGGCCAGCGACGCGCCCGCCCCGGCGGCCATGCCGCGTACCGCGGCCACGACCGGCTTGGGCAGGTTGGCCAGCCGGGCGGCGATCGGGTTGTAGTGCACCCGGACGGTGCCCAGCGGGTCGTTCGAGCCGTTCTCGAGCGTCGAGACGTGCTCGCGCAGGTCCTGGCCGGCGCTGAACGACCCGCCCGCCCCGGCCAGCACGACCGCTCGGCACGACCGGTCCGTCTCCAGCTCCGCCAGGGTGTCCCGCAGCGCCTCCTTCAACGCGACGTCGAGCGCGTTCATCGCCTGCGGCCGGTTCAGCGTGAGGGTGACGACGGCGTCGGTCCGGTCGACGAGCAACGGCTCGGTCACGTGTCTAACGACCCTTCTGTCGAACGATGCGGTTGCCGGCGTCGAGGCACTGCTCGACGTACCGGTCGGCGGCCGGACGCAGGCGGGCCGCGTGCCGGTCGAAGAAGCTGGCCGCGGCGGTGCCGGGCCAGCGCTCGGGCAGCAGCGCCGGAGGGAGCTGCGGGTCCCGGAACAGGAAGGTACGCCACGCGTGCACGAGCCGGAACCGGACCGCGTACGCCTCCTCGTCGCTGCTGCGAACGGTGACCGCGCTCAGGAGCGGGCGCTGGTCGGCGACGAACCGCTCGTACGCCCGGCCGATCTCGGCCAGGTCCCACGCGCGGCGGACGACGCCCATCGCGCCGGGGGTGCCGGAGAAGTGTGCGGCGGTAAACCGCTCGAACCGGATGCCGGCCTCGGCCAGCAGCAGGTCGACGTCCTCGCCGGGCCGGGTCGCCACCCACGTCTGTTCGTCGAGGGTGCCGTACCCGAGGAAGCTGAGGGTGGCGGCGAGTCGCTGCCGGTCCCGCCGGGAGCCCGGCGCGTCGAGTACGAGCAGATCGAACCGGCCGTCCCAGGTGACCCGGCCGGTTCGGTAGATCCGGGCCGCCGCCTCGTCGAGTCGTCGAGCGGCTTTTGGTGTGATCGAATATCCCGGTCCGGAGGCCAGCCGGAGCGGGTCGAGCCAGCCTTGACGCACCATCCGGGACACGGCGGTGCGAACGGCGGGCGGCGCGATTCCCAACGGCGCCAGTAGCTTGACCAGGGCGGCGACCGGTGCGCGGCCACCCCTCGGCCGGAGGTGGTCGCCGTACAGGTCGAAGAGTGCCGACCGTGCCTGCATGACCGCACATTGTGACAGGCCTTCTCAAGATAAGCTAGATGCTGTTACATCAATGCTGCTCCGGTTTGGGTCCGGCGGTGTTCATCAGGGAAAATCGTCTGTCGACACCCCCGCGAGCGTTGCGGGTGGTCGTGACGAAGTGGCTGTGGGGCAACCCACCGACCCTGGTGTAGGTCTGAGGGGAGACAACATGGCGGCGATGAAGCCGCGGACGGGCGACGGTCCGCTGGAAGTCACCAAGGAGGGTCGGGGCATCGTCATGCGGGTCCCGCTGGAGGGCGGTGGCCGGCTCGTCGTCGAGATGACTCCCGACGAGGCCAACGCGCTCGGTGACGCGTTGAAGGCAGCCGCCGGCTGAGTGAGGGACGACCCGGACGGCGTACGCCGGTCGGAGCGTTTCTTGGACCCTGAGCCACCGGGATCGCCGGTGGCTCAGGGTCTTCATATCTGTGCACGGGCAGTGGCCCGATCCACTCTGTGAAATCTCCTGGAGGTGCGGTTCCGCGTGCTCGCCATCCGTCCGCTCGCCGAGCCCGAACGGCTCGACGTCCTCGTCCTGCCCGTGCGTCCCATCGACCCGGCGGCGGGAGGTGACGCTTCGGCGGAGCTGGTGCCCGCTGCCGTGACGCCGCCGGACGGCACCACCGAGGAGGCGGCCGCGCTGGTGCCGGCCGCACGACTGAGCGGACGGGCCGGCGAGATCAGCACCCAGCTGCGTCCCGGCCTCAGCCCTGGTCGGCTGGTGCTGCTCGGTATCGGCGACGGCGGAGAATCCTCCTGGCGGGCCGCTGGCGCGGCTCTGGCCCGCTCTGCGGCAGATGAGACGCACATCACTATCGCGCTGCCGGCCGAGGTGCCCCCGGCCGCGATTCGCGGGCTGACCGAGGGGTTGCTGCTCGCCTCGTACCGGTTCCGGCTGACCGACGCCGGCGGGCCGCCCGCGCTCGGTAGCGTCGATCTGCTGGTCGCCGACCCCGCGGCCCACGAGGACACCATCGCCACCGCGCGGACCACCGCGGCGATGACCCGCCTCGCGCGCGACCTGACCAACACCCCCTCCTCGGTGAAGACCCCACAGTGGTTCGCCGACCAGGTGACCACTGCCGCCGCCGACCTGCCGGGCCTGCGCCTGATGGTCCGTGGCCCGGCCGAGCTGGCCGCCGAGGGCTTCGGCGGGATCCTCGCCGTGGGCGGTGGCTCGGCCAGCGGTCCACGTCTGCTGGAGATGGAGTGGCATCCCGCGGACGCGCGTACCCACGTGGTGCTGATCGGCAAGGGCATCACCTTCGACACCGGCGGCATCTCGATCAAGCCGGTGCCCGCGATGAAGCTGATGCGCAAGGACATGGCCGGTGCCGCGGCGGTCGTCGCCGCCACCCTCGGCGCGGCGGCGCTGCGCCTGCCGGTGCGCGTCACCACCCTGACCCCGCTCGCCGAGAACATGGTCAGCGGCTCGGCGTTCCGTCCGGGCGACGTCATCCGGCACTACGGCGGTACGACCAGCGAGACGACCAACTCCGACGCCGAGGGCCGCCTCGTCCTCGCCGACGCGCTGGCCTACGCGGTACGGCAGCTCAAGCCCGACCTGATCGTCGACCTCGCCACCCTCACCGGTGCCAACGCCGTTGCGCTGGGCAAGCGGACCGCCGCCCTCTACAGCGAGAACGACGACCTCGCGGCCGACGTGCTGGCGGCGGTCGAGGCGGCCGGCGAGGCGGCCTGGCGGATGCCGTTGCACAGCGACTACGTCGAGTACCTGGGCAGCGAGATCGCCGACCTCTACAGCGCGCCGACCCAGGGTGCCGGCTCGGTGACGGCCGCGCTCTACCTGCGGGAGTTCACCGGCGACCTCCGGGACCGCTGGCTGCACCTGGACATGTCCGCCCCGTCCTGGGCGGACGGCGACCAGGCGGAGTTGAGCCGCGGCGCGACGGGCTGGGGCGTCCGCTCGCTGCTGCGCTGGCTGGCAGCCGTCGACTGACCGTCAGCGACGTACGGCGGCGGGCACCCGTCAGCACTTCACGGCGGCGAGGACCCCGTGCCCGACCGGGAGCAGCGCGGGAATCCAGTGCTCCGACTCCCGCAGTGCCTTGACCGTTTCGCGGACCGTCACCGTCTCCGCGTCCCGGGCGGCCGGGTCGGCGATCCGGCCGCCGGCCAGCATCCCGTTGAGCGCGAGCACGCCACCCGGGCGCAGCAACCGCAGCGCCGCTTCCACGAAGGCGTGGAACCCGGTCGCCTCGGCATCGACGAAGATGAGGTCGTACGCCCCGTCGGCGAGCCGGGGCAGCACGTCCAGCGCTCGGCCGGTGATGATGCGCGTACGGCCGGCGGGGAAGCCCGCCTCGGTGAAGATCCGGCGGGCGATCCGCTGGTGCTCCACCTCCAGGTCGATGGTGGTGAGCACGCCGTCGACACGCATGCCGCGCAGCAGCCAGACACCGCTCACGCCCGTGCCGGTGCCGATCTCCACGACAGCGCGGGCGTTGCCGGCAGCGGCCAGCAGCCGCAGCGCCGCCCCCGCTCCGGGGGTGACCGCTTCGAGGCCCACCTCGTGGGCCAGGCTGCGGGCGGTGCGGAGCACGAGATCCTCGGTCACGTACGACTCGGCGAACTGCTGAGCCTGCGTCGTCGAACTGCCGGAACCGGCGACCGTGGCGATGGGGCACCTCCGGGCGGCGCGTGGTGCGGGGGGCGGGTTGGCACTGTGAGCGTAGAGGCGACCGGCGCGGGGCGCAGCCGCGCCTCCGTCCCTCCACGATCACCAGAGGCAACCGCTGACTCCACCGCGCGCATCCGTGCAATCCTGGAAGCGGTATTCCGTCAGCCTCGACCGCGCCGAACCGTGGCCGGGCGACGCCGTACGGAATCCGGGGGACGGACTGGGAGGCACCGACGTGACCGACGGCTGGGAATGGCGCCGGGACGGTGAGACTCCGGCTCCGGCGCGCCCGCCGGGGGCAGGAGCCCCGTCGGCGGGTCCGTCGGCCGCGCCGGGGAGCGGCACCGCGCCGGTGCCCTCGGCGGGCGACACCGTGGCCGGGCCGTCGCCCGCGCCCACCGTGCCGTACACGGGCCCGCCCCGGCCGACCGCGAGTGGGTCCGCCGCAGCCGACGCGTCGCCGTGGTGGTCCGACGCGCTCGGCGATCCGTGGCGTGACCCGGCGGCACCCGCTGCGGTGGTGGTGCCTCAGGTGGTGGCCGCCGGCACCGAGCCCGAGCCGGTCACCGACCCGGACGCGCCGGGCCGGCCGACGTTGCGGCACCTCCTGCTCATTCCGGTGATCACCGCTCTGCTGGCGGGCACCCTCGGCGGCGCGTTGGGCTACGCGTTCGCGGTGCGGGGCGGCGCGGCCGGCACGGTGCTCGGGGCGCAGGCCGCCGAGCCGCCGGCGCTGGCCCAGCGCAGACCCGAGTCGCTGGCCGGGGTCGCCGAACGCGTCCTGCCCAGCGTGGTCACCATCCGCGTCAGCAGCCTCGGCGGGATCAGCGAGGGCTCGGGGTTCATCGCCAGCGCGGACGGGCACGTCATCACCAACGACCACGTGGTGGCCAACAGCAGTGGCAAGGCCTCGGTGGTCTTCAACGACGGCAGCTCCGCTCCGGCGACCGTCGTGGGCCAGGACCCGGAGTCCGACATCGCGGTGATCAAGGTGAACCGGACGGGGTTGCGCCCGGTGGAGTTCGGCGATTCCGACGCGCTGGCCGTCGGTGACCCGGTCCTCGCGGTGGGCTCACCGCTGTCCTTGGCCAACACGGTCACCGCCGGCATCGTGAGCGCCCTGGACCGGACGATGCAGGCCGGTGAGCCGGGCGGTCCGGTGCGCTACTACGCGGCGATCCAGACCGACGCCGCCGTCAACCACGGCAACTCGGGCGGCCCGCTCGTCGACGGCGCCGGGCGGGTCGTCGGCGTCAACTCCACGATCAAGTCGTTGGTGGCCGAGGGGCAGGAGGCCGGCAACATCGGGCTCGCCTTCGCCATCCCGATCAACCAGGCCAAGCGGGTGACCCAGGAGATCATCGGCACCGGCAAGGCCCGGCGTACGGTCATCGGCGCCCAGGTCGGTGGCCCGGGCGCGGGTGCCGGCGGCGGCGTACGACTGGCTGCCGTGGAGCCCTCCGGCCCGGCGGCCGGAGCCGGGCTCAAGGTCGGGGACGTGATCCTGAAGCTCGACGGTCGACCGATGACCGAACCGACCGACCTGATCGCGCTGGTCCGCAAGTTCGCCCCGGGGTCGGTGGTGACCGTCGAGTTCCGGCGGGGCAGCGCGCGCCGGAACACGTCGGTGACACTCGCGGCGGATGCGAAGTGAACAGCGGGTCACCCCCTGCCGGAAAGCCGCCCGACGTGCGTAGTCTTGCTGCTGACGCCGAGAGGAGGCCCGCGGGATGCTCGACAACCTGAACTGGTGGGAAATCGGTGCGCTGCTGCTCCTGGCGCTGTTGATCTTCGGTGACCGGCTGCCTGCCGTGATCAACGACGGCCTGCGGCTGGTGCGCAACCTGCGCAACATGGCCCGCAACGCCACCGGCGACCTCAGTCGCGAGCTGGGCACCGACATCCAGCTCGAAGATCTGCACCCGAAGGCCTTCATCCGCAAGCACCTCCTCAGCGAGGAGGACGAGGCGGCGATCCGCAAGCCGTTGCAGGGCGTCTACGACAACCTGCGCGCGGACGTCAACGGCGTGCACAACGACCTGAAGGACGTGGCCAACGCCGCTGACCTGCGGTCGAACGGGACGCGACCCAGCACGGCCACCGGCACGCCCTCGACGCCGGCGCCCCGGGTCAGCTACGACGACGCCACCTGATCCGGCACCCGAACGAGAGCGCCCCGCAGGCCCGAGTGGCCGGCGGGGCGTCGTCGATCGGGGTGCTCAGCGCCCGGCGGGCTTGAGGCCGAGCGGCTTGCCGAGCAGCGACTCGCGCCGCAGCGCGAGCCGGTCGGCGACCGTGCCGAGCGCCTGCGCGGCCGGGGAATCCGGCTCGGCCAGCACGATCGGGGTACCGGCGTCGCCGGCCTCCCGGACCCGGGTGTCCAGTGGGATCTGTCCCAACAGCGGCACCTGCGCGCCGATCGTCCGGCTCAACGACTCGGCGACCGCCGTACCGCCGCCGGCGCCGAAGATCTCCATGCGGGAACCGTCCGGCAGCTCCAGCCAGGACATGTTCTCGATGACGCCGACGACCCGCTGGTGGGTCTGCAGGGCGATCGCACCCGCTCGTTCGGCCACCTCGGCGGCGGCGGTCTGCGGGGTGGTCACGATCAGGATCTCCGAGTTGGGCAGCAACTGGGCCAGCGAGATGGCCACGTCGCCGGTGCCCGGGGGCAGGTCGAGCAGGAGCACGTCCAGGTCGCCCCAGTAGACGTCGGCGAGGAACTGCTGCAACGCCCGGTGCAGCATCGGGCCACGCCAGACCACGGCCGCGTTGCCCGAGGTGAACATGCCGATCGAGATCACCTTCACGCCGTGCGACTGCGGCGGCATGATCATGTCTTCGACGCGGGTCGGCCGGCCGTCCGCGCCGAGCATCCGGGGCACCGAGTGACCGTAGATGTCCGCGTCGACCACGCCCACGGAGAGCCCACGGGCAGCGAGCGCCGCCGCCAGGTTGACCGTCACGCTGGACTTGCCGACCCCACCCTTGCCGCTGGCGACCGCGTACACGCGGGTCCGTGAGCCGGGCTGGGCGAACGGGATGACCGGCTCCTCGCTCGCCCCGCCGCCGCGTAGCTGGGCCTGGAGCGACTGCCGCTGCTCGGGGCTCATCACACCGAAGTCGATCTCCACGCCGTTCACACCCGGCACCGCCGCCACGGCGGCCGTGATGTCCGTACGCAGCTTGTCCTTGAGCGGGCAGCCGGCGACGGTGAGCAGCAGCTCGACCCGGACGACACCGTCCGCACCGATCGTGGCGGAGCGGACCATGCCCAGCTCGGTGATGGGCCGGCGGATCTCCGGGTCGTTGACGGTGGCCAGCGCGGCCTGGATCGCGTCCTCGACGGTGCTCACGGGTGCTGACATGCCCGCAATGCTACGTCGCGGGGCATCCCGGCCGACCGCTGGCCGAGGGTGGTGTGAGCCAAACGATGAGCCGTCCTCAGCGCTCGGGCCGGGCGTCGCGGGCGTAGTCGCCGTCCAGCTCGTCGCGCGGTTCGTCCAGCCCGGGGCCGTCGGTCGACCGCTGGCTTTCCTTCCCCTGCTGCCGGCGCTCCAGACGTTGCCGGCGCTGCCCCGCCTCGTCCAGCTCCTCGGCCAGGCGGGTCAGCTCGGAGCGGAGGAAGTCACGCGTGGCCACCTCGCCGAGCGCGATCCGCAGCGCGGCGATCTCCCGTGCCAGGTACTCGGTGTCCGCCTTCTGGGCCGTGGCGCGCCGCCGGTCCTCCTCCAACGCCAACCGATCCCGGTCGGCCTGCCGGTTCTGGGCCAGCAGGATCAGCGGCGCGGCGTAGCTGGCCTGCAACGACAGCACCAGCGTGAGAAAGGTGAAGGTGTACGGGTCGAAGCGCAGCTCGGCCGGGGCGAGGATGTTCCAGCCGAACCAGATCGCGATCACCACAGTCATGACGACGATGAAGTTCGCGGTGCCCATGCCCCGGGCGATGCCCTCCGACCAGCGACCGAACGCCTCCGCGTCGAACCGGGGGAGTTTGATGCCGCGGGGCTCGCGGGGCTGGTCGAGCCGCTCCGTGCGCCGCTGCTCAGCCACCGTCGCCGTCCAGCACCGCGTCGGAGGCGCCCGGGGCGGCTAGGGCGTCCCGGTCGCGCCAGTCCCGGGGCAGCGAGTGGTCCAGTACGTCGTCGACCGTCACGGCGCCGACCAGCCGGTTGTTCCGGTCGATCACCGGCATGGCGACCAGGTCGTAGGTAGCCATCCGGCGGGTGATCTCCGGGAGTGGGGTGGTGGGACGCAGGGGGTCGATGTCGTTGACCACCACCTTGCCCAGCAGGTCGGCCGGCGGTTCACGCAGCAACGCCTGGAAGTGCACCATGCCCAGGTAGCGGCCGGTCGGGGTGTTCTGCGGCGCCCGGGTCACGAAGACCTGGGCGGCGATGGCGGGTGACAGCTGCGGCTCCCGGATGCGCGCCAGCGCCTCGGCGACGGTGGCGTCCGGCGGCAGGATGACCGGCTCCGAGGTCATCACGCTGCCCGCTGTTCCCGGCATGTACTTCAACAGCTGGCGTACCGGGTCGGCCTCGTCGGGCTCCATCAGGTCGAGCAGAACGTCCTGCTCCGGTGGGGGCAGCTCGTTGAGCAGGTCCGCGGCGTCGTCCGGGTCCATCTCCTCCAGCACGTCGGCGGCCCGTTCGCGGTCCAGCGCGGCGAGGATCTCGACCTGGTCGTGCTCCGGCAGCTCGCTGAGGACGTCGGCCAGCCGTTCGTCGTTCAACGCCGCCGCGACCTCGTTGCGCCGCGCGTCGGGCAGGTCCTGTAGCGCGTTGGCCAGGTCGGCCGGGCGCATGTCCTCCAGGACGGCGAGCAGGTTCGCCGTACCCCGGTTGTCGGCGATGCCGCTGAGCCCGCGCACCCGGTCCCACTCGACCTGGTGCAGGTGGCCGCGGCGGGTGAGCCGGCTGGTCTGCTCGCGGACCGCGACCCGGCTCAGCGACCACTCGCCGCCGCGGGCGCACTCCATGGCGACGTCCACCACCGAGCCGGGCTGGCCGCCCGGGTCGAGCTGTACGCGCCGGTCCAGCAGCTCCTGGAGCACCAACAGCTCGTTCGGGCGCTTCTCGAAGCGCCGCAGGTTGAGCGTCCCGGACCCGAGAACCACCGCGTCCGCGTCGATGGACGTGATGCGGTTGATGGACAGGAAGATCCGCCGACGCATCGGCATCTCGGCGACCAGACCCACCACCTCGGGCGGACGTGCGGTGGCCCGCAGCCGTGCCACGGCGTCACGGACCCGTCCCACCTGGTCACCGTTCGGATCGAAGACGGCGACTCCGGCGAGGCGGGCGATGTAGACCCGGGTCGGCGTACTCACGGGCACCAGCCTAAGCGCCTAGTGTTTATCAACATGTCGACCTTGGCCTACGAGATCGTGGACGTCTTCACCGACCGCCCGTTCGCCGGCAACCCGCTGGCCGTGGTGTTCGGCGCGGAGGCGCTGGCCACCGAGCAGATGCAGGCGCTCGCGCTGGAGTTCAACCTCTCCGAGACGGTGTTCGTGCTGCCACCGACGCAGGTCGGCGCCACTTACCGGGCCCGCATCTTCACGCCGGTCGAGGAGCTTCCGTTCGCCGGGCACCCGAGTGTCGGCGCGGCGGTCACCGCGAGTCGGCGCGGGATGTTCGGTGTGGGGCAGGTCACCCAGGAGTGCGGGGCGGGCGTACTCCCGATCGAGGTGACGGCCTCCGGGGCGACGCTCACCGGAGGCCTTCCCACCCTCGGCCCCGAGTTGGACCCGGAGCTGCTGCTGGAGATCGCCGGGCTGGGCGCGGACGACCTCGACCGTGACGGGCCGGCGCCCCGGGTGGCCGGCTGCGGGCTGGAGTTTCCGTACCTGCTGGTCCACCCGGACGCGGTGGCCCGGGCACGGGTGAACCCGGCGGCAGCGGAACGGTTGGGGGTAGCGCACGTCAGCGTCTTCTCCTGGGACGCCGCCACGCAAACCGCGCATGCCCGGGTCTTCGTGCCGGGGATCGGCGTCCCGGAGGATCCGGCGACCGGTTCGGCGGCGCTCGGGCTGGGCGTCTGGCTGGTGGCCAGCGGGCTGCTGCCGGCGGAGGGGATGTCGCGCTATTCGGTGCGCCAGGGCGCGGAGATGGGCCGGCCATCCGCGCTGGCCTGCACGGTGACCGCGGCGAACGGAGTGGCGGTCGGCGCGACAGTCGCCGGTCAGGTGATGCCGGTGGCCCGGGGCGAGATCGCCGTGCCGCCGTTCGTGGGCTGAACGACGCCGCCGATGCGGGAGGATGCGGGTGTGACGGACGAGGATGCCACCGGTGGCACGCCGCTGGTCGACGAGGCGATGAAGAAGGCCGCCGTGGCCTGGGTCAGCGTGTCCGGTGGGCCGGCGCTCGCGCTCTGGTGCGCGCCGTTGGAGGGGGCGCTCCTCGTGGTGAGCGGGCCAGGTGAGCAGGCGGCGCCGGGCCTCGCCGACGCCACCGAGGCGCAGGTCTCCCTGCGTGGCGACCACGGCGGTCGAATCGTCACCTGGCCGGCCCGGGTGACCCGGCTGGCACCGGGCACCGAGGCGTGGGACACCGCCGCGCCGCTGGTGGCGGGCAAGCGCCTGAACGCCCCCGGCCCGAGCGCCGACCTGGTGGCCCGCTGGGCCGCCGAGGGTTGCGCCCTGAACCGCCTCGCCCCGGCCGGTGCGGCCCTGACCGGCTCCGACCTACCGTCCGATGCGCAGGCCGAGACGCCGCGGGAGACTCCGGCGGTGCGCGTCACCCGTAAGCCGTTCCGCCTGCACCGGGTCCGCCGCCGCTGATCGGCGCGTCACCCCGCCCGGCCGCCGACCCCCAGGACCTCGGTGTCGGTGGCGACCAGGTCGAGCACCTCGCCCAGTGTGCCGAGCGTCGGGCCGCGCCACTGGCGGTCGGCGTTGAAGACCATGTGGTCGGCCAGGTCGGGCGCGGCCAGCCGAACCGCGGTCATGCCGGCCTGTTCGGCACCGGTCAACTCCTGGCTGCCGCCGTCACCGACGTACAGGCAGGCGTCGGGCGCGAGCCCGAGCCGACGGCACGCGGTCAGGTAGAGCGCCGCGTCCGGCTTGCAACGCCCGACCTGCACGGAGAAGACCCGCACGTCGAGCAGCGGCGCGACGGGGAGCTGCGGCAGGAAGTCCGGCAGTTCGTGCGTACAGTCGCTGATCACGCCGGTGCGGACGCCGCGCTCGCGCAGGGCCGCGAGCACGGGCACCGCGTCGGCGCGCAACCGGGTGTCCGCGCGGATCGCGCGGTGCCGGGACACCACCGCCGCCTGCAGGGCACGGTCTGTCGGGTGTACGCCCGCCTGTGCGCACACCCACCGCATGGTCGTCGCCGCGTCGCCGCGTCGGCCGGAGGCGCGCTCGTAGTAGGTGCGGTTCAGCACCTCGCTCAGGGTCTCGCTGGGGCAGCCGAGCAGTTCGGCGGTGTCGAGGTGCGCGGCGCCACGCTGCACCGAACTGGTCAGCGTGCCGAAGAAGTCGAACAGCACCGCCTGGTAGTTGGGCATGGGGGAAAGCCTCCGGGCGGTCGTGGTCGCCGGCATGACCGCGTGATGGTAACGGAGTGCTGACCCTCCGTGTTGTCCGTCATACGTGTGAGGATTACTCCTCGTGTCTCCACCTTCCGACCGTCCGTCCCTGGACCCGCTGACCACCGGCGCGGTCGGCCTGGCCGTCGTCGCCGTGTCGTCGTCCGGACCGTTGATCGCGTACGCCGCCGCTCCCGCGCTGGCCATCGCGTTCTGGCGCAACCTGCTCGCGGTCGCCCTCCTGAGCCCCTTCTCCCTGGCGCGACGCCGGGCCGAGTTCCGTCGGCTGACCGTCGGCGTCGGCCGGCGCGAAGGCCTGTTCTGCGTCCTGTCCGGGGTTGCGCTGGCCGCGCACTTCGCCACCTGGGTGCCGAGTGCGCAGCTCACCTCGGTTGCCGCGGCCACCGCCCTGGGAGCGACTCAGCCCATCTGGCAGGGGCTGATCGCCCGCGCCCAGGGACGACGGCTGCCCCTGGTCGTCTGGATCGGCGTCGCGGTGGCGGCCGGCGGTGCGGTGATCGCCACCGGAGCGGACGTGGGCGTGTCCGGCAGGGCCGTCGCCGGCGACCTGTTGGCGGTCACCGGCGGCATCTTCGCGGCCGTCTACACCGCCTTCGGTGAGCGGGCCCGCGCGAGCATCAGCACCACCACCTACACGACCATCTGCTACGGCATCTGCGCAGCGATCCTGCTGGTGGTCTGCCTCCTCGGTGGCGTACGACTCGTCGGCTTCGACCCGCGCACCTGGCTGGCGATCCTGGCCCTGGTGGCGGGCGCCCAACTGCTCGGGCACTCGATGTTCAACTACGCCCTGCACAAGATCTCGGCGACCACGGTGAGCGTGCTCATCCTGCTGGAGGTGCCTGGCGCGGCGCTGCTCGGTTGGGCCTGGCTGCACCAGGTGCCCCGCCCGTACGCGCTGGTGGGGATGGCCTTGTTGCTCGTCGGAGTGGCGGTGGTGGTGCTGGGCGGCGCTCGCGCCGGCCGCCGCGCCACGCCGCCTACCCCGCTGCCCGCCGACGCCGCTCCACTGGAGAGCTGACGATTGCTTCAGACGTCGTGCGCCTCGATGACGCGGGTGGTCGGGGCGGCGTCGCCGAGTTCGGCGCGCAGCGCGGCCCGCTCCGGGTCGACGAGGAACGACTCGTAGCCGCTGCGGGCCGCGAACGTGATCACGTGTACCTCGCTGCGCCCGTCGGTGCCGCGCAGCCGCCGTTCCAGCCGGCCGCCGTGCCGGTCGAGCAGGGCCAGCACGGCGTCCTCGTACCGTTGTCCGGCGGCCTCGGCCTGGGCGGCGTACTCGACGATCGCGACAAGCGTCAGCATGGCGGCCACGCTATCCGTCGATGCCGACGGCGGTGGCGCTGGCTTCCCAGAGCCGGGCCGCGAGCCGTGTATCCGCCGCCTTGCGGTACGGCCGACGCGGCCGGCGGTTGTAGTAGTAGCCACCGTCGACGAGCCGGGCCGGGTCCTGGTTCGCCAGCCAGACGAGTGTCTCGGCACCCTTCGCGGGGCTGCGGAACGGCATGAACCGCATGCCGAAGGCGACCAGTCGGCTGTCGTTGGCGAACCGGGTCCGCACCACTCCCGGGTGGAAGCTGTACGCCCGGACGCCCGGCCAGCGCCGGGTCGCCTCGGCGGCGAACAGGATGTTGGCCTGCTTGCTGGTGCCGTACGCGCCCATCGGACGGTAGGCGCGCAGCGGCCTGTTGAGGTCGTCGGGATCGAGCGCGCCGAAGCGGTGCGCGCCCGAGGCGGTCACCACCATCCGGCCCACCCGGTCGGCGAGCAGGTTGGTGAGCAGGAACGGGGCCAGGTGGTTGGCCTGGATCGACAGCTCGAAACCGTCGACGGTGGTCAGCGGTTGGAGCGCGATGGCCCCGGCGTTGTTGGCCAGCACGTCGATCCGGTCGTACGCGTCGCGCAGCCGCCCGGCCAGTCCGCGTACGTCGTCGAGCACCGCGAAGTCGGCCCGGAACAGCTCCGGACGTTCGCCGGAGATGTCCCGTACGCGGTCGGCCGCGGCCTGCAGGCGGGCCGGGTCGCGCCCGACGAGCACCACCTGGTCACCACCACAGGCGAAGGCCACCGCGGCGGCCAACCCGATGCCGGAGCTGGCACCTGTCACCACCACCAGTCGACGCCCAGTGAGATCTTCCACAGGTCCATTCACCGCGGTCATGGCGCGAGGTTACCGTGACGTCACCACGCCCTTTGGGATCGTTAAGTTTTCTCGGAGTCAGGTGGCTCGGCGCGTCCGCCGGTCGCTGGAAGGAGCGCATCCATGGCCGCAGTCGGTCGTCCCCGCCGGTCGTGCCTGGCCGTGCCGGGTTCCAGTGTCAAGATGCTCGGCAAGGCGCAGGGGCTCCCCGCCGACCAGGTCTTCCTCGACCTGGAGGACGCCGTCGCGCCGCTGGCCAAGCCGGACGCGCGCAAGAACATCGTGGCCGCCCTCAACGACGGTGACTGGTCCGGCAAGACCCGGGTCGTACGCGTCAACGACCTGACCACCCCGTGGACGTACCGGGACGTCATCGAGGTGGTCGAGGGCGCCGGCGCGAACCTGGACTGCATCATGTTGCCGAAGGTGCAGAACGCCGCCCAGGTGCAGTGGCTGGACCTGACGCTCACCCAGATCGAGAAGACGATCGGCCTGGAGGTCGGCCGGATCGGCATCGAGGCGCAGATCGAGAACGCGGCCGGTCTGGTCAACGTGGACGCCATCGCGGCCGCCTCGCCCCGGGTCGAGACCATCATCTTCGGTCCGGCCGACTTCATGGCGTCGATCAACATGAGGTCGCTGGTGGTCGGCGGGCTGATCCCGGACTATCCCGGCGACCCGTACCACTACATCCTCATGCGGATCCTGATGGCCGCCCGGATGCACGACAAGCAGGCCATCGACGGCCCGTTCCTACAGATCCGCGACGTCGACGCGTTCCGTGAGGTGGCGAAGCGTTCGGCGGCGCTGGGCTTCGACGGCAAGTGGGTGCTGCACCCGGGCCAGATCGACGCCGCAAACGAGGTCTACCAGCCGGCGCAGGCCGACTACGACCACGCCGAGTTGATCCTCGACGCGTACGAGCACTACACCTCGGAGGCCGGCGGCAAGCTGGGCGCGGTGATGCTCGGCGACGAGATGATCGACGAGGCGTCCCGCAAGATGGCGTTGGTGATCGCCGCCAAGGGCCGCGCCGCGGGCATGAGCCGTACCTCGTCGTTCACCCCACCGGCGCATTGAGCGGCCGGGCCGGGGCGACCGCCGCCGGCTGTCGACCCGGTCCCGCATCCGGCGGTACGCCACCAACTCGCCGCCTCAGTAGTTGCTGCTGCTGCCGCCGCTCTCGCCCGTCGTGACCGCAAAGATGATCACAGCGGCGTACGCGGCGATCGCCAGCACCATCAGCGCGGTGACGATCCAGCCGACGATGATGCCGGCCTTCGCCATCCCCTCGCCGTCCTCGCCGCTGGCCCGGATCTGCTTCTGCGCGACGTGACCGAGGATCGCCCCGATCGGCGCGGTGATACCGCAGGACGTGAGACCGACCAGGGCCAGCACCAGCGACGCGATGGCCAGGCCGTTGGTCTTGCGCGGGGCCGGGTAGCCGTAACCGGGGTACTGCGGCGGGTAACCCGCCGGGGCGTAACCGGGCGCGGGGTAACCGGGCGGCGCATAACCGGGCGTCGGCTGACCGGGTGCGAACGTAGCGCCCGCGTACGGGTCCACCGGCGCGTACGGGTCCACGGGACCGGGCTGGGCCGGTACCGGCTGACCGGCCACCAGGGTCGGGTCCGGGGGTGTGCTCGACGGCGGAGCCGACCAGGTGGGGTCGTTCCAGTCGCCGGGGGGCGGGGGATTGGTCATGCGTGATCTCCGTCGGCTCGGGTGCGCCGCCAGAGTAGCCAGCAGTGACCAAACCCGACGCCCCCGCTCCCGGGTGCCGCATTGCCCGGGCCGGTCGTAACGGGCAGGATCGCTGGCATGGCAACTGACGCGCGTGCCGGGGACCGTTCCGGCAGCCGACCGCGACGGGACGTGAGCCGCCCGGGTGTCGCCCGACGCGGTCGGGTGGCCCCGTCGACCGGTGCGACCGGCACCGACGAGCCGGTCGCGCTCGCGGACCCGGTGACCATGCGGCTCGACGGTCGGGTCGCCCTGGTGACGGGGGCGGGCAGCGTGGACGGCATCGGGTACGCGACCGCCCGTCGGCTCGCCGACCTGGGCGCGCGGGTGGCCATCGTGTCGACCACCCGGCGCATCCACGAGCGGGCCGGTGAGCTGGGCGTGACCGGGTTCGTCGCGGACCTGACGGACGAGTCCGAGGTCGGTGCGCTTGCCGACGCGGTGGCCGAGCAGTTGGGCGACGTCGAGGTGCTGGTCAACAATGCCGGTCTGGCGAGTCGAGCCAGTCAGGGGGTCCTGCGCCCGGTCGCGCAGTTGACCTACGAAGAGTGGCGCGGCGAGATCGACCGCAACCTGTCCACCGCGTTCCTGTGCAGCCGTGCGTTCATCGGCGGGATGGCCGAGCGGGGCTGGGGGCGGATCGTCAACCTGGCTGCCACCGCCGGACCGCTCAACGCCCTGCCCACCGAGGCCGCGTACGCCGCGGCGAAGGCCGGTGTCGTCGGGTTGACCCGCGCGCTGGCCATGGAGATGATCGCCGACGGCGTGACCGTGAACGCGGTCGCGCCGGGCACCATCTACACGGCGGCGTCCACGATGGCCGAGATCAAGCAGGGTCTGGGTACGCCGGTCGGTCGACCGGGCACCCCGGACGAGGTCGCCGCCGCCATCAGCTTCCTCTGCTCGCCGGCGGCGTCGTACATCACCGGTCAGATGCTCGTGGTGGACGGCGGCAACAGCGTCCGTGAGGCCCGCTTCCGCTGATCAGTAGCCGCGACTGTCGCTGTTACCGAGGACGACGAGCGCCAGCCAGCCGCAGCAGGCCAGCAGGGTCAGCGCGGTGAACACGTAACCGAGGATCAGGCCCCAGGTGGCGAGCTGGTCGCCGTCCTCGCCGCTGGTGCGGATCTGCCGCTTGGCCAGGTGACCGAGGACGGCGCCGGCCGGGGGGAACACGAAGGCGAACACCAGCGAGAGGATCGCCAGGATGTTGGTGGGCCGGCCGGGCCCGCGCTGCGGCGGGCCGTACTGACCGTAGGGGCCCTGCGGAGGGTACGGCGGCTGCTGGCTCCAGTGCGCCGGCTGGTGCGGGCCCTGCTGCTCGTAGGGTGACGGGTCGTCGGCGGGCGGCCCGTACGGCGAGCGTTCCGGCGGTCCGAAGGACGACTGGTCCGGCGGCGGCGCGTACGGTGACTGGCCGGCTGGCGGCGGCGCGTACGGCGACTGGTCCCGGGGCGGCTCGTACGGCGACGGCGGCGGTTCGTCCCCCGGCGGGCCCGACGGCGGCGGGTGGCTCACGACTGTCCTCCTCCTGCCGTGCCGGAAAAGTCCCTCTTGCCGGACGCTACCCGCAGCGGTGAACCTTTTCACAGCGGTTGTGTGGACTGGTCACCTTGGCCTGGTCGGCCGGGCGGCCGATACTGACCGAGCGTTCAGTTACCCACGAGTAGTGCGCTGATCCCCGGAGGCTGAGATGGCCCGACTCGCCCAGACGCCCGGCCTCACCGATGTGCAGCGGTCGATCCTGGAGACCGTCCGGGAGTTCGCCGACAAGGAGATCATCCCGCACGCCCAGCGGCTCGAGCACGCCGACGAGTACCCCACCGACATCCTCGACGGCATGCGCGAGATGGGGCTGTTCGGTCTCACCATCGACGAGGAGTACGGCGGCCTCGGCGAATCGCTGCTCACCTACGCCCTCGTGGTGGAGCAGTTGTCCCGAGGCTGGATGTCGATCTCTGGGATCGTCAACACCCACTTCATCGTGGCGTACCTGATCTCCCAGCACGGCTCCGCCGAGCAGAAGGCCCGCCTGCTGCCGAAGATGGCCACCGGCGAGGTGCGCGGCGCGTTCTCGATGTCGGAACCGGAGACCGGCTCCGACGTCTCGGCGATCAAGTCCAGGGCCGTCCGGGAGGGCGACACCTATGTCCTCAACGGGCAGAAGATGTGGCTGACCAACGGGGCGTACTCATCGGTGGTCGCCACCCTGGTCAAGACCGACACCGGCGCCGAGTCCGTCTACGGCAACATGAGCACGTTCCTGCTGGAGAAGGAGCCGGGCTTCGGCGAGACCGCCCCGGGCCTCACCATCCCCGGCCGGATCGAGAAGATGGGCTACAAGGGCGTCGAGACCACCGAGATGGTGCTCGACGGCGTGGCCGTGCCCGACACCGCGATCCTCGGCGGCGCCGACCAGGTCGGCCGCGGCTTCTACCAGATGATGGACGGCATCGAGGTCGGCCGGGTCAACGTGGCCGCCCGCGCCTGCGGCATCTCTCTGCGCGCCTTCGAGCTGGCGGTCAGCTACGCCCAGCAGCGCAAGACCTTCGGCCAGCCGCTCGCCAAGCACCAGGCGATCGCCTTCAAGCTCGCCGAGATGGGCACGAAGATCGAGGCCGCGCACGCCCTCATGGTCAACGCCGCCCGGCTCAAGGACGCCGGCCAGCGCAACGACGTCGAGGCCGGGATGGCCAAGCTGCTCGCCTCCGAGTACTGCGCCGAGGTCGTCCAGGAGGCGTTCCGCATCCACGGCGGCTACGGCTACTCCAAGGAGTACGAGATCGAGCGGCTGATGCGCGAGGCCCCGTTCCTGCTGATCGGCGAGGGCACCTCGGAGATCCAGAAGACCATCATCAGTCGAGGCCTGCTCAAGGAGTACAAGCTCTGACCCCAGCTGAATCCCCGCGATCTTGCAGTTGCTGTGGCGACACAGAGTGCATAGCGGGGCAGAACGTCGACCGAAAGTGCAAGATCGCGGGGGAGAGGGGGTCAGCGGAGGCGGGTCAGGTCTCCGGCGGCGCGTTCGACGATGAGGCAGCGGTCCTCGACGTACTCCATGCCGGCCTCCTCGGCGATTCGCCGCGCCTCGGCCGAGACGATGCCCAGTTGCAGCCAGACCGCCGGCGCTCCGATCGCCGCCGCGTCCCGGACCACCTGCACGGCGTCAGCGGCCGGCCGGAACACGTCCACCAGGTCGACCGGGTGCGGGATGTCCGCCAGCGTCGCGTACGCCCGCTCGCCGAAGAGTTCGTCGACGGTCGGGTTGACCGGGATGATGCGCCAGCCATACCGCTGCATCTGCAACGGAACGCGGTGTGCGGCCTTCAACGGGTCGCGGGACGCGCCAACGACGGCGATCACGGCGGAGTCGGCGAGGATCTGCTGAGCGGTACGCACCCGCCGACTGTAGCGCCGCCCGCCCGAGACCGCCCCGGTCGGCGGGTCACGCAGAACGCGAGGTGGCCGGACACGGCGTGGATGGCCGGCCCCGGAATCCGAGGCCGGCCATCCACGGCTGTCAGTCAGTCGTCGACCCGGGTCGTTCGGGGCCAGCGGGAAGGGTGAACGGCGAGCCGCCCTTGGTGGACTTGCTCCCGGCCTTCTCGTAGCCGGCGGGCGGCGTCAGATCGAAGTGGCTCAGGTTCTGCTCCGAGCGGGGCAGCCACTCGAAGGTGCTGACCTCTGCCCTGTCGGTCACCTTGCCGCTCTTGTCGGCGACCGTCTTGTACGGCAGGAACGAGGTCGAGTCCACCCACAGGTCCGCGGTGTAGGCCGCTTTCCCCGCCTTCAACCGCAGGTGCACGGTGTCGTGCCCGTCCACCTTCTCCTGGCCCACGATCTCCAGGCTTCCCCGGGCGAGCCAGTCCCGGATGCCCGCCGCGTCGTCCGGCACGAAGACCGTGCTGGTCGCCTTGTCCGCCGATTCGACGAACTGGAAGTACGTCCGTTCGAGGTGGCTGATCTGGGTGCCACGGGATTTCCCGTCGGCGACGACAGTCACCAGCGTGGAGTCCGGGCTGCCGTCGCCCCGGTAGATGTCGACCCGGCGGCGTCCGGTCTGCTTGTCCTCCCAGGAGTCGATCGAGCCGCCCTTGTAGGCGTCGTGCACCTTCACGACGTAGTCCTCCGCCGCACCCAGCGCGGCCTGGGTCTGCATGCTGACGTAGGCGACGTCGCGTAACTGCGACGGGTGCGAGGCGTCGGTCGAGCTGGCGGAGGCCCCGCCCGTCTGCCCGGTCCGCTGGTCGGCCGTTCCCAGCGCGACACTGCCGGCGGCGAGACCGGCCAGGGCGAAGGCGGTCGCGGTCGCGATCGCCGGACGACGCAGATACCAGCGCTTCGGGGTCGGGCGCCGGTACACGGTCCCGTTCAGGATCGCGTGCCGCATCCGATCGGTCGCGTCCGTCGGGGCGCCGGTCAGGTCCTCGCGAAAGGCGACCAGCAGCTCGACGTCTGCGTTGTCAGATTCCACGTTGTCGTTCATGCGTTTCCTTCGTTCGCAGCAGCGGACGGTGCGTAGTGGGCGGGCATCGCGAGGCGCAGGCGTGCCTTGGCCCGATGGAGGCGGGACCGGACGGTGCCCGGTGCCAGGCCGAGTGCGGCGGCCAGCTCCGGATAGTCCAGGCCGGCCCAGGTGTGCAGCAGGAGCAGATCGCGCTGGTCGTGCGGCATCGTGGCGAGTGCGCCGGCGAGTGCCCGCGTGGCAGCCTCGGCGTCGAGTCGTTCGTCGGCCCGGTCGGCGAAGTTGTGCTGACCGGAACCACCGAGTGGGTCCATGCCTGACTGCTCCAGTGCCCGCAGCCATCGCACCTCGGCGCGGTGGTAGTTGCGCAGCAGGTTGCTCAGGATGCCGAAAAGCCACGGACGTGCATTGGGCATCGACGTGTCGTAACGGTCCCGTCGCGAGAACGCGACCAGGAACGTCTCGGCAACCAGATCCTCGGCGAGCTGCCGCCCGACCCGGCGGGCGCTGAAGTTGTACAGCCACCCGCCGTACCGCTCGAACAGCTCTCCGAACAATTCAGGCGCTCCCGTTACCAACAGCGCGTCGGAGCGCTCGGTCACAGTCATGTCCCGATGGCCCCCTGGTTCGACGGTGCGTTCATGCCCTGTTCTTGTCTGCCGCCGCCGCCAGGTTCCCGCCTCTCCGGCCCAGCACCGTCGCAAGCACTGCGTGTGTGATGCCATCGGCTGTCCGTCACCGTCGCAGGGGTGCGGAAAGAGGTTGTCCTGTTGAACGTTCGGGCAGGTCAGGGGCTTGCCTGCCGGTACGGAGACTAGAGCAGGGTCAGCTGCTCGGCGGTCGCGGTAGGCGACGGCTCGGGTAGGCGGCGATTGTCGCCCACCTCGCCCCGAAGCAGTCCGTGGCGGCGGGCGGCGATCCGCACTCGCGCGGTCAACTCCCGCTGGTAGGCCTGCGGGGCGTACGCGCCGGAGCGGTACAGCTCGCGGTAGCGGGGGACGAGGTGCGGGTGCTCTCGGGCGAGCCACTGGGCGTACCACTCGCGGGCGCCCGGTCGCAGGTGCAGCGCCAGCGGGGTCACGCTCGTCGCACCGGCGGCGGCGATCGCCGAGACCGTGGCGTCGATCGACTCCTCGCCGTCGCTGAGGCCGGGCAGGATCGGCGCCATCAGCACCCCGACGGAGAAGCCGGCGTCGGTGAGCCGGCGGACCGCGTCGAGCCGGCGGCTCGGGTGCGGTGTGCCCGGCTCGACGCCACGCCAGAGCCCGTCGTCGACGAAGCCCACCGAGAAGGAGATGCCAACCGTGGTCACGTCGGCGGCCTGACGCAGCAGGGGCAGGTCGCGCAGGATCAGCGTGCCCTTGGTGAGGATCGAGAACGGGTTGGCGAAGTCCCGCAGGGCCGCGATGATCTGCGGCATCAGCCGGTAGCGACCCTCGGCCCGCTGGTAGCAGTCGACGTTGGTGCCCATCGCCACGTGCGCGCCCCGCCACTTCGGCGCGGCCAGCTCGCGTCGCACCAGCTCACCGGCGTTGACCTTGACGATCACCTGCCGGTCGAAGTCCGTACCAGCGTCGAGATCGAGGTAGGTGTGGGTATTTCGGGCGAAGCAGTTGTGGCTCACCACACCGTCGGCGATGAAGTCGCCGGTGCCGGTGGTGATGTCCCACAGCGGCAACTCCAGCCCGAGAGCCTGAACGTCGACGACCCTGAGGTCCGCCCTGCACTTCAGCCCGGCGCCCTCGATCGAGCGCTTCCTGGTGATGGCCGGGTCCGTGAGGTGGAAGAACCGGAGCCGAGCGGGAAGACCTCCGGTCAATCTGATCTGCCGCACCCGGTTGGGTCTGCCGGGGTCCTCAAGCACGCAGGCGAAGCCGAACCGGCGCAGCGCCGCCGTCGTCTGGTCGAGGATCGTGTCGTCGCTGTTGCTGATGCGCAGGGCGCCTCTACTGCAGCTGCCCTCGGCGTCGAAGATGCCGGCCAGGAAGCCGAGGCGCCATTCGTCGGTGGGGGCAGCCGGCCACTGGATCAGACCGGTGATCGTTTCGATGTCCCGCTGTTTCGAGGTGCGGATGGCCGACAGGGCTTGCCGGGTGGCGCTGGCCGGTGCGAACGAGAAGCGTTGCGTCTCGATGCCCTCCTGGGCGAGGTAGCGCTCGCTCCGACTCAACGCCTCGTCGTCGATCAGCGCCAGACGGAACCGATGCACGACCCCCTGTGGGTACGAGTAGGTGGCGAGGTGAGCGTCGCCCCGGACCATCCCGCAGAGGTAGCCCCGGCGGTAGTCAGGTGACTCCTTCGGCCCGGATGCGAAACGGCCTGTGCCGATGAGGCGATTGTTGGTGGTCAGGTAGGGGCGCTGGCCGGTGCCCCGCATAGCCCCGGTGACGTACTTCCAGCCACGATCGGAGAGGAACCGGTGGTCTCCGCTGGCGATGAGCGTGGTGCCGTCAGTCAGGGTGACCCGGTGTGCGGGTTTCACGGTGGACCACTTGTCAAGAACGGTGGTGACGACGTATCGGCGGTAAGCACCGCGTCGCTCGGTCCCGTAGATGCGGTCGCCGGGCTCGAGCTCACTGATCGGCGTCGTGCGACCGTCCGCCATCAGGATCGGAGTGTCACCGGCCATGCAGTAGACACAAGCATGACTGCATCCCCGGTACGGGTTGATGGTCCACTCGAAGGGGACGCGGGACTCGCCGGGCACCCGGTTGAGGATCGACTTGGCCTGCACCTCGTGGAACGTCATCCCGGCGAACTCAGGAGTGTCGAAGGTGCGGACGACGGCGCCGGGCAGCGCCAGCGGCAGGGGTGGCGTCGCTGGCGCTGCCCGCTCGGGGTCTCCCTCGACCGGGGGAGCGGTGAGGTTGTCCCAGCGCATGGCCACTATTCGAACACGTGTACGAGGCTTACGCAAGTGACGCGCCGGACACCCGTGAGTGATCGGCGTCGCGACGGGGGAGGATGGGCGCCATGGAGACGTCGACCTTCGTCTACGACGGTGACTGCGCGTTCTGCACGACCTGTGCGGAGTTCATCGAACGCCGGATCCCCACCAGCGCACGGGTGGTGCCCTGGCAGTTCGCCGACCTGGACGCGCTCGGCCTCAGCGTGGCCGAGTGCGAGGAGGCCGTGCAGTGGGTCGGCGCGGACGCCACCCGCGCAGCCGGCCCGGACGCCATCGCGAAGCTGCTCGCCGCCAGTGGCCCGCTCTGGCGGGTCGCCGGGGCTGGCCTGAGGTTTCCACCGGTGCGCCTCGTGGCCTGGCCGGTGTACCGCTGGGTGGCCCGGAACAGGCACCGCCTCCCGGGCGGTACGGCGGCGTGTTCCCTGCCGCAGGAGGCCAGGGAGCGGCTCTACGGCCCGACCGGGCGCCCGACTGCCGGAGCCTGATCGCCGAGCCGGGCCCGATCATCGGGCGGAGTCTGATCGGGCGGCGCCGACGTCGTGTCGACGTCTACCGGGCCGCGGCCGGCGAGCCGGCCTGCCCACACCAGTGGGCGTACCCGTTCCAGGGGCAGGAAGCTGGTCATCGCGGCCAGGTGTGGTGCGAACGAGATCGTGATGGTCGCGATGGTCACCGCGTGGAACGAGTAGAAGAAGCCGACCATCGCCAGTCGCCAGCGGGCCGGCAGCAGGAACACCACGGGGCTGAGCAGTTCGAAGGCGACGATGCCGAACTGGGCGACGATCAGCAGGTACGGCACCTGGGCGACGAGATCGGCCAGGTCGGTGCCGCGTCGGATGATTGCCCGGGCCAGCACCGAGCCGGTCAGCCAGTCCAGGCCGCCGAAGCGCAGCTTGGCGAAGGCGGCCAGGAAGTACGTGCAGATCACCGCGATCTGGGTGACCCGCAGGGCCCAGCCGCCGGCCTCGGTGCGGGTGGTGTCGCCGTGGCGGGCCCGGCCGGCGGTGGGCAGCACGGCCAGCGCGACGAGCAGGCCGATCCGGTCGTGGTCGACCTTCCCGTAGCTCATCGCGATGATCATCCACTCGAGGTACAGGGTGCAGACCGTCCAGCCGAGCAGCCGGGGCGCCCGGCCGGTCGCGGCGAGCAGGGCGGCGAGCAGGAGCACCCAGAAGATCACCGCCACCACTGTCGGCGTCGGCGTCGGCAGCGGGAGCAGCCGGCCGATCAGCAGGGGCTGGTACAGCTCGCCGGGCACGCTGGCTCTGGTGCGTACCCACGGGGTGAAGACCACCAGGTCGGCGGCGACGAAGAGGTAGATCACGGTCCGGAACGCGGCAATCCGACCGCGTGGCACCGCCTCGGTCAGCCAGCCGGTCATCCGGAGACCTGCCAGCGGACCACGGTCTCGTCGGTGTGCTGCCCGGTGGGCCGGCCCGCGCGGATGCCGTGCCACCGGATGACGATGCGCACCTCGACCAGCGCTGCGGCGTCCGGGTGGCGTTCGGTGTACGCGTCGGCGACCTCGGCGAGAAGCGCCGGGTCGGCGGCGTAGCGGGCCTGCTGGCCCTCGATCTCGGCGCGGCGGATGCCGGTCGCGTCCTGGTCGAGGTCGACCACGGCTCCGGTGCTGCTCACCCCTTCCACCCGGGTGTCCGGGGCGGGGGCGTTCGGCGGGTTCGAGGTGGCGTACATCCGGAACGGGCCGAACGGGAAGTCGTCGTCGCTGCCCCAGAAGGTGCCGAGCAGCAGCAGGACGAGACCGAGGGCGGTCGCGCCCAGCCGGGTCACGCGCCCGCGGGTGGTCAGGGTCTCCATCGGGTCGTGACGATACGGGATGTACCGACCGTCTCGCGTCCCACCGACGGTCAGTTCCGCCTGGCCAGGTCGGTGATCATGGGCCAGTGCCCGGGCATGGCATGACGAAAGGCCGGACCCGAACCGGGCCCGGCCTTCGCGTGCCGTCACGCGGACGGCTCAATGCTTGTGCTCGGCCAGCTGCTTGCGGACGTCGTCCATGTCCAGCGCCTCGACCTGCTCGATCAGGTTCTCGAGGGCGGACTCGGGAAGGGCGCCCGGCTGGGCGAAGACGATGACGCCGTCGCGGATCGCCATGATCGTCGGGATCGACCGGATGTCGAACTTCGCGCCGAGCTCCTGCTGGGCCTCGGTGTCGACCTTGCCGAAGACGATGTTCTGGTGCTTCTCCGAGGAGCGCTCGTAGACCGGGGCGAACCGCTTGCACGGACCACACCAGTCGGCCCAGAAGTCGACCAGGACGATGCCGTCGTTGCCGGTCACCTCGTCGAAGTTCGTCGAGGTCAGCTCAACGGTTGCCATTGCACTCTCCGATCACCTGCGGGTTGTCTGCGTCCCGTAGAACCAGGGCTGACCGTATCGAATTCCCGGGCGGCTGCGCACGAAACGTGGCCGGGGCTGCTCGGAGGCCGCGCAGACCATCGAACTGTGTCAGTTCATCTCGTCCTGCGGAACGCAAGTGCACGACGCACTTGCGTGACCTGCGGTAATGGGAGCGTTTCCAGGGAGATCCACCCGGTCGAGCGCTACGAATCGGTAACTTGAGCCCTGACGAGGAGCTATCCGGCCTGCGGAGATCGCTGATCAACCCCGCGTCCGTCACGGAGAGTATTGTTACAAAAAGATAAATGTGACCGCGATCTCTGTTGAAGCTACGGCACCGTAGGGCAGAATTCCTCACATCAGAGCGTGGGCGGCGGGTGCCGGGGAGGGCCCCGCCGCTCATTGCGTCTCCCCCCTGGTGAGTGACCGGTGTGACATTTCCGCCGAGGTCTCGCCCGGACCGTCGCCTTAACCACCGGTAAGGCATGCTGTGCCGAACTCCATCGCCGCCCGTCGAAGGGGACCAGGATGCAGTTCGGCCGCTACTACGAGGAGTTCGAGGTCGGCGCGGTCTACCGGCACTGGCCGGGCAAGACCGTCACCGAGTACGACGACCACCTCTTCTGCCTGCTCACGATGAACCACCACCCGCTGCACATGGACGCGCACTACGCCGCGACGTCCAGCCAGTTCAAGCGCAATGTGGTGGTCGGCAACTACATCTACTCCCTGCTGCTCGGCATGTCGGTGCCCGACGTCAGCGGCAAGGCCATCGCCAACCTGGAGGTCGAGTCGCTGCGGCACGTGGCGCCCACCTTCCACGGCGACACCATCTACGGCGAGACGACGGTGCTGGACAAGCGCGAGTCCGGCTCCAAGCCCGACCGGGGCGTGGTCTCGGTGGAGACCCGGGGTTACAACCAGGACGGGACCATGGTCTGCGTCTTCCGCCGCCGGGTCATGGTCCCCAAGAAGGAGTACGCGGCCAGCGCGGTGCCCGACGGGGTGGACCCGGAGCGGCCCAGCTTCCCCACGCCGCGCTGAACGCGCCCGCCGGGCCGCACGCCGGAGCAGGGCACCATCGGACAGCAGGTTCCGCCGGTGGAGGCCCTGGTCCCGTTTTCGGGGCTTATGCTGACGCCGGAGGTTCCGATGAGCCACTCCGTCGCTGGAGAGCCGCCCTCTGCCGGCCGCCGCGCCGCACCCTTGACCACCGCCGTCTACTCCGCCGCCGAGTGGGACCTGCTCACCAGCCTGCCCGCTCGGGTGCTCGTGGCCGCTGCCGCGCCTGGCACCGGCCGCCCGGAGCGCGGGGTGATGGCTGGTTTGGCCGGCCTGGACGCGGTGGCCGCCGGCCGCGGCTTCGACAGTGACCTGGTCCGGGCCGTGGTCGCCGCGATCTACGCCCGCCACGACGGCGCGCCCGCTCCGACCGCGCGCCTCACCGACCTGGTGGACCTGCTGGCCGCCTGTCGGGCGGCGGCCCGGGTGCTGCGTCGGCGCGCCGATCCGGCCGACTCGGCCGCGTACCGCCAGTGGGTGCAGTCGGTTGCGGCCCGCGTCTGCCGGGCGGTGCCCGGCCTCGACGGAGGTCCGGTCGGCCCTGCGGACCGGCGCTTCCTGGACCGGCTCGGTGACGCGCTCGGCCTGGGCTGAGATCGCCGAGCGTCCGGGTGCCCGTACTCTCTGCTGACCGTGACCGACGACCAGCTTGAGGTGGGTGTGGGCCCCTGGCCGGGGGACCTGCCCGAGGACCCGCGCTACGACCCGCAGCTGCTGGCCGAGGGCGACCGACGCAATGTCGTCGACCGCTACCGCTACTGGCGGCACGAGGCGATCGTCGCCGACCTGGACCGGCATCGGCACGGCTTCCACGTCGCCATCGAGAACTGGCAGCACGACTTCAACATCGGCACGGTGGTCCGCAACGCCAACGCGTTCAACGCCGCCGAGGTGCACATCGTCGGTCGGCGTCGGTGGAACCGACGCGGCGCGATGGTGACCGACCGCTACCAGCACGTCCGGCACCACGAGACGATCGAGGAGTTCGTCGACTGGGCGGCCGGGCGGCGGCTGCCCGTGCTCGGCATCGACAACCTGCCGGGCTCCCGGCCGATCGAGACCGCCGTCCTGCCGCGCGAGTGCGTGCTGCTGTTCGGTCAGGAGGGGCCGGGCCTGTCCGCCCCCGCTCGTGCGGCCTGCACCCGCCTCCACTCCATCGCCCAGTACGGCTCCACCAGGTCCATCAACGCGGGTGTGGCCAGCGGCATCGCCATGCACGCGTGGATTCGTACGCACGCCGGTCCACCCCCGGACTGACCGTCGCCCCCGGCGCGATCGGCGTTCCGGCTCGACGTGCCGGCGATGCGGGGTGACGGTGGGGATGTGAGTGTCGCGGTGACCGACTCCACTGTGGTTGGTGAATTCTTCGACGGATCGAAGCGCGTACGCCGGCGAGGCTCGGGGAATGTGGCTACATGCGATAGCCTGGCCGGCGAGTGCGGGTCACCTCCTCGCGGAAGACGTCGTCTTGCACGACCTGACCGAGTGGACTCCGCCCGAACTCGTGTACGGCGCACCGTCCCCGTACCTGTCCGGGAGAGCTTGACTTCTCTTCCGGGTTGACGGAGAACGGACGCAGATATTCACTGTACGACACCACACTGATACTCTGGGTGCCGCTGCGGTAATGGGACCCGGCGCCGCGCGAGAGGATGGCCCGCCATGGTCAAGAAGGTCCTCACCTGGGCCGGAATCGCATTCTTGATCTTCTTCGTCGCCTATCGGCCAAACTCTGCGGCCGATGTGTTCAAGTCGTTGGGCGGCGGGATCATGGACATTGCCCAGGGATTCGGCGACTTCTTCACAAGCCTCGTCGCCTAGCCGTCGATGGGAAGCCCCTCCGGTCCACCCTTCGACCCGGACGACCCCGACCGGGAGCGTCGCGAGCGCGACACCGAGCCGATCCCGCGAATCGGGCCCGATGACGGCCCGGGCTACGGAGCCGGCGCCGGCCTGTCCGACGGGCCATCCCTTTCGGACGATGTCGGCTACGGCGACGGGCCCGGCTATGCCGGCGAAGGGCGGTCCGGGCGAGCCTGGCTCCGTGATCCCGACGCGGCCAACCAGCCGCCCCAGATCTCCGAGGAAGAGCTGGCGGGGCTGCGCGCCGACGCCATGGGGTCGACACCCCGACGGGTTCTTCCGTTGGAGGACGAGCCCAGCTCGCTGGTCGCCCGCTACCTCTTCCCCACCGAGCGCTACCGGGGCGAGTGGAAGCGGCACTGGATCCACCTCACCAACCCGCTCCTGATCGGCGTCGCGGCGACCTTCGTGCTCGGCTACCTGTCGGGCTTCCTCGCCGGCAACAACGTCGGCGCGCTGACGACCATCGCAGTGCTGCTCTGGTTCGCCGTCATGGGCTGGGTGGCGTGGAAGGTCGCGGACTGGTGGTATGACCGGTTCATCCTGACCAACAAGCGGGTCATGGTGGTCAACGGCATCGTCACCCGCAAGGTCGCCATGATGCCGCTGGTCCGGGTCACCGACATGAAGTACGAGCAGACCCCGACGGGCCGGGCCCTCAACTACGGCACCTTCGTGCTGGAGTCCGCCGGCCAGGAGCAGGCGCTGCGGGAGATCAAGAATCTGCCCAACCCCAACGAACTCTATCTACGCGTCGTCGAAGAGATGTACGAGCCGCAGGCCGTCGAGGCGCGGTTGGGCAAGGAGGCCGACGAGGCCAAGGCCGACGACGGGGCGTGAAAGTTTTCGTCCGAACATCGGAGCAAGTGCGCACCTTTCGTCATGGACCAGACCGCCTCTGACGTGGCACTCTGCCAGGACGGTTTGGGTGCGGAGGTGTGTGGTGGCGAGCAGGGACCCGTTGGAGGAGGAGTTTCGCGAGTTCGTCGCGGCTCGCTCCGCCGCCCTGCTCCGCACCGCCTATCTCCTTGCCGGGGACTGGGCGACGGCCGAGGACCTGCTCCAGACGGCGCTGACGAAGACCTACCTCGCCTGGAAGCGGCTCGGCGGGATCGAGGCGGTCGAGCCGTACGCCCGGCGTGTGATGGTCAACACCTCGACGAGCTGGTGGCGGCGGCGCTGGCACGGCGAGCGCCCCACCGAAGTGCTGCCCGAACGCCCCGGCGTCGACGAGATCGAGCGGCAGCTCGACCGTGACCTGCTCTGGCGGCACCTCAAGGAGCTGCCCAGCCGGCAGCGGGCGGTGCTCGTCCTGCGCTACTACGAGGACATGTCGGAAGCACAGACAGCCGCACTGTTGGACATTTCCCCCGGAACGGTGAAGAGCCAGGCATCCCGTGCGCTGGCCACGCTGCGTCGACGCATGGGCACCGACACCCCCGATCTCGCCCCAGCGCCCCGGTCTGTCGGGAACGCCGCCAGCACCCGGCCCGGGCGGGACGCTGCTGTTCTCCGGCCCCGCCCGGGTGTCGATGCAGCCCGGTCCGGCCGAGGGCCCGGTGGTGCCCGGTCCGGCGCGGCCGGAGGTGTGTCGGGGTCCCTTTCCGCGGCGGTGCCGCGTCCCAGCACAGGTCGGGCCGAGCCCACGTCCGTCGCACCCCGCCCGCCCCGTCCGATCGCCCCGGCGGTCGAGCTGCCCACCGCTTCGGCGGCCGTGCCTGTCGGCACCGGCGCCGGAGATCAGCAGTGAGCGCATTTCCGCGGCGACCCGACAACCTGACGGGCGGTCCGCAGCGTCTCAACCAGGTGCGACGTGACCAGCTCGAAGGTGCGGTGCGGGAGACCCTCTCGCACCAGGTCGCCGTCACCCGTCCACTGACCGCCGACCCGGCGGGTCAGGCCATCCGCCGCGCCAACCGGATCCGTCGGCGGCGTGCCGGAGCCGGCGTCGCGCTCGGGGTGGTCACCACCGTGCTGATCGGCGCCGGCATGTCACACCTCGCCGACAACTCCGGCGGCGAGGGGCCGCCCATCGTCGTGATCGGCGACCCGGATCTGTCGGCTCGACCGCTCCCCTCGGTCAGCATCGCCCCGCCCCCACCGTCGCAGGGAGCGCCCGCCGACCTGATCCTCGCCGGCACCCTGATCGACGCCGACGGCAAACGGCTGCCGCTGCCCGGCGTCGGCTCCGCCGAACGCGCCCACCGGTTGCCCAATGGTGGCGGTCTCCTGGTGGTCGGTGCGCCCACCACGGCCGGGCGTTCCCTCTGGGTCGCCCAGGACGACGGCCTGGTGCAGGTGCTGCTGGCCGGCGCCGCCCAGATCGTCCTCGCGCCGGACGCGACCCAGGTCGCCTGGCGGGATGGCGGTGACCTGTTCGTGGCGGGAGTCGTCGGCACCCAGCTCATCGGCACGGTGCGCATCGCGGTCCCGGAGGACGCGCAGCCCGTCCGGTTCGTCGGCAACAACGTGCTGGTCCGGCTCGACCCGACCCGACCGGGTCACGCCATGTGGCGGCCCGGCGCGGAGAAGCTGACGGCGGTGCCCGAGCAGGACACCCTGGACGTGTACGGCGCGCTGCCCGACGGGCGGCTGGTGGGCCAGGTGGCAGGGAACTCCTCGGACGGAACCTGCCTGGCGTTGCTCGATCCGAAGCGGGCTCGGAAAGCGGTACGCGCCTGCGGCGCCCAGTTGAGCCCGGACGGCGCGGGCGGGATGTCCGACGACGGACGGTGGCTGCTGGTCAACGGAAAGGTCGGGATGGCCGACCGGTCTTTCCTGGTCGACCTGCAGCAGCTCGGGACGACGCTGAACGCCGTACCGGCCGGCCCGGCGCTGAGTGGCGGCATCGCCTGGACGAGTGGTTCGGACGCCTCCTACGTCGACAGCTCCGGTCGGCTGGTCCGGGTCGACGTCGAGCGGGTACGTGCCGGCGAACAAGCCGAGCCGGTGCCCGTGGCCGGCCTCCAGCCCGGTGACCGTCCGGTCCTGGTCAGCGGCTCCTGACCCGTCGCGGGTCCGTTCCCCGGGCCGACCGGTTCGCCGGACGGTTCGGGACCTCTTCGCCCTACGCGAGTCATCTTCGGGTCCGCTCGGTAGCGTCGGGACGTGACCTCGCGTACCGGCTCCGCGCCCCGGATCGACCTGCACACCCACTCGACCGCCAGCGACGGCACGCTGACCCCGGCCGAACTGGTCCGCGCCGGCGCCGAGGCGGGCCTGGACGTGCTCGCCATCACCGACCACGACACCACCGCGGGCTGGGCGCCGGCCGTACGGGCGCTGCCGCCCGGACTGCTCCTGGTCCGGGGCGCCGAACTGTCCTGCCGCTGGGCGGGCACGCAGTCGGCGACGCCGCTGCACCTGCTGGCGTACCTGTTCGACCCGGAACATCCGGAGCTGGTCGCCGAGCTGGCCCGGGTGCGGGCCGCCCGAGAGGAGCGCGGCGAGCGCATCGTGGACCTGCTGCGCGCCGACGGCATCGACGTGAGCTGGCCGGACATCCTGACCGGCGCGGCTGGCGGGACGGTGGGTCGTCCGCACATCGCGCAGGCGCTGATCCGCGCCGGCCTGGTCGCCGACACCCGTGCGGCGTTCGGCCCGGACTGGCTCGGTGAGCGGTACCGGCTGCCGAAGGAGGACATCGACGTCTTCCGCGCGGTCCGGCTGGTCCGGGCGGCCGGAGGCGTAGCGGTCTTCGCCCATCCCCGTGCCACCCGACGCGGCCGGGTCGTCCCCGACGAGTTGATCGCCGAGTTGGCCGCCGCCGGGCTGGCCGGGCTGGAAGCCGACCACGAGGACCACAGCCCGGCCGAGCGTGCGCACGTACGCTCGCTCGCCGCCGAGCTGGACCTGCTGGTCACCGGCTCCTCCGACTTCCACGGCACCCACAAGACCGTCCAGCTCGGCGCGTTCACCACCGGCGTCGAGGCGTACGAGCGGATCGTCGCCGCCGGCGTGACCGAGGTCGCTTCGGCCTGATCCGCGTATTTCGCCCACCACGGCGCGGCTAGGTTGCTCACGTGGATCTGAAGCTGTTCGGCGAGGTCTTCGTGACCCTGCTGGTGATCACCGACCCGCCGGGCATGATGCCGATCTTCTTGGCACTGACCGGGCCGCTGCCCGCGCGCGACCGCAACCGGGCGGCCTGGCAGGCCGTCGCGCTGGCCCTCGGCGTCATCGTGATCTTCGCGGTGGCCGGGCAGACCCTGCTCGACTACCTGCACGTGGACCTGCCCGCCCTGCAGGCCGCCGGTGGGTTGCTGCTCGTACTTGTCGCACTGGAACTGCTGACCGGCAAGGCCGACGACCCCAGCCAGCAGGTCACCTCGAACATCGCCCTGGTGCCGCTGGGCACCCCGTTGCTGGCCGGACCGGGTGCCATCGTGGCGACGATGCTCTTCGTCCAGCAGGCCGACGGGTTCGGCGACTTCACCGCCATCGCCGCCGCGATCCTCGCCGTCATGGTCGCGGTGTGGATCGTGCTGCGTTTCTCCGGCGGCATCGTCAAGATCCTGCGCCCCGGCGGGATCGAGGTGCTGACCCGGATCGCCGGCCTGCTCCTGGCCGCGATCGCCGTCCAGCTCATCGCCGACGCGGTGGCCGCCTTCGTCACGCACTACGTGAACATGACCTGACCGGCACACGCCGAATGTCGCAGGCGGATGGCAGGATCGCAGGCGTGCGACGAGCCTCTTCAGCCGGACGACCCGCCGCGGGCGGTCGGACCCCTCAGCAGCGTCCCGGTGGCGCCGAGCAGCTCGGCTTCGAGGGGATGCCGGAACGACTGTTCGTCTGCACCCCGAGCAAGCTCGGCGCGTACGCGGACTGCCCCCGCCGCTACCGCTACTCCTACGTCGACCGGCCCGCGCCGCCGAAGGGGCCGCCCTGGGCGCACAACTCGCTCGGCGCGAGCGTGCACACCGCCCTGAAGAACTGGTATGCGTTGCCCGTCGACCGACGCCGCCCCGAGGCGCTGGCCACCCTGCTCAAGGGCACCTGGGTCCGGGAGGGCTACCGCGACGACGAGCAGGAGCGTGCCGCCTACCGGCGTGCGCTGAGCTGGCTCGAGGCGTACGTCGAGACGTTGGAACCGGAGGCCGACCCGCTCGGCGTCGAGCGGGTGGTGGCGGTCAAGACCGCCGTACTGGCCTTCAACGGCCGCGCTGACCGCATCGACTCCCGCCCCGGGCCGGAGGGTCCGGAGGTGGTGATCGTCGACTACAAGACGGGCCGCACCGGGCTGGACGCCGACGACGCCCGCGGCTCGCAGGCCCTGGCCCTCTACGCGTACGCGGCCGAGCGGGTGTTCCGCCGGCCGTGTCGTCGGGTCGAGTTGCACCACCTGCCGACCGGTACGGTCGCCGGGCACGACCACACCGTCGAGTCGCTGGCCCGCCAGTTGGCCCGCGCCGAGGACACGGCTCGCGACATCATGGCCGCCGAGCGGGCCGTCGCCGACGGCGGTGATCCCGACGAGGCGTTCCCCGTGGCGCCCGGGCCGCGCTGCGGCTGGTGCGACTATCGCCGGCACTGCCCCACCGGGGCGCAGACGCCGGGCAAGGAGCCGTGGGCGGCCGTGCAGAGGTCCGCCGAGGGCTGATTCGTACCGTCGGCCGGTGCCCGAAGCAGGAGCGCCGGTGCCGGAACGCCGCCGGTCGGTCAGCCGGCCAGCGCGGTCGCGGCGCGGCGCGCGGCCCGCTCCTTGGCAGCCTGCACGAGCGGCCCCTCCAGGTAGCGGCGTGGCACCGCGCCGAGTGCCAGGCGCAGCGCGCGTACGGTGAGGTCGGCCGACAACTCGGTGGTGGGCAGCCCCAACCCGCCGTACATCCGCCGTGCCCACGGGGGCAGCAGCGCGAACGCGGTGCCGGCGATCCCGAGGTACGCCCAGCGCGGCGGGCCCAGGTTGAGGCCCAGCCGGGCCGGCAGGCCGAGCTTCCACGGCAGCGGCGGGGCGGTGAGGAAGATCGCCGTCTCGGCGGCTTCGCGGGTCATCCGCAGCTCGGGCCGGACGACACGGTAGTACTCCCGCACCTCGGCGGCGGTGCCCGGCACCGTGGCCGGATCCAGCCCGACGAGGGCGGCCGACCGACGCTGCTCGGTGTAGTAGCCGTCGACCTCGTCATCGGTGAGCGGCAGACCCGCCCGACGGGCGGTGCTGAGGAACGATTCGACCTCGGTGACGTGCACCCAGCGCAGCAGTGCGGGGTCGTCGATCCGGAATTCCTCGCCGGTGGCCTGGTCGACGGCCCGCAGCCGGGCGTGCAGCCGACGCAGCCGCGCTCCGGCCTGCTCGGCGTCGAGGGTGGTGCCGTAGACGGTGGTCGCCACGTAGGTGGCGGTGCGGACCAGTCGTCCCCACGCGTCGGTGCGGTAGTTGCTGTTCTGCGCGACGCCGGCCATGGCGCGGGGGTGCAACGCCTGGAGGTAGAGCGAGCGCAGGCCGGCGACGATCAGGATCGGCTCCTCGTGCACCTTCCACGTGACCGAACCTGGACCGAAGAGGCCGAGGTCATCGGAGTCCACCGACCAAGCGTGCCACGGCCACCGCGTTGGTGCCGGCCGGCGCGGACGGACGACCGCCCGGTCGATCTCGTCGCAGCGGCGCTGAACCTGAGCACCACCGCCCGCGTGTCTCTAGGGCGAGAGCCCGGGACGACCGGTGGCCGTACGTACGCTGTCGATCCCGTGACCGTGATCCGCCTGGAGGTGTCGATGTTCGAGGAGATCCTGGGTCTACCGGTACACGTCTTCGTCGTGCACGCGATGGTCGTCTTCGTCCCACTGCTGGCGGGGCTGGCCATCGCGTACGTGGGGCTGCCGCGCTGGCGGCACCGACTGGACTGGGCGCTGGGGATCCTCGCCGTGGTGACGCCGGTGACCGCCTTCGTGGCCGTCGAGTCTGGGGAGGCGTTCACCGATGCCCTGGTCGCCCGCGGCTACCAGGGGCAGATCCTCGACCAGATCTTCGAGCACTCGCGTTACGGCGACATCCTGTTCCGGATCGTGGTGCCCCTGGGGATCGTGGCCATCGCGCTTCTCGTGGTGACCAGCGGACACCGGCGGGTGCCACGGCTGCCGGCACTGGTGACGCCGATCCTCGCGGTGGCGCTCGTCGTGCTGTCCGTCGCCGCCCTGGTCTACGTCTTTCTGACCGGGCACTCGGGTGCCGAGGCGGTCTGGGGCACCACCCTCTGAGCGGTGCGGGATCGACAACGCGGATCGGGGTCAGAAGATGAGCCGCGAGCACAGCAGGCAGACGAGAGCCACCAGCACCACGCCGGCGGCGGCCCCGAAGCCGTAGGTGACCCGCTGCGAGCGCTGTTCGGCCGCGTCCAGGGCGGCCGTGTCCTGCGGCGGCAACCGTCGCGGCGGCGCCGGCTCCAGGTGGACGGGGGGACGCCACCCGGCCGGGGGCGGCACGCTCGGTGGTGGTCCGGTGTACCCGCTGGTGGGTGGTGTGGCGGGTGGGGGTTGATTCGCCGCCGGGCCGTCGCCGCTCTCGGGTCGGCGCCAGTGGTCGTCCGGGCTGCTGCCGGCGCTGGGGGTCGTCACGCCGTCCGACGCTACCAACGGAGCCGGCGGTCGGGTCGCTTCTGACCGGTGTGCCCATCCGTCGGCGAGCGTCCCGGGCGGGTGTGGCCTGCGCTAGTCTTGCCGCTCGTGAGCATCGAGGACCCCGGCGTGGCGAGCGTACGCGGCGATGACGACCGCACCGTCGACCTGAGCGACGACTTCGTGGTGCTGCCCGAGCAGACCTCGGACGACACGGACCACGGCTGGGGCGAGCGCAGCGACGGCAATGACGACTGGCTCCTCGCCCAACGCCCCCCGCACTGGGACTGAGCTCGGGCGGGGACCGCACGCGACGACCGGCGGCGGATCGCCGACAGGACGGCATCCGTTCGAACGGACACCGCCATGTCGTCGACCCGGTGTCGATCATGCGGCACGCCGCCGGACCTCCGGAGGCGTGCGCCGGAGGGTCAGGAGGTCGAGCTGGCCGTCTGCGCCTTGCCGCCGCTCGATCCGCCGGACGACGACGAGGACGACCCCGACGGCGAGGAGCCGGACGACGAGGACGACCCGGAGGACGACGACCCGGAATCCCCGCCCGAGGACGAGGTCGAGGTCGAGTCGGACTTGGCAGGCTTGCTCGCGGTGCCGCCGGCCGACGTCTCCGAGCCGGACGCGCGGGAGTCGGTGCGGTAGAAGCCCGAGCCCTTGAAGACGATGCCGACGGAGTTGAAGACCTTGCGCAGCCGCCCCTGACACGCCGGGCACTCGGTCAGCGGCTCGTCAGAGAAGGACTGCACCGCCTCGAGCTGGTGACCGCACGCGGTGCAGGCGTACTGGTACGTAGGCACGTTCTCCTCCGGTGTCTGGGCTCGGCCAGTTGGCACTCGACGTATTCGAGTGCCAATGGTGCGTCATTCGGACCGGGTTCGTCCAGCGGACGTGTGGGGCGCGACACTCTGCGCCGTACCCAGGTCGGCGTCAAGCGTACGCATCCCGCCGGAGGGGGTGACGACCGCGCGGACCGGACGATCGTGCGGCTCTGCCGGCAGCGCCTCGACCAGCTCGCCGTCGTGCAGGGGCACCACCGTCAGGCTCGCCGCCGGTACCCGTGCCAGCGCCCGGTCGTACGAGCCGCCGCCGCGGCCCAGCCGCCGGCCGCGGTGATCGACGGCTAGTGCCGGCACGACCACCAGCTCGGCGTCGGAGACCGCGTGCACACCCAGGCGCGGGCCGATCGGCTCCCGGATGCCCCGGCCGGCCGCGGCCAGTGCGTCCGGACCGGTGTACGCCGCCCAGTCCAGATCCAGATCGGCGCGAAGTACCGGAAGGAGCAACTCGGCGTCGGCCGGTAACGCCCCCCGTAACACCTCGGCGAGGTCGGCGCCGCCCGGCTCGGTGCCGACCGGCACGTACGCCGTCATCCGGCGCGGGCGCAGCCGGCGGACCAGGGCGACCAGCTCGGCCTGGACGCGTACGGCCGATTCGGCCCGCGTCGCGCCGTCCATGGCCCGACGGCCGGCGAGCAGCCGCACGCGGGCGTCCCGCTTGGTCACTCGGGTCACTTCCGCTTCATCAGAAAAATCTGGCACGCAACACTCCTGACGCAACGCCACTCCCACGGTTGCTCTGTGTCAGCATCGCAAGCAACGGAGGCGGAACTTCCGGGGGGACCGAGTGACGCTACGCGGGCGGTTGACGGCAGCCTTCCTCGTGGTGGTGCTCGGCCCGGTCCTGCTCGGCGCGTTCTTCGTCGCCTCCACCGTCACGGCCGTCGACCGCACCCGGTCCACCGAACGGCTCGCCGTTGCCGCGTCCACGGTGCGGACCTCGGTCGACGCGCTCTGCCAGCAGTTGCGCGCCGCCGCCGACGCGGTCGCCCTCACCGGTGATCCGGCCGTCGTCGCCGGCCAGCTCGTCGGCCGAGGGTTGGCCGCGGCCGTGCTGATAAGCGACGTCAGCGGGCGGGTCACGTACGCGTCGCCCGGCGCGCCGACGACACCCTGGCGGGACTGCTCGGAGTCGACCGCCGCGACGTCCGGCCCGGTCCGCGCGCTGTCGGCCCGGGTGGACCGCCGGGACCCGGCCGGCACCCTGCTGGGCAGCGTGGCCGCCGCGCAACTTGTCGACCCGGCCTTCGTGGCCCGGCTGGCGGCGGTGAGCGGAGTCGCGGTCACGCTGCTCGACGGCGGCGCGAGCGCCGCCCGGTTCACCCACACCACCGAGTCCCGCGAGGTACGCGACGCGGTGCTGTCCGCCGCCGGCCACACCACCGGGGAGCGGGTCACCGAGACCACCAAGGGCCGGTACGTGCGGCGGATCGGGCCGTCCGCGGGTCAGCCGCTGCCGCTGGTGCTGTCGGTGCCGAGCACCAGGCCGCCGGGGCTGCACGTGACGCTGGCCGGCGTGGTCGTGCTCGCCGGGCTGCTCGCCGTGTTGACCGCGTGGCGTCTCGCCCGGGTGACCACCCGACCCCTGGTGGAGCTGGCCGGGGCGGTCGACCGGGTGGCGCACGGCGACCTGACCGCCCGCGTGCCGGTGCGCAGCCGCGACGAGCTGGGCCGGCTGGCGGCGGCGTTCAACCGGATGACCCGCGAGACCGGGTCGTACGTCGCGGCGTTGACCAGCAGCCGTGACCAGCTACGCGGGCACCTCGCGGTGCTCGGTGACACCCTGGCCAGCACCCACGACCTGCAACGCATCCTGCGGGTGATCCTGCACAGCGCCATCGCGGCCACCGGCGCGCGGGCCGGCGCGGTGCTGCTGGTGGAGACCGGCGGGGTGCTCGTCGCACAGTGCAGCGAGGGCCTGGACGGGCGGTGGCCGACACCGGACCCGGACGGCCCGCCGACCCTGCGGGTGCCGGTGGGCGTCGGCGTGGTCGGCGCGGTGGCCGCGACCGGCGAGCCGCAGCGGGGGCGGGTGGAACCGACCGACGTCCCGACCGGCGAACCGAGCTGCCGCACCTACGTGGCGGTCCCCTTCGCCGCCCCGGGCGGCACGACGACCATGCCGGGTGGTGGGCCCACCATCACGGGCGACGAGAGGACGGTGGACGAGGCCGGGGCCCCGGCGGTGGCGCTCGGGGTACTGGCGCTCTACGACCGGGTGGGCGCGGACGAGTTCGACGACGACGACCTGGTCACCCTGCGGACCTTCGCCGGGCACGCGGCCGTCGCGGTGGAGAACGTGCGGGTGCACGAGGAGGCGCAGCGGCTCTCCCTGACCGACCCGCTCACCGGGCTGTGGAACTACCGCTACCTGCGCGAGTCGATCCGGCGGGAGGTCGAGCGGGCCAGCCGGTTCGGCCGGATGCTCAGCGTCCTCGCCCTCGACCTGGACCGCTTCAAGGACGTCAACGACACGTACGGGCACGCGGCGGGGGACACCGTGCTGGCGGAGTTCGCCCGGCGGGTACGCGGAGAGATCCGGGAGGTGGACCTGGCGTTCCGGCAGGGCGGTGAGGAGTTCGTGCTGCTCCTGCCGGAGACCGACGCCCGGGGCGCGGCGATCGTCGCGGAGCGGCTGGGAGCGGCGGTACGCGAGACACCGATCGCCGTCGAGGCGTACGCGGGGCCGATCGTGGTCACCGTGTCGGTAGGCATCGCCGTCTATCCCGACCACGGCAGCACAGGGCGGGAGGTGCTGGAGGCCGCCGACGACGCCCTCTACGTGGCCAAGGCCGCCGGGCGGGACACCTACCAGGTCGCCGAGGCGCGCCCCGACGTGCCGACGCGGGAGATACCGGTGCCGGCCGGCGCGGTCAGCCCACCCGACGGACTGCCGCGGGCGGGTCGACAGGTGCAGGTCCCGCGGGAGCCGGGCGGCCACGCCCGGTCGGAGTCGGCTGTGGGCGTACCGGAAACGAACCGTTCGGGGCCCGCGCACGCCCGGCCGGATCCCGACGACGGCCCGGCGGACGCGGCGCGGGCCGGCCCCGACGCGGCCCGACCGGGGCCGGGTGGCGGCGCGTCTTCTGGGCCACACCCGCCGCGGCAGAGCCGTGGCCGATAGTCTCGCGGCATGTCGGAGCACTCAGCGAACCCCTCAGCGACGGTCGCCGCAACCGGCCGTCCCCTGGCGGTCAAGGCCGTCATCCCGGCCGCCGGACTGGCTACCCGCTTCCTGCCGGCCACCAAGGCGGTTCCCAAGGAGCTGCTGCCGGTCGTCGACCGGCCGGTGTTGCAGTACATCGTCGAGGAGGCCACCCAGGCCGGCATCGGCGACGTGTTGCTGATCACCGGTCGGGGTAAGACGTCGATGGTGGACCACTTCGATCGACGCCCCGACCTGGAGACCAGGCTGGAGGAGAAGGGCGACGCCGAGCGGCTGGCGGCCGTGCGCCGGCCCAGTGAGCTGGCGGAGATCTACACCGTCCGGCAGCCGGAGCAGCTCGGGCTCGGGCACGCGATCGGGTACGCCGAGTCCCACGTCGGCGACCAGAGCTTCGCGGTGCTGCTCGGCGACGAGTTCGTGAAGCCGTCCGAGCCGCTGCTGCCGGCCATGCTGGAGTTGCAGGCCCGCACCGGTGGCGTCGTGCTCGCGTTCTTCGAGGTCGACCCGGCCGACACCAAGCGGTACGGCATCGCCTCGGTCGAGCCCGCCGAGGCCGACCTGACCGACATCGGCGAGGTCGTCAAGGTGACCGGCATGGTGGAGAAGCCACAGCCGGAGGACGCGCCGAGCAACCTCGCCGTGCTGGGTCGGTACGTGCTGCCGGGCACCATCTTCGACGCGATCCGGCGGACCAAGCCGGGCAGTGGTGGCGAGATCCAGTTGACCGACGCCATGGAGTTGCTCCGCACCGAGGGCACCCCGGTGCACGCGATCGTCTACCGGGGCACCCGCTACGACACCGGCATGCCGCTGGGTTACCTCCAGACGGTCGTGCAGATCGCCGCCGAGCGCGAGGACCTCGGCAGCGAGTTCCGCTCCTGGCTGGCCGAGTTCGTCAAGGCCGACGCGGCAGGCGGATCTGGTACATGACAGCGACGGCCGACGCCGAGGCGGCCGCGAACGAGTTGACGCCGCTCGCCGACTACCTGGGCAGCGTGCTGCGCAGGTTGCGAGCGCTGCCGCCACTCGACCTCGACCTCACCCAGGCGCACGGCAACGTCCTCGCCGAGGACGTCGTCGCGCCGCACGCCTTCCCGGCCTTCGACCAGGCGGCCGTGGACGGGTACGCGGCCCGCTGGGAGGACATTTCCGGAGGGGGCCGGGGCCCGAGCTACGTCCCGGCCCCCTCCGGCACGCCCGGCGGGCGGAGCATCCGGCTCAACGTGGTCGGCGACCTCGGCGCGGCGAGCTGGCGGCCGGTGCGGCTCACTCCGGGCTCGTGCTTCTCGGTGGCCGCCGGGGCGCCGCTGCCGGTCGCCGCGGACGTCGTGGTGCCGGTGGAATGGACGGACCAGGGCATGGCCGCCGTGGAGATCTTCCGCAGCCCCAAGCGAGGGTACGGCGTCCGCCGCGCCGGTGAGGAACTGCCCGCCGGCACCCTGCTCGCCCGTGCCGGCACCTACGTCTCCCCGGCCCTCGTCGCGGTGTTCGCCGCCACCGGCATCGGCCACGTCGTGGTGCGGCCCAGTCCACGGGTGGTCATCGTGGCCACCGGCGACGAGTTGGTCGACGTGGGCCGCGGCAGCCAGCCCGGTCAGGTGGTGGACGCCAACTCGCACGCGCTGACCGCCGCCGCGGCCGAGGTGGGCGCGCTCGCGTACCGGGTCGGCATCTGCGACGACGACCCGGAGGGGCTGCGCGGGCTGCTGGAGGACCAGACCCTGCGGGCCGATTTGATCATCACCACCGGTGGCACCGGCACCGGCCCCGGCGACATGGTCCGGCGGATCCTGTCCCGCCGGGAGGGTGGCCGGGCCGGACCGGTGACCTTCACCGACGTGGCGCTCTATCCCGGCACCGCCCTCGGGTTCGGCACCGTCGGTGCCGAGGAGGTACCGGTGGTCTGCCTGCCCGGCGACCCGGGCGCCGCGCTTATCGGCTTCGAGGTGCTGGCCCGCCCCGCCATCCAACTGCTCGCCGGCGCCGAGCCGGTGTTCCGTCCCAGCGTCCGGGCGCATCTGCTGGAGACCGTGTCGTCCCCGGGTGGGCTGCGCGAGTTCCGGCCCGCGCACGTCGCCGAACGACGCGGCGGCGGTTACACCGTGCAGCCGCTGCGCGGGGGGCCCTTCACCCTCTCCGGCCTCGCCGAGGCGAACGGGCTCCTGGTGCTCGGCGAGCGGGTCACCACCGCAGCCGCCGGGTCCACCGTGGACGTCCTGCTGCTGGACCGCCGTCGGTGAGCTCAGCTCGTCGGCGGGATCTGGTGGGTCCACTTGCGCGCGCACCGGTCCCGCGCGGGAGACTGTGCGGGTGAGTCTCTTCGGACCAGTCCGGGCGCCCGGATGGCCGGCGGTGCTCGTCGACGGCCCGGTGTTGTTGCGCCCCTACCGGCGCTCCGACGCGGCGGCGTGGTCGGAGGTGCGTCGGGCCAACCAGGCCTGGCTGGCCCCCTGGGAGTCGTCGCTGCCGGGCGGCTGGGACGAGCTGAACTCGCCTGCCACGTTCCGCTGGGTGCACCGTGACCAGCGGCGCTCGGCACGCGAGGGTGAGGGGATGCCGTTCGCTGTCTGCCTGCGGGAGGCCGACCGGGACCGTCTGGTCGGGCACCTCAACATCGGCAGCATCGTGCGCCGCGCCTTCTGCTCCGGTTATGTCGGCTACTGGGTCGACGCCCGGGTCGCCGGCCAGGGTGTCATCCCGACCGCGCTCGCGCTCGCGGTCGACCACGCTTTCGGCCCGGGTGGGCTGCACCGCGTCGAGGTCAACATCCGGCCGGAGAACCGTCCGTCGCGGCGGGTGGTGGAGAAGTTGGGCTTCCGCGAGGAGTCGTACCACGTGCGCTACATGCACATCGACGGTGCGTGGCGTGACCACATCGGATACGCGATGACGAGCGAGGAAGTCGCCGCCGAGGGCGGTCTGCTGGCCCGTTGGCACCGGATCCGCGCCACCGCGCGCTAGAGGCTGTCCCACGGACGGGATCGGCGCGGCGTGGCGGCAACCCGGTCGGTGCACCGTAACCTCAAGTAACTGCAAGCTGCGGCAAGCGCTCACCGGCCGGACGATCCACGCACACAGGCGTGATTGGTCAAAGATCCTGCGGTCGGGGAGCGGTTGCTCCGAATTCGGTGACGGGAGGGGTGAGGGTGCCGACCTCGGTGCTCCTCGCCGTCCTCGCCGCCGCCGGCCTGCTCGCCCTGGCTCCGGCGCTTGTTCGTCGGTACGACGCCACAGAGCGGCTGGTGGCGGAGCGGGCGCAGTCGACGGCGCGGGTGCTCCAACGCCGTCGGCGGCGTCGCACTGTGCCGGGACGGCAGCCCGTCCACCCTCCACGCTCGCTTGTCGTCACCCTGAGTGAGGACGCGACTACGGGGAAGTTGGCCGTGCCGGTCTCCGCGCCCCCGGCCGCCCGCCGATCCGGACGGCTGCGCGCCGTGCCGCCGGCGCCGAAGCGTCCCCGCCGCCGTCCACCGCGCCGGCAGCACGCCCCCGCCGTGTACCGGCGACGCCGCGTGCTCGCCGCGCTGCTGCTGCTCAACGTCGTCGAGTTGATCGGCGTGCTGTTCGTCAGCCCCGGCTTCTGGATCGGCTTCTCGGTCACGTTCATGCTGCTGGCCGTGTACGTCGTACACCTGCGTCGGCGGGCCCTCGCCGCCCGTCGCCGGCGTCGCGCCCGGGCCCGGGAGGCGGCATGGCTGGCCGCCCGGCAGGCCGAGGTCCGCCGCGAACAGGCCCGTCGCGCGGCGGCCCGCCGGGAGGCGCAGCGTCGTCTGGCGGCCCAACGCGAGGGGGTACGCCGAGCCGCCATGGGTCTCGACCGGCCCTCCGACCTGCCGGCGGCGGTCAACGGCGGCTCGGTCTCGTACCGCCGCTCGGGCGGACTGCGCGGTCGCCCCTACGAGGCCGGCCGCGGCGCCTGACCGCGCTTGCCGGGCCTGGCCGGGCTTTTCGGGCCTGGCCGGGCTTGCCGGGCCTGACCGGGCTTGCCGGGCTTGCCGGGCTTGCCGGGCCTGGCCGGGCTTGCGTCGGCCCTCGACGGGGCCCCGTCGGGGGAGCTTGATCGAACCCAGATCACCGATATGGGGGTGTCACCGCACGATGATGCCCCCACGTCGGCGATGTCGAGTCGATCAAGGCCGTGCGAAGGCCGGCCGAGCTTGATCGACTCGGCTTCCCGGAAGGCGGGGTGTCCGGGCGTCCGGGATGGCCCGACTTCCTGGATGTCGAGTGGATCTCAGAGCTGGCCGGGCGGCGCACCGGGGGTGGATTCGCGGTGGAGGCGAACGACCTGTTAGCCTTGCTGCCGGCCCGCCCGGTGCAAGCCGGGTGGGACCGAAGCCGGTTAACCGGTGGGGGGCTGTGGCGCAGACTGGTAGCGCACCTCGTTCGCATCGAGGGGGTCAGGGGTTCAAATCCCCTCAGCTCCACCAAGAAACAGCAGGTCAAGGGCGGGTCTCCGGAAGACGGAGACCCGCCCTTGATCATTTGTCCGCTGCTTGTCCGCAGGACGGCGCCGTCGCGACCCGGTCCGTCTTGCTGGGGGTGCGTCAGGCGCTGGTGCGCGCTGGGTCGGAGGAGACGCGGTCGTCAGATCGCGCCGTCACCAGCGCCACCTGTCAACGTCAGCGTGAACCGATCCGGCCGACCTGCGATAGCCTGACAACAATTCAACATTCGTTTCCTTGTGGAGCCAGCCGCCCAAATCCTGGGAACGGGCGGACGGATTGCCGACGCCTACCTGTTCACGCCGGTATGGAATACTATGTCGGTGATCGATCTGTCGCTCTACCAGGCATTCGTGTTGGCGGCCGTGATTCTGGTGATCGTGCCGGGACCTGACATGGCATTCATCATCACGATGGGTGTCAGCGGCGGCCCGCTGGCCGGATTCGCCGCCGCGCTGGGCGTGGCGGCCGGCCTCGCCGTGCACGCGGTGGCGGCCATCCTCGGCTTCGCCGCGATCTTCGCCGTGGCACCGTTCCTCTACGACGTGATCCGCTGGGCCGGCGCGGCCTATCTGGTCTACCTGGCCGTCAAGACGTACCTCGAACGCAACGAGACGGCCCTGGCCGCGCCGGCCGGCGAGGCGGGCGGCGTGAACCGCTGGGTGGCGTTCCGCAAAGCGGCAGTGGTCAACCTGCTCAACCCGAAGGTGATCCTGTTCAACGCCGCGTTCCTGCCCCAGTTCGTCAACCCGGAACTCGGCAACGTCGCCGGCCAGTTCCTCATCCTCGGCCTGACCCTGGTGGTCATCGACCTCCTGATCGACGGCGTGATCGGCCTTGCAGCCGGGCACGCGGGTCAGTTGCTGCGCCGCAGCCGGCGGATCATCAAGGCGCTCAACGTGGTCACCTCGGCGGTGTTCGTCGGTCTGGCCCTTCGGCTGATGCTGGTCCGGGACTGACCTACGGCACGGTGTGACGGCCTGATCACCGGGAACGCCGGTATGGTGTCCTGGTGACATTCTTCGTTGTCTCGCCACCATCCGCGAACCGGTAACGACACCTTTCCAACCCGGCTCCCTCTTTCCTGAGCCCGGGTGCGTTTGTGGTGCCCGGGTGGCGATGACTTCGGAGAACTGTGTGAGTACTGATGTGCGCCCGTCCGTCGGGCGTGGAATCTTCTACATCTGTGTCGCGGCTGTCGCCTGGGGGACCGGCGGGGCCGTGGCGGCCGTCCTCTACGACAACAGCGGCATGGGACCCGTGGCGGTTTCCTTCTGGCGGTTCGCCAGTGGAGTCCTGCTCCTCGCCGCCGCTCACCTGCTGCTCCGCCGCCGTACCGGCACCCTCGCCCGGCCGCGCTGGCAGCAGGTGGTGACGACAGGGGTGGGGTTGGCGGTCTACCAGACCGCCTACTTCGCCGCCGTCGACTACGCCGGGCTGGCCGTCGCGACGGTGGTGACCCTCGGATCCGGACCGGTCCTGATCGCCATCGGATCCCACCTCCTGATGGGTGAACGGCTCGGCCGGGCTGGGGCCGCCACCGTGGCGATGGCCCTGGTCGGGCTGCTTCTGCTGGTCGGCGGCGGGAGCGCCAGCACCGCCTCGGCACCGGCGCTGGGGCTCGCCTGCGCGCTGCTGTCCGCCGCCGGGTACGCCGGGGTCACACTGCTCAACCGCAAGTTGGGCCGGGACAGCGGCGGCAGCCCGCAGGTCATGGCACTGGGCGGGTTCACCGTCGGAATGGTGTTCCTGCTCCCGCTGGCCCTGCTCGAAGGGCTGCTGCCCACCTCGGGGGATGTCGGTCAGACGCTGGGTCTGGTCTTCTACCTGGGATTCGCGCCGACAGCGCTCGCGTACAGCTTGTTCTTCACCGGGCTGGCCACGGTCCGGGCGACGACGGCGTCGGTGATCGCGTTGATCGAGCCGGTCACCGCCGCCGTGATCGCCGTGCTCTGGTTCGACGAACGGCTCACCGTGGCCGCCACCGTCGGCTCGGTAGTGCTGCTCGGCGCCGTGGTCGCGCTGACGCTCGGCGAGCGACGGGCCAACGGGGCGCGGCCGGCGAACGCGACCGACGGCGACCGGCGGCCGTCGCCGGCCCGGACCGGCTGAGCCGGACGCGGGGTCCGCCCGGCTGGACATCCCACCGGGCGGACCCCGCGTCCGCGGTGCCGACCGGCGTCAGCCGGGTCCCACGTCCTTTGGCAGCACACCCTCGACGCCCTCGGCCAGCACCGTCGCCACCCGGTCCAGCGCCGCCGAGACGTACCCCGGATCCAGCGAATGGATCACCCGGAAGTGCCCCTCCCAGCCGAAGTGGGCGCCGGCCCCGACGAGCACCCCACCCCGCACCCGCAGCGCGGTCGCCAGCGCCAGGCTGGTCACCGGCGCGCGGTACCGGACGAAACCGAGTGCGGTCGCGGTCGGCGGGACGATCGACACCAGCTCCTGGTGCGCCTCCACCCAGTCGACCAGCAGGGACCGGCCGGCGCGCATCAGCCGCCGGTTGCGGTCCAGCAGCCGGTCCCGGGTCGGGTCGGCGAGGGCCAACTCGGCGACCTGCATGGCGAGCATCCCGGTGCTGACCGTCAGGTACTCGTGCCGGCGCCACACCCGGGTGAGGAACTCCGCCGGCGCGACGATCCAGCCCACCCGCAGCCCCGGCAGGGCGAACGCCTTCGACAGGCTGCCAACACAGATCACCCGGTCGTACCCGCCCCACAGGGTCGGGGTGACCGTGTCGAGGTCGAGTTCGGTACCCCGGTGCACCTCGTCCACGACCAGCCAGGCGCCGTTGCGCGCGGCGACCGCGACCAGGGCCGCCCGTTCCGGCGCGGACAGCACCGAGCCGGTGGGGTTGTTCGGGTTGGTGACGACGATCGCCCTGGTGTCCGGCCGGACGAGGCTCTCCAGCGCGGCCAGGTCGATTCGCCACCCGCGTTCCTCGTCCAGCGCGCAGGTGTCGATCTTCGCGCCGGTGTTGCGGGCCAAACCCCACACCTGCCGGTAACCGGGTTCCATCAGCACCACGTGGTCGTCCGGCCCGACCAGCGCGTCCATGATCAGGGTGTTCGCCTCGGCCGCACCGACGGTGACCAGCACCTCCTCCGGCCGGCAGCCCTGCCAGTCGGCAATCAGCTCGCGTAGCGCCGGGGTACCACGCACGGACGGGTAGTGCTGGCGGCCGTCGAGCAACCGGTCGGCGTCCGCCCAGGTCACGAACTCCCGCAGCCGTACCGGCTGGCAACTGCTGTCCGCCAGCGTGTACTCGGCCGAGGGCTCGTACCGGGACTGCCACTCGACAAGCGCGAACGGTTCGAAACTCATGGGGCCTCGATTCTCCTCGGTGGCCGCTCAGACGGCGCTTTCCGTCCTCCCGGGATCACGCTCGACCACGTCGCCGAGGGTCTCGTCGATCCGCCGGAGCAGCGACGGGTCGAGCCGTACCCCGACCGCCGCGACGTTCTCCCGGATCTGCTCCGGCCGGGACGCCCCGATCACCGCCGCCGCCACGTTCGGATTGTTCAACGTCCACGCGACCGCGAGCTGGGCCGTGGTCAGTCCGGCCTCGGCGGCCAGCGGACGCAGCGCCGCCACCCGCTCCAGCACCTCCGGCCGCAGGTACGGGCCGACCCAGTCGGCGCCGTTCGCGTCCAGCGCGCGGGAGCCCTCCGGCGCCGGCCCGTCGGACCGGTACTTGCCGCTGAGCACGCCCTGGGCCAGCGGTGAGAAGACGACCTGGCTCATGCCGGCCTTCTCGCAGGCCGGTACCACCTCGCCCTCGATCACCCGCCACAGCATGTTGTACTGCGGTTGGTTCGCGACGAACGCGGTCAGGCCCAGGTCCTCGGCCAGCCGCCGGGCGGTGACGATCTGCTCCGCGGTCCACTCGGACACCCCGAGGTAGAGCACCTTGCCCTGGCGGACCAGGTCGTCGAACGCGCGCAGCGTCTCGACGAGCGGGGTGGCGTGGTCGAACCGGTGCGCGTAGTAGACGTCCACGTAGTCGGTGCGCAGCCGGCGCAGCGAGGCGTGCAGCGACTCGACGATGTGCTTGCGGGACAGTCCCTGGTCGTTGGGGCCTGGACCGGTCGGGAAGTACACCTTGGTGCACAGCACCAGCGACTCCCGGCGTACCCCGGTCAGCGCCTCGCCGAGCACCGCCTCGGCCCGGGTACCCGCGTACACGTCGGCCGTGTCGAAAGTGGTGATCCCCTCGCCGAGTGCCGCCGCCACGCAGGCCCGCGCGGTGTCGACGTCGATCTGCGAGCCGTGGGTCAGCCAGTTGCCGTACGCGATCTCGCTGACCCGAAGGCCGCTGCGACCGAGTGCGCGGAACTCCATGGACGGTCTCCTACTCTCTGGTCACGATGGTTCGACGTCCCCGGGTACGACGGGTTCGATCTGCACCCGGTTGTCGTGGAAGACGGTGCCGCCGCCCATGTCCGAGTCCCGCTCGTCCACCGTGGCGTTCACCCCGGCGCCGCCGCTGAGCTTGAGCCAGTGGCCCTTTGTCGTCGCGACCACCCCGGGCCGGACGTGGTCCGCGTCCACGCTCATCGTCGCGGTGAACGCGCCCCGGTCGTTGAAGATCCGCGCCTGGCCGCCGTCGACGAGCCCGCGCGGCCCGGCGTCGTCCGGGTGCAGGACGATCCGGGGCCCGCCGGCCCGGCGGACGAGTTCCGGCTTGTTGCCGAAGACCGTGTTGACGAAGAAGTGTCCGGCACCCGCGATCAGGGTCAGCGGGAAGCGTCGGGACAGGTCCGGGTCGTTCGGCTCCTTCGGCGGGACGTACCCGACCAGCGGGTCGAGCCCGTCCGCGGCGGCCCGCTCGGAGTGGAACTCCAGCCGGCCGGACGGGGTGGGAAAGCCGTCCGCGAAGGGCAGGAACGCCGGCTCGTAGTTCAGCCGTGCCCAGCCCTCGGTGCGCAGCCGTTCCATGCTGATCCCGGCCAGTGACGGATCGTCGGTGGCCAGCAGTTGCCCGGCCAACTCCTCATCGGAGTCGTACAGGCTGGGTTCGGTCAGCCCGAGGTGCCGGGCCAGCCGGCGGAACGTCTCGGTGGTGGACAGGCACTCACCGGGCGGCGGCACGGCCGGTTCGTTCCAGGTGATGTACATGTGCCCGTACCCGTCGAGCACGTCCAGGTGTTCGGTCTGCATGGTGGCCGGCAGCACGATGTCGGCGTAGTCGACGGTGTCGGTCGGGAAGTGGTCGAGGACCACCGTGAACAGGTCCGGCCGGGTCAGCGCCCGGCGGATTCGGTTCTGGTCGGGTGCGCTGGCGACCGGATTGGAGCCGTACACGACGAGCGCCCGAACCGGAGGGTCGTCCACGTCGAGCAGGGTTTCCGCGAGCCGGGTCATGGACAGGGCGCGGACCGGCCGGGTGAGCAGGTCGGGGCGGGCCAGCGCGTCCCGGTCGCCGCCGAAGTAGCCGTCGGTCGAGAACGCCAGCCCGCCGCCCGGGTACTGCCAGTCGCCGGTGACGCCGACCAGGCACGCCAGCATCCGCAGCACCTCGCCGCCACCGGCGTGCCGCTGCACGCCGATGCCGGCCCGGATCGCGGTGGGTCGGGTGTGCGCCAGCCGCCGGCCCAGGGTGACGATCTGTTCCTCGGTGAGGCCGGTGATCGCGGCGACCCGGTCCGGCGGGTACTCCAGGATCCGATCCCGGAACTCGGGCCAGCCGAGGGTGTACCGCTCCAGGTAGTCGCGGTCCTCGGCGCCCTCGGCGAGCACCACGTGCAGCAGGCCCAGGGCGAGGGCCGCGTCGGTGCCGGGCAGCGGGGCGATGTGCTCGTCGGCCTGCCGCGCGGTCCGGGTCCGTACCGGGTCGATGACCACCACGTGTGCGCCGGCGCGGCGGGCCTGGTCGACGAAGCGCCAGAGGTGGTGGCTGGTGGTGAGGGTGTTGGCACCCCAGAGCAGGATCAGCCGGGCGTGCGCCATCGACTCCGGATCGATGCCCCGGCTGGTGCCGGTGGCGTACGTGGTGCCGTGCAGCCCGGCGATCGAACAGATGGTCATCTCGTGCCGGGAGGCGCCGAGCACATGCCACAGCCGGGCACCGGCCCGGCCCTGCAAACCCTGGAGGAAGCCCAGGTTGCCGGTGCCCTGGTAAGGCCAGATGGCTTCACCACCGCTCTCCCGCACGATCCGGTCGAGCTGGTCGGCGATCTCGGTCAGCGCCTCGTCCCAGCCGATCCGGGTGAATCGGCCGGAGCCCTTGGGGCCGGTCCGGCGCATCGGGTACAGCAGCCGGTCCGGGGAGGCGACGTGGTCGAGGTACTGATTGACTTTCACGCAGAGCGTGCCCCGCGTGTACGGATGGTCCGGGTTGCCGCGCAGCCGCACGGCCTTCCCGTCGGTCACGGTGACCTTCCAGCTACATCCGTCCGGACAGTCCAGCGGGCATCCCCCGACGACCTCACGCGTTTGCGTCATCCGATCCGCTCCGTTTCCCGTTCCTCGGCGGTGACCCGGGCGATCAGGTCGCCACTCAGCTCACCGGCGAACACCTCGCGGACCGGCCCGGTGAGGGTGACCGTGCCGTCGGCGTCGATGCCGACCTCGACCGTGCCGCCGGGCATGTGTACGACAACCTGGTCGTCGACCAGGCCGAGCGCGTGGGCCGCACCGGCGGCGGCGCAGGCGCCGCTGCCCGACGCGGTGGTGTAACCGGCTCCGCGCTCCCAGACCTCGATCTCGATCGTGGAACGGTCCACGACCCGCAGGAACTCCACGTTGGTCCGGCCGGGAAACTCCGGGTGGCCGGCGATCGGCTCGCCGAGCGCCCCGGCGACCGCCCGGTCCACCGCCGGCAGAGGCACCACCAGGTGCGGGTTGCCGTCGTCGAGGGCAACCACGGGCAGGGTCCGGTCACCGACGACAAGCGGGCGGAGCAGCCGGGCGGCGGGGTCCGTCGCGCTCGGGTCGGCCACGCTGAAGGCCGGCGCGTCGGTGGCGATCCGGACCGTGCCGGCACCCGGATCGCGGATCTCCACCCGGGACGTGCCGCCGCGGGTGCGGACGGTGACCTGGTTGCCGGCCGGCCCGCGGCCGAGTTGTGGTTCCCGGTCGAGCAGGTGACTGGCGAAGATCCGGATGCCGTTGCCGCTGCGGCCGCACGGGCTGCCGTCCGCGTTGAAGATCAGCAGGTCGACGGGTTCGCCCGGGACCACCTGGCCGACCGGGCCGACGAGCAGGCCGTCGGCGCCGACCCCGTACCGGCGGTCGCAGAGCAGTCGGGCGGTGTCGCCGGTCCGCGCGATGTCCAGCCGTCGGGGGTCGACGACCAGGTAGTCGTTGCCGAGCGCGTGGTACTTGACGAAGTCGCTCATCCTCGCTCCCGTCTGTCCGGCGGCGAGCCGGTGGTCCGCTTGCCCGCTGGCGGGTCCGTCCGATGGGCCCGCCGCGTGGATGATCCGCCCGCCCGGCGGGCCGCCGTGGCCCGGTGTTTCGACCGGACCACGGCGGACGGCCTCATCCGGCGGACGCGCTCACATCGCCGAGACGACCGGCTCGCCGTCGGCCAGCACGGCGGCGTCGTGCTCCTCGCCGTACCACTTCTCCCGCCAACGGGAGCAGGCGACGATCAGGATGTCCCGAAGGCCGGGCTGGCCGTTCTCGGGCTCGATGTCGGTGACGTCGTGCAGGATCGCCCGGTCGTCGAGCAGCAGGGCCTGGCCGGGATTGAGGGTGCCGGTCCAGAACGGCTCGCTGGCGTCCGGCCGCCACAGCCGCGTCTCGCCGCCGACGACATTGTGCCGGCGCAGGATGGCGATCATGACGTACTCGTGGCCGTCCTGGTGGATGCCCTCCGGGGTGAGCTGGCCCGGCTTCTCCAGCGTGGCCCGGCTGCGGTTCTGGTGCACGTTGAGCTGCCAGTCCTCCGAGGGGTCCAGCGGGATCGACTCGATGCCGAACCTGGCCCACGGGATCAGGTCCGCCTCCAGCGGCTCGTACGGCCGCCGCATCCCGCCGCCGATCGAGTTGAACTTCTTGAAGGCGGTGTACGCGCGGTGCGGCAGCTTCTCGAACTGCCACCCGTCGTCGCCCTTGTGCGACACGCGGTACTGGGAGAACCGCTTGTAGCGGGTCAGGTTGCCCATGTACGGGTCGGGCGGGCAGCGGTCGTAGCTGGCCAGGACCTCTTCGGTGACCGGCGGAAGCTCGACGAGCTTGAACCCTTCGTCGGTGATTGGCATGTCGTTCCCTTTCGCTTCGGGTACGGGTGTCGCCGCAGATGCTGGTGGCGGGGCGCGGCGGCGCCTCGATCACCAGGTCAGGCCGCGCGGGCCAGCCGCTCGTCGAGGTGCCGGGCGGACGAGTTCATCCGCCAGAGCGAACCGCGGGCGATCCCCCGGCGCATCTGCGGCGACTCGCTTGCCGGGACGACGATGTTGTGGAACCAGCCGGCGGCGTGCTTGGAATCGATCGTGATGTGCAGGCGGTGGTAGGTGATGCCGACCTCCGGCAGGCCGAGGCGCTCCCAGGCCCGGACGACGTTCTGGAACCGGTCCGGCACCAGCCACTCGGTCATGCCGAGGAAGCCGACCGCCTCCGGGTAGAACTGCCGGTACCGGCAGAGCAGCACCGCGAGGTTTCCGGCCAGCAGGTCGTCGGCGGTCATCGCGCTCTCCAACTCCTCGTCGGAGATGTCGAAAACGTCGTAGATCTTGTTGAACAGGTGGGTGTGGACCTCGGCCGGGTTGCCGTTGCCCATCTCGTCCCAGAAGTTCTCCGCGATCTCCATCTTGGCCGCGCCGCTCGTGCCGACCTGCATCATGGCGAGCAGGTCGTCGAACCGTCCGTCTACCAGGGACTCCTGGATGACGTACGTGCGCAGGTCGGCGGAGCTGGCACGGTGGTTGATGAAGTCGACGTAGTACGGGTGCTTGAACACCGGGTGTTGCCGCGCGACCCCCTTCAACCAGGACAGGAACGGCTGACCCGGGCCGGGCATGGCGTCGTAGACAGCCGGTTCGATCCAGCTGTCCTCGGCCTCGATGGTGGCCTGCTCCAGCAGGCGGGTCACCTCGTGGATGATCACCGAGCCCTCGGCCGTCGCGCCGTCGGGCAGCGCGGTGATCAGGGCGTAGATCCGGGCGAGCAGCAGTTGCTGGTGGTACAGAGCGTCGGGCTCGTTGGCTGCGGCGCGGTCGTTGATCGTACGAACGGCCGACAGGATGCGTTCCCGGTCGTGCCGCAGGTCCTCGTCGACCTTGTCCGCGGGAACCGCGAACCACGAACTGATCTGTTCCACCACATCGGTTGCCGATGTCGGCCCGGCGGCGAACCGGAGCCGGTCACTGACGATGGGCACTGAACCTCCCCCTGGTGCTGGTATAGCCACGTGAACGGTGTGCGCGAGCTTGCGTGTGCGTGGGACGACGAGTCCCGCCGCGCTGCCGCGCCCGCATCCCGACCCGCCGCACGCAGGGATGCACCCTGGACCGACGCGCAAGGTCACCCCGCGCACCCAGGGTGGCGGCGGACCGACGAGTGGTGAGGACGGCGCATCCGACAAGGCGGCACGGCGTACCGGCCACCGGGCGGTCCGGTGGCGTGGCCGCAGCTTCGGGATGATCTGGATCGGCAGTCGCAGAAAGTGATGATTCTGAGAGCGGACGGCCCCGTTGACGACACTCCCCGTGCATGCGTCGAGGAGTGGTCCCCCGATCACAAGGAGTCACCCTACTGAGGACATTGACCGCTGTCGAGGTGAGATTCAGGAAAATATTGCCGACAGTGCCGTCTGTGGGTCGTCTGAGGAGCGTGGAATTCGTGCTCATCGGGTGTTGTCGAGGCTGAATTACCGTCCCAGAATATGGTATGCGGAGTCCATTTTCGGGGTCGCGATGATCCGATCAGGTAGGCATCCGGTGCGACGGTCGACCCGCCGAATGGACCCCGCCACGCGCGTCGACGCCGGAATTTCACTGGGTGTTCGCCGCTGGGCAAACATCGGCAATGAATACGTTGTTTCAATTTTTACATCGATGTTTACATCCGCGGCGGGCCCGGGTCACCGCGCCGGCCGGGCCTGCGACATGGGCCCCCGTGGCCATCAGTGATAAGCAGCGAAGCACAGCAAAGGCGGCTCCCGGGTCACCGGGAACCGCCTCTGCTGCATGCCGGGTCCTGCCGTCAGCTGACGGTGATGTCGCTGCACCACATGTAGGTCTGGTCCATGTGCGACGCCTTCCACAGCACGAACAGGATGTGGTTCCCGCTGCGCGAGGACGGGATCGAGACGTTGAACGAGATGTTCTGTGCGGGCGCGTAACGCCCGGTCGTCGCGATCAGGTCCAGGTTGCCCCAGCCGAGTTTCTGGGTGGCCGGGTTGAACCCCTGCTTCGAGACGTAGACCTGGAAGTAGTCAGCACCGTGGCTGGCCTGGTCGTACATCTGGACCGTCAGGTTGCGGCTGACAGCTGTCGACTTCCACGCTCCCGGCTGGTTGAGCGAGTCGTTCCGGGAGAGCGCGTTGCTGCACAGTTGCCCGTCCGGGGTGCGGGCCTGGAACTGGCCGGCGAGACCGTCGCGCAGCTGGCTCATCCAGTTCCACATGGTGTCGGGGTTGGCCTGGAACGCCCGATAACACATCGGGTCCTGCTGCTGCATGGCCGGGTTCGTGTGCTGGTTGCCCCAGGTCTTCCAGCACTGGTACGCGCGGGTCGCCGGGCCGATGACGGTGCCGTGTGCCTGGGCCGCGCCGATCGAGGGCAACGTACCGGCCACCATGGCGAACAGCAGGACGAGCGCCTGAAGTGACCGACGGGCGGTTGACCGGGGTCGTCCGCCGGATTGATCGGACTTGGGTGAACGCACGGTTCATCCTCCGTTCCTCGGGGTGATCGAAGTGGGAACGCTCCCAAACCCACTGTTACATCCATGTGTCTAAATATCAATGCTGATCTATCTAAAACGGGATATGAGGTGGTCAGGGTGGTCCCGTCGACCGGAGGGATCTGGTCAGAGGTCGGCTGCGGCGTCGTACCGGCGACGCTGGTCGGCCATCTCCGACTGGGTCAGCGCCTCCTTGAGCGCCAACTCCTCGTACTTGTCCGGAAACATCTCCCGTAGCCGGTCGACGAACATGACGTCGGCTGTCGCCTCGACCACCTGGATCCCCGGAGGGTTGGTGGACATGTCCATGATCAGCGGGCCGGCCAGCTTGACCGCCACGTCCCAGGGGCGCTTCTTCTCGGCGATTCCGCAGAGGTGGAAGCCGTAGACGGTCCGTACGTCGGCGAGTGCGGCGGCGTCGCTCGGCTCGTAGCCGTAGACGCGGACTCCGCAGATCACCGGCGGCTTGCTCTCGGTGGCCGCCTGCTGGGCACCGTGGCCGGCATGGTTGTGCTGCCCCGGGTCCGCCTGTTCGAGGGTGGTACGCATGCGGGCTGTGATCTGTGCTTGCAGATCCGCCGGCTCCGCCTCTCGGCCTGACCGCCTGACCAGGACGAACGTGCCCGCCGACACCGCCAGCAGGATCACCACCACCCACACCAGGCGGTGCCGGTACCACCTCTCGGCAGTCGCGGCACTCTCGACACTCTCCTGGGAACTCATGACTGCCTCTCACCTCGTCGCCGGTTCCGGCGTCCCGACAGGCCGGATCGGACGCCCCCGGCGGGCGGGACGTCGAGTGCGTCGGCCGTCGGGGTGCGTGCCAGGGGATGCGTACGACGGGCGAGGACGCCCTACGCGTCGAGGTGCCCGTCGTCGTGGAGGTGGCCCGGTGCTGCGACAGGCGAGCGTCTGCCCAAGTGGCGCGCTGCCGGCACCGCGATGCTCCCGCAGTGGCCGTTCGCAGCGCGGTTGCCCCCGTGCTGCGGCGATACGAGCCATTCCACCACGTCTGAACCCACTGTGGCAACATCGACGTACATCATTGCAAAATCGGCACGTCGCCCTTTGTGGAGCGGCTACGAGAACCGTTCGGTCGTCACGACGATCAGGCCGTACCCGCGCAGCAGGTTCGTCAGGTCGGTCAGGGTCGCGCGTACCGCGTCGACCGCGCCGGTTCTCATCAGGATCGTCACGTCGAGGCACCAGGCGAGTGTGTGGCCGACCCGTCGCAGCTCCCAGGTGAACTGGTCACCGCCGCTCTCGCGCCGACCGTCGGCGACCGATCCGGCTGCGCCGCCGCCAACCGCACGCCAGAGCGCGCGCAGGGCCGCCACCTGGTCCGCCCGCAGATCCCTGGCGAACAGGACGCGGTACACGCGTCGCTCGTGAAAGCCGTCCGGCGGCTGGGTTGGGCCGAGCCGCAGCGGCGGGGCCGTCGCGATCGGCTGGTGGTCGCGGAAGTACGTCCGCAGCGCCGCCTCGGAGGGCAGGTCACCACCCCCCAGGCGGCGGTAGGCGTCTGCCACCCCCGCGCGTTCGGCGGGGACGACCCGGGCGAGTGCGGCCGGATCGCTACGCAGGTCGCGGCTCAGCGAGGCGGAACTCCACCAGCCGAACCCGGGCGTCCAACTCGCGCTGTGCAGGCCGTTGGCGGAGAAGTCGTCCTGCCGGGTGAACTCCTCGACGAGGATGCCCTCCCCGTCACTGGCGCCCGGCGCGGGCAGGACCAGGTGGTAGTCCAGTGCGCAGCTCGCCTGCGGCCGATCGATGATCACCCGCTCGATCCTGCGGCCACGACGCCCGTCGGGCAAGGGCATCCGTCCGTAGCAGACCCGCGGGACGCGCCGCTCGATCACGTCGCTCATCCGACAGGCCGCAACCGTGAGGCGTCCTCAGGAGTGCATCTGGCATCAGTTGACGCCCGGAAAACCGGGCTGCACACGGGGAGAGAAGATGACGTACACCGCTCGACGCAGAATGCTCGCGGGCTCCGCCGCCGGACTGCTCGCCGCCACCCTCGGGGTCGCCGCGTCCTCGGCGGCGACCGCCGCGCCCGCCAGGACGGCCGCCAACGCCTGCACGATCAGCACGCTGCCCTACCCGACGGACACCTATCGCGCCGAGGCGAGTGCCATCGACCCGTCGGGTCGCTTCGTCGCCGGGGCCGGCCTGCGGGTCCTCGACAGTGGCAACGAGTACCTGCTGCTGGTCTGGGACGGGCAGCAGCTCACCGAGGTGGAGGCGCCGGCCAACGGGTTCGACCCGGTCGACGTCAACGAGAGCGGCATCGTGATCGGCAACGGCTGGGCGGAGAACGGCATCGGCCGGCCGTGGGCGTACCGCGACGGCGCATTCCAGCAGTTGCCGGTGGTGCCGTCCACCGGCATCTTCGTCTCCGCCATCAATCCCAGCGGTGACATCGTCGGCTACGGCTCGGACATCGTGCCTGGCGAGTTCGTCGCCCTGCGCTGGCCCGCCGCTCGTCCGGGCACTGTCGAGGTGCTCGACGCCCCGGCCAACGCCCAGCCGGTGGGGATCACGCCGAACGGGACCATCGTCGGTTACGCGGGCCCGTTCGGTGACTGGACCAGCTGGGTCCGCCGACCGAACGGCAAGATCAAGCCGCTCGCGGTTCCGGGTGGTGGGTCGACCACTGTCAACGCCGCCGCGGGTCACTGGGCCATCGGCCAGGTCTGGCTGGGCGGCACCAGCCCGGCCAAGGTGCGGTGGGACCTGCGCGACGGCTCGTACACGTTCCTCGATGAGGAGGCGGGGCTGGACGACGTCAACGCCAAGGGCGTCGTCGTGGGTGGCGAGCGGGTCGCGCGCGGCGGCACCTCCCGGATCCTGCCGGGCGGGGGCAACGTCGGCGCGAAGGCCATCGCCGACACGGGCACGATCGTCGGCTTCCGCAACGCCGACCGGGTGACCCCGGTCCGGTGGACGGGCTGCTGACACCCGATCTCCACGGGTGCGTGGGGCCGGCCCGTCGGGTCGGCCCCACCGCACGTCACGGCTTCCAGGAGCCAGCGGTCGCGAACCTGGGTTGGTATTCGAGCACTCCCGACCTGTCGTGCACGTCGAACACCACGCTGCCGGTGCGTCTGGTGCCGGCGGTCAGGTCGTTCCCGGCCGGGATGGGCTTGCCGCAGCCGGAGAAGGCGCCGGCGATCGCATTGGTCTCGGTGCCGTCGGCGGCGACCCACTGGAAGTAGAGCGGGTTCGCCGAACCGGTGCCCCTGGTGACCGCAACCGTCACGTCGGCGATCACGTACATGCCCTCGTCCGGCTCAAGGCCGTACGACGTGCAGGGCTTGGCCGAGGTGCTGAACTTCGTCACGGTGATCTCGACGGTTCCGCTGCTGTCGTCGAGGACCAGGGTGTCGCCGACGGACATGTCGCGGGTGTCGCCGCCGTCGGCCGCCCGGGGCGACGGAGCGGCGGTGGCCGGTGGCTGCCCGACGCCGCGGGTCACGCCCGGGGTGGGAAGCGCGTCGGTCACCTCGTTCGCCGCGCGGTTCGCGCCGAAGACCACCGCCACGATCCCGCCGGCGCAGCAGAGCAGGGTGAGCACGGCCGCCGTCACCGCGACGACCACCACGGTCTTCTTGGAGCTCTTCGTCGCGACGGGCGGCGTCGTGGGCGGGTAGCCCGGGCCGCCGGGAGGTGGATACGCGCCCCCCGCGTACGGGTAGGCGCTGCCCGAGAACGGGGGTTGCGGCCAGGGCTGGTCGGGGGAGACCGGATAGGGCGAGCTGGCGAACGGCGGCAGCGGGGCGTTCGTCGGGGCCGCCCACTGCTCCGGTACGCCCTGCGGTGACACCCCGGCTGCCGGCTGACCCGACACCGGCGTCTGCGCCGCCGCCGACCACGGGTCGGGCGGCACCGGCGCCTGCGGGACCGTCGGGTCGGCGGCGGACTGCTGCGGCTGCGGTGTCGCCGGGAACGGCTGCGTCGGCGGCGGCTCCGGGCTCGGCTGCTGAGGGTCCTGCGGTCCGACGGGGGGCTGGGGGTGGGTCACCGTACTCCTTGACGCCTCGTACGTGCGGTTCGGGAACCCGCCGACGCTACCGTGCGTCGACTGTCGCCCGGTCGGCGCGCCGCCTCGCGTCCACGGTTCCACGCCGCCTCGCGTCCACGGTTCCACCGAGCGCCCGCGCGGCGGCCAGCATGGACGGTGCGAGCGGCGGCGGTCAGGGCAGGGCGAGGACGGCGGCGGTGCGGACCAGGCCGTCGGCGACCACGAACCGGCCGGTGATCGTGGTCGGGGGATCGGCGACCTGGGCAGCGTCCACGCGCGCCGATGCGATCCGGGCGGTGAACGTGCCGGCGTCCGGGTCCAGGTCGAGGTGGGCGTCGTGGAAGTCCAGCCAGGTCCCGACGACCGGATGCCAGACCTTGTAGACGGTCTCCTTGGCGCTGAAGAACACGATCGGCCACCGGACCCCGGAGGGTAGCCGCGCGCAGGTCTCCTCCTCCTCGGGCAGCAGCACGAGTCGGCGTACCCCCGCATTGATCTCGCGGTGCTGCTCGGCGTCCATACCGACGGACCGCACCTCGGTGGCGCGCGCCGCGGCGGCGGCGCAGTAGCCGGCGGTGTGGGTGATCGCACCGACCACGCCCGCCGGCCAGATCGGCGCGCGGTTGGCGGCGCTCGGCACGGCCACCGTCGGCAGGCCGAGGTCGGCCATCGCCCGACGGGCACACACCCGACCGGCGGTGAAGTCCCGTCGGCGGGTCTGCACCGCCTTGTCGCCGAGACACGCCTGTTCGGCGTCGAGGAGGTCGCCGGTCCAGTCGTCGGGTGCGGCCACGGCCACGGCCACGGTTGGCGGCATGAGGTCACGCACGGCGGACACCTACCGCCGGGTAGTGAGGGGACGTTCGCGCGACGGTCACATTTCCGACTCCCACGATCGCAGAACGTACCGCAAAGATGTAACACCGGAGGGACGCGTCGCGCCCTTCGTGATGGCTCCGGGGGGACCACCATCAATAGCTGGCAAGTCCCGTGAACATCTGGAGGAGCTGCGATGAGCGATGGCGCCGAACGGCCGAGGGGTCGGGCCGACGACCACGCACCGACGACCCCGGGCTGGAGCTGCGGCTCCTGCGGCGACGAGTGGCCCTGCACGACCAAGCGCGGCCGGCTGCTGGCGGAGTACCGGGGTGACCGGGCGATGCTCAGCGTCTACCTGGGCTCGTGTCTCGCCGCAGCCGCCGAGGACCTGCGGGCAGCTCCGGTGATGTCGTTGCAGGACCGGTTCATCGGCTGGCTGCCCCGAGGAACGCGACGAAGCTGAACCGCCGGTGGCCCCGCCCCGATCGGGCGGGGCCACCGGCGGACACGGTCGGGTCAGGGCCGCCGGGGCCGCCGGGTCAGGGCGAAACCGACCACCCCGGCCACCGCGGCGAGCACGCCGCCGACGCCGGTCCAGATCCAACGCGAGCCGAGATCCGGTAGCCAGTCCGCCAGCCGGTCACCCTCGTCGTCCGCCTCCGGCGCGGGCGTCGGTACGGCGTTGAGCACCGTGCCCGCCTTGGTGTTCGGCACCAGCGGGGCGGCCAACGCGCCGTCGTCGGCCGAGGCGCCCCGGTCCGCGACGACGCCGACCAGCAGGTCCACGTCGACGGGTGCGCCCAGGTCCGGCTCGGGCAGGTCGACGACCGAGAGTCGGACGACGTACGTGCCGGGCAGCGGGTCGGCCGACCAGGGCTCCGCCCAGGGACGCACCTCGCGCAGGGTGCAGCCCAGCGCCACGCTCGACGCCTTGCCGTCCACCGTCGGCGTCTGCGCGCCGGCGGTGCACGCCTGTCGTCGGCGCAGCCCGTCGAACACGTCGATCGTCCAGGTGGAGGCCCCGCCGCGCGCCTTGGGGAAGGTGACGGTGGCGGTGATCTCGTGGACCTGGCCGGCGGTCGCGGTGAACGACCAGTACAGGTGGTCGCCGACGGAGGCGTCCACGCGTACCGGCTGGCCGGCGGTGATCGGCGTGGCGGTGAGGAACGAGGTGCCGGCCCGGGTCACCGGCGTGGCGCCCGGAGACGGGGTGGGGGCGGCCACGGCCGCCGCGGGCAGCAGCGCGGCCCCACCGGCGGCGAGCAGCGCCGCCAGCGAGCGGAACAGAGCGGTACGCATCAGTTCTCCCTCCAGGTGGCGACCCACCAGCGGGTGAGCAGGCCGGCGATCAGGCCGGTCAGCAGGCCGGCCACGGTGAGCAGGACGAGCAGCACCCAGCCCCGGCCGAGATCGGGGCCGTCCGGGGCGCCTGCGGCAGCGACCACGTCGATGGTCAACTCCACCGGCATGCCGGGCGTCGCGGCGGTGCCCGGACGCGCGGCGAACGAGTTGCTGACCACCAGGCAGACGGTGGTGGGCTCGACGACGGGTGCCGGGCTCTCCTCGGCGGCTTCGTCGTCGGTGGTCGCCTCGTCGTCCGCCGTGGCGGACCAGCGCAGACCGGCGGAGAGCACGTCGGCGCGGCCGCTGCCGGCGTCCGCGCCTCGAACCAGTTCCCGGCCGTCCGCCGCGGTCGCCCGCAGCAGCACGCCGTAGTCCCGGTTCACCGGACGGTCCAGCGCCATGCTCACCGACGCGCGCAGCTCCTGCCCGGGGCGTACGGGCACCCGGTAGTAGCGGTGCTCGGAGAACGACTCCCGGTCGGCGTACACCCCGGGGGCGAGCAGCGGCGCGGAAGCGCAGTCGTCCGTGCCGCCGACGACGGTCGGCGCCCGGGTGTGGGTGTCTCCGGCCCGCTCGACGAGTTGCTTGATGCGGCCGGTCAGCTCGTCGGCGCTCTGCGCCGCGGTGTACGTGCCGCCGGTCGCCCCGGCGATGCAGAGCAGTTGTCGGCGTACCTTCTCGTCGGGTGCGAGGCCGAGCGTGTCGACGACCAGGCTGGTGCCCTGCGCGGCGAGTTCCCGGGCCACCTGGCAGGGGTCCGGCGGCGCGCAGGTGTCCTCCCCGTCGGTGATCAGCACGATCCGTCGGGTGGTGGTGCCGGTGCCCAGGTCCTGTGCGGCGGAGCGCAGCGCGAGCCCGACCGGGGTGAATCCGGTGGGCCGCAACCCGGCGACCGCCGCCTTGGCCGCGGACCGGTCGACCGGCCCGACCGGCACGATCTGCTGGGTGTCCTGGCAGCCGACCTTCTTGTCCTTGCCCTTGTAGGTCGCGCCGAGCACCCGGATGCCGAGCTGGGTCTCCTCCGGCAGCGCGTCCACCACGTCGTTGAACGCCTGTTGGGCCACCGAGATCCGGGTGCGCCCGTCGATGTCCGCCGCCCGCATCGAGCCGCTGACGTCGAGCACCAGCTCGATCCGGGGCGGCTCGGCCACCTGCTCCTCGTCGGCCGCCGCCGGGACCGGCCCGGTCAGCGCGGTGGTCGCCAGCAGTCCGAGAAGGACGGCCGCCGATCGTCTGAAGTTGATCACGGCCCGCAGTGTAGTGAGATCCACTTTGGATGATCGTCGGGGTGGTTGGTCGTCCAGTACGGCCCGGGAACGACTCCGCGAGGGGGCGCTGGGTCCACGTCAGGTCACCCTCGGTCAACGGCCGGAGGATAGTCCTCGGCCCGGGCGGAATCGGTCGGAAATCCGACCCAAGTTGACCCGTTGTGCCGGTGGCGCGCGGTGGTTAAGCTCTTCATGCGCGCCCCAATCGCCCGCTTCCCCCGTGGCAGGCGATCGGGGCGCGCGTCTTCGTGTAGAGCTTGGAAGGCACGAATCGGGCCCGCACGCTTTCCGCGTGCGGGCCCGATTTCCGTCGCGCTGTGCGGCGCGTCGCCTGCCGGTGCTTATATCCAGCGACCGTCGAGCCACATCCGGGCCAGCCAGTCCGAGTACGGAATCAGTCGGCCCACGAAGATCGGATAGAAGTACGCGAAGCACAGGCCCACCAGCAGCACGTACGCCCCGGCCGCGATGCTGCCGACCAGCCGTCTCTCGTAGCCGGCGTCCCCGGGCGTCAGGGCCGCCGTCTCGCCCACGTCACCCCCGGCCGGGGCGATCATCGCACCCAGCACGTACACCACGGCGAGCACCAGGAAGGGCAGTGCCGGCGCCGTGTAGAACGAGAACATCGTCCGGCCGTCGAGAGCGAACCAGAACCAGGGCAGCAGACCCGCGGCCACGCTGAGCAGGATCGCGCCGGCCCGCCAGTCCCGCCGGGCGATACCCAGCCAGACGAGGGCGACCAGAGCGGGCAGGAACGACCACCACAGCAGCGGGGTGCCCAGCAGCAGGATCTCCGAGGCGCAGGTCGGCGCGCCGCAGGCGCCGTCCCCCGACCAGTGGAACGCGACCGGTCGCCCGAGCAGCAGCCACTGCCACGGCCACGACTGGTACTTGTGCGGATCGTCGAGCTGCGCGTGGAAGCCGTACGCGGCCCGGTGGTACTCGTAGAGGTTGACCAGCGGGCCGATCACCGGGGTGTCGCTGAGTGACCCCGTCGGGTAGGCGGACGACGTCGCCAGCCGGTAGTAGCCGTCGTCGCTGATCAGCCACCCCGACCAGGTGGCCAGGTAGGTGCCGATCATCAGCACCCCGGCCAGCACCAGCCAGGGCACCTCGTCGAGCAGGGTGTCCCGCCAGGGTCTGCGGACGCCCGCCGACCGGCGGAGCCCGACCTCCCAGAGGACCACGAACAGGGCGAACACCGGCACGAAGTAGAGCGCGCTCCACTTGACCGCGCAGGCGCAACCGATCAGCACCCCGGCCGCCAGACGCCACCACGGCCACGTCCGCCAGCCGGTCGACGGCCGGCCCTCGCGACCCGACAGGCTGGGGTCGAGCCCCTCGTCCAGGGCGCGCGCCCAGCGCCGCCGCCGGGCGTCCCGGTCGAGCACCAGCGCCCCGAACGCGGCCAGCACGAAGAACAGCAGGAAGATGTCGAGCAGCGCGGCGCGCGACAGCACCAGGTGGAAGCCGTCCAACGCGAGCAGCAGGCCGGCCGCGCAGCCGAGCACCGTCGAGCGGAACAGCCGCCGACCGATGCGGACCAGCAGCAGCACCGACAGCGTCCCGATGACGGCTGCCGAGAACCGCCAGCCGAACTCCGGCGCGGTGGTGAACAGGTGCCCGCCGACGGACACCTTCGACTCCGCGTCCTGATAGCCGAAGGCCCACTCGCCGATGCCGATCAGCCACTTGCCCAGTGGCGGGTGCACCACGTACGACGGGCCGTTGTCCTTGTAGTTCCACTCGACGCCGCGACTGATCAGCCCGTACGCGTCCTTGGCGTAGTACGTCTCGTCGAAGATCTTGCCCTTGGGACTGGACAGGCCGACGAAGCGCAGGATCGCCGCGATGGCCACCACCACGGCGGTGGCCAGCCACGAGTACGGGTCCATCCGGCTGTCGACGGTGGCGAACCGACGACGGACCACGGCGGACACCCCCCCGCCGTCGGCACGCGGCTCCGCCGGTGTCTGCTGGGGGCTGGGCTCGCCGGACACCTCGACCGGGTCTGCCGGGTCGGCGCTCGGGCTCTGCGCTGTCGACGCACTCGTCACCCGGCGATCGTAGGCTGCCAGGGTGTCGTGTGGCGCCCGTCGTCCCTGATACCGGTATTCGCTGTCGATGAAGGAGACGATGTCGTGGGTGAAATGTCCGAAGCTGGGCGCCTGATCCTGCTCGGTGCCCCGCTCGGCAACCCCGCCGACGCCTCGGTGCGGTTCCGGGAGGTGCTGGCGAGCGCCGACGTGGTGGCCGCCGAGGACACCCGTCGCCTCACCCGGCTGGCCCGCGACCTCGACATCACCGTCGGCGGTCGGATCGTCTCCTACTTCGAGGGCAACGAGGAACGGCGTACGCCCGAACTGGTCGAGGTCATCCTCGGCGGTTACACGGTGGCGTTGGTGACCGACGGCGGTATGCCGAGCGTCTCCGACCCGGGATACCGGATGGTCCGGGCGGCGCTGGACGCGGGTGCGCCGGTCACCGTCGCGCCGGGGCCCAGCGCGGTGACCACCGCCCTCGCCGTCTCCGGGCTGCCGTGTGACCGGTTCTGCTTCGAGGGGTTCCTGCCGCGCAGTGGGGGTGCCCGCCGGTCCCGACTACGTGCGCTCGCCGCCGAGGAGCGCACCCTCGTCTTCTTCGAGGCGCCGCACCGGATCGGCGCGGCGTTGACCGACCTGGCCGAGACGTTCGGCGCGGACCGGCCGGCCGCGCTCTGCCGGGAACTCACCAAGACGTACGAGGAGGTGCTCCGTCGCCCCCTCGGTGAGCTGGCCCGATGGGCCTCGGAGAGCGATCCGCGCGGGGAGATCACCCTCGTGGTGGCCGGCGCTCCGGTGACCCCTGCGGAGCGCCCCGACGACGAGACCCTGCGTGCCGCGGTCGCCGAGCGCGAGGCTGCGGGCCGCTCCCGCCGGGACGCCATCACCGATGTCGCCACCGAATACTCCCTGCGCCGCCGCGAGGTCTACACGATCGTGCACAGCTGACCCGCCGGGCACGCGTTCACCAGGCGGCGGCCAGGAAACCGAGGGTGATCAGGGTGGGGCCGGCGAGTGCGGCGGACACCGCCCAACGGCGGTGTCGTCGGCCGGGCAGCCGGGCCGACCCGGTCCACCGGACGATGCCGACGGCGCAGCCGAGCACCACCAACAGCCCGGGCAGCCAGTGCAGGTGCCGGCTCGCGCCGGTGTCGGCGTACGCGGTGCCGCTGTCCGGGCCGGTCATCCGGGCCCGGTGCGCGGTTCCCGTCGCGCCGCCTCCGGTGGGTACGCCGCTGACGCGTACGCCGTGTGCCAGGAACCGTCCGTCGTCCGCCGTGAAGATCCCCCGGCACCGCTGGCTGAGGCCGCCTCCGGTGCAGGTGTCGATCACCACCGTGCCATCGCGCCCGTGCCCGACGGCGAGCCAGAACGGCCCCGCGCTGACCCAGGCGAAGAAGGCTGTGACCAGGCTCAACAGCACCAGGACGGTGAGCCCGCGCAGCGGGTCCGGCAGCGCCGTCGTCCGCGCGGCCCTGCGGCGGTCGGTCGCCGGGGAGCGCGGTCGGGGAGCGGGGTCGTCCCGGACCGGGGTGCCATCCCAGTGCACCTCCTCGATCGGCGCCCAGAAGACACCGTCGTCCGACGACTGCTCCCCGTCGGGCCGGTACGCGTCCCGGCTGCGGCTCTGTTGACGGATCGGCACCCGGCGCGGCACCGCGTCCACCGGGGCCCCGGTGGTGGGCTCCACCTCGACCGTCGCCCCGCCCGGTCCGGCATCCGCCAGTGCCGTGCTCGCGGCCGTCGTCGTGCCGGCGGGCGAACCGCGTGGCGGCGTGTCGGCGGACGAGTCGGGTGCCGTCATGTCGGCGGAGGAACCGGGTGGCGGCGTCTCGCCGGACGATCCTGCCGGGTGTGGCCGGGCCGGGCTGGGTGTGGGCACCGTCGGGCTGGGGCGCGCCGGGGTGGGTGTCGGCGGCCGTGGCGTGGGGCTCGGCCGGGACGAAGCGCCCGGCCGGGACGACGCGCCCGGGCGGCCGGTGGCGGTCGGGTCGGCGGCGGGGGGTACCGGTCGGGGCAGCGGCGCGACCCCGCTGCCCCTGGGCTCGGATGTCCGGGTGGCCTCGTCGCCGGCCGCCGGCCCGGTGGGACGCTCGTCATGGTCCCGAGCCGCTCGTCTGCCAGTCACGACGTTCATTGCACACCGGTAGCGGGGGCTGAACGGGCAGCTGGGCCGCGTGTCGGCGACAAATCGGACCAAAGGCCGAGGGGGTCGGCCCGGTCCGTCGACCCGGCACCCCCTATTGGTTCGCGGGCACGCCGGACGGGTCACTAGGCTTGCTGCTCATGAGTCACGTTCTCGCGGCAGTGGCCTGGCCGTACGCCAACGGCCCACGCCACATCGGCCACGTCTCCGGTTTCGGCGTTCCCTCCGACGTCTTCGCCCGGTATATGCGGATGGCCGGCCACGACGTGCTCATGGTCTCCGGTACCGACGAGCACGGCACCCCCATCCAGGTGCAGGCCGACGCCGACGGGGTCACCCCGCGCGAGCTGGCCGACCGGTACAACAGGGTGATCGTGGAGGACCTGCACGGCCTCGGCCTCTCCTACGACCTGTTCACCCGCACCACCACCCGCAACCACTACACGGTGGTGCAGGAGTTGTTCGAGGGCATGTACCGCAACGGCTACATCGTGCCCAAGACCACCATGGGCGCGATCTCGCCGTCCACCGGGCGCACCCTGCCCGACCGGTACATCGAGGGCACCTGCCCGATCTGCGGGTACGACAGCGCGCGCGGCGACCAGTGCGACAACTGCGGCAACCAGCTCGACCCGATCGACCTGATCGATCCGAAGTCGCGAATCAACGGCGAGACCCCGAAGTTCGTCGAGACCGAGCACTTCTTCCTGGACCTGCCCGCCCTGGCCGAGGTGCTGCGGCAGTGGCTGGACACCCGGGAGGGGTGGCGGCCCAACGTGCTGCGGTTCTCCCGCAACCTGCTCGACGACCTCCAGCCCCGGGCGATCACCCGTGACCTGGAATGGGGCGTGCCGATCCCGCTCGACGGCTGGCGGGACCGCCCCGACAAGCGGATCTACGTCTGGTTCGACGCGGTGATCGGCTACCTGTCCGCCTCGATCGAGTGGGCCCGCCGCTCCGGCGACCCCGAGGCGTGGCGGCGGTGGTGGTCGACCGACGCGGAGGGCAAGGACGCCCAGTCCTACTACTTCATGGGCAAGGACAACATCGTCTTCCACTCGGTGATCTGGCCGGCGCTGCTCTCCGGCTACTCCGGCGAGGGCTCGCGGGACGGTGAGCCGGGTGACCTGGGCCGACTCAACCTGCCCACCGAGGTCGTCTCCAGCGAATACCTGACCATGGAGGGGCGCAAGTTCTCCTCGTCCCGCAAGGTGGTCATCTACGTCCGGGACTTCCTGGAGCGCTACGACGCCGACGCGCTGCGCTACTTCATCGCCGCAGCCGGCCCGGAGAGCAACGACACCGACTTCACCTGGGCCGAGTTCCTGCGCCGCAACAACGACGAGCTGGTCGCCGGCTGGGGCAACCTGGTCAACCGGTGCGTGTCGATGGCCGCGAAGAACTTCGGGGCCATCCCGCCGGTCGACCCGGCCGGGCTCACCGAGGCCGACGAGGCACTGCTCGCCGTTGCCCGGGTCGGCTTCACCACGGTCGGCGACCTGATCGGTCGGCACCGGCAGAAGCAGGCCATCGGCGAGGCGATGAAGGTGGTCGCCGAGGCCAACAGGTACCTCTCCGAGCAGGCCCCGTGGAAGCTCAAGGCCGAGGCCGACAAGCCCCGGATGGGCACCATCCTGCACGTCGCCCTCCAGGTGATCAGCGACGCCAACACGCTGCTCACCCCGTTCCTGCCGCACTCCGCCCAGCAGGTGCACGAGCTGCTCGGCGGCACCGGCGTACACGCGCCGATGCCCGTCATCGAGCAGGTCGACGACCTGGACGGCGGCCCGTCGTACCCGGTGCTCACCGGTGACTACACGGTGGGCGCGCGCTGGGAGTCGGTGCCGATCGAGGCCGGCCGGCCGCTGACCGCCCCCAAGCCCGTGTTCCGCAAGCTCGACCCGTCGATCGTCGACGAGGAGCTGGCCCGCCTGGCCGACTGAACGTCGGACGGCGCGCGGCGGTGGACGTCCCGCCGCCGCGTGCCGTCAGATCGCGTACCGGGTGTCCATGACCTGGTCGTCGGTCACCTCGGCGCCCGGCGCCCAGGTCTCGTAGACGCCCCGGTCGTGGCACTGCGCGCCGGTGCCGACCACCGCGTCCGGGTCGGGGTGCCGCAGCCGCAGCCGCAGCCAGCCGGCCTCCTCACGCAGCACCAGGCACGACACGCCCCGCCACGTGGCGAACCGGAGCCGGCGGGCCACCGCCTCCACCGGGTAACGGGCCGCCCGGGTCATCGCCAACACCCGGAAACCCCCGGGCAGGTCGGCCACCGCCTCGTACTCCGTGTCGCCGTACAGGCCGACCAGCTGGGTCGAGCGCGGGGCGTCGCCGGTCGGGACGTACTCCTGGTCGGGGGAGACGCCCGGCACCGCGGCCAGCAGGTGCCGCCACTGCGGGCCCACCATCCGCAGCCAGGCGCGCTGCTCGGCCTGGTAGCTGTAGAGCACCACCTCGACACCCTCGGCGGTGTACGCGAGCAGGGTCGCGTTCGCCGGCATGGGCAGGTCGGCGAAGTCCCGGGTGACGAACTCGGGGATGAGCTGGCCGTTGCTCGGCACGAAGCCGGTGCCCAGCACCGGTGGTCCCACGCGGTCGCGGGACGCCAGCGCGGTCAGGCCCCGGTGCGCCTCGCCCATCGGCACGTCGTAGTCGCCCGGGTCGGCCGCCCGCCAGCGCAGCGCGTACGCCACGTCCGAGCTGTCCCGCGCGACGTCGCCGTCGGTGCGCAGCACAGTGGTCGTCGCCGGCGTCCGCAGGTGCGCCACATCGTGCTCCCGGTAGCAGAAGCCGTGCGGCAGCCAGCCCCGCACGTACCCGGCGAGCTGCGCGGCGGAGAGCACCTTCACCATCCGGGTGCCGCGCCGCACCACCGCCGAGGCGCGCACCGCGGTCAACACCGGGTCACCCACCGCCGATGGCTGCTGGCTGAGCTGGTGTACGTGCGACCAGCCGCGCTCCCGGTGCGCCGGCATCATCAGCGGCGTCTCCGGCTCCTCGGCCGGCTCGACGGCCCCGTGCACCGCGCTCACCTCGGTGACGTGCACGAACCGTCGCCACGGCAGGGCGCTGCCCGGACGCGACGCCCGTTCGAAGCCGGCGACCTCCTCGGCGCTGAACAGCTCGTACGCGGCGCCCCGGGCGATCTCCTCGGCCGGATAGACGCCGCCGCCGAATGCCACGCGCAGACCGGTCCGTTCGCCTGCGGCGTCGCTCACGTGGGGTCTGACGTCCATTGCCGCGACGGTAGAGTCGCGCGGCGTAGTCGAGGTGAACGCCGGGTGGCGGGCGGATGGACGACGCCGGTGTGTGATGCTGTCGCTGATGAGCGAGCCGACTGAAACCCGCCGCGAGCGTGCCGCCCGGCGGGCCGGAGAGTTCCCACCCGCCCCCGAGCCGCTGCCCCGGCCGGTGCTGGACAGCCACACCCACCTGGACATCACGGTGAGCGAGGCGGGCGTACCGGGTGGCGGTCCGGCCGAGGACCCGATCGCCGCGGCCGTCGACCTGGCCGTCAGCGTCGGGGTGGACCGGCTGGTGCAGGTGGGGGTGGACGTCGCCTCCTCGCGGTGGGGCGCGGACGTCGCCGACGCGTACCCGGCGGTGCTGGCCACCGTGGCGCTGCACCCCAACGAGGCGCCCCGGCTGGCGGACCTCGACGAGGGGCTGCGGGAGATCGAGTCGTTGGCCGCCCGCGACCGGGTCCGGGGGATCGGCGAGACCGGAATGGACTTCTTCCGCACCGGCGACGAGGGGCGCGCCGCGCAGGAGGAGAGCTTCCGGGCGCACATCGCGATCGCCAAGCGGTACGGCAAGGCGCTTGTCATCCACGACCGGGACGCCCACGCGGACGTGCTGCGCATCCTCGACGACGAGGGCGCGCCGGACACGGTGGTGCTGCACTGCTTCTCCGGCGACGCCGAGTTCGCCCGCGAGTGCGTACGTCGGGGCTACCTGCTCAGCTTCGCCGGCACTGTCACCTTCGGCAGTGCCGCCGCGCTGCGCGAGGCCGCCGCGCTCACCCCGCTGGATCAGCTGCTGGTGGAGACCGACGCCCCCTACCTCACCCCGATCCCGCACCGGGGTCGGCCGAACGCCTCGTACCTCATTCCGCTGACCGTCCGCTTCCTCGCCGAGACGACCGGCAGTGACCTGGACGAGCTGTGCGCGGCCATCTCCGCCACCGGTGACCGGGCCTTCGGCCCGTGGTGAGCCTCCTCGGCCCGGCGGAGATCCGGGAGCTCGCCACCCGGCTGGGCGTCGCGCCCACCAAGAAGCTGGGTCAGAACTTCGTGCACGACCCGAACACCGTGCGGCGGATCGTCACCGCCGCCGGCCTGACCCCCGACGACGTGGCCCTGGAGGTCGGCCCCGGGCTGGGCTCGCTGACCCTGGGGCTGCTGCCGGTCGCCGGGCACGTGCACGCCGTGGAGATCGACCCGACGCTCGCCGGGGCGCTGCCGGAGACCGCCGCCCGGCACGCCGGGGCGGACGCCGACCGGCTGAGCGTGCACCGCGCCGACGCGCTACGCGTCACCGCAGCGGACCTGGGCGACCCGCCGCCGACCGCGCTGGTCGCGAACCTGCCCTACAACGTCGCCGTTCCCGTGGTGCTGCACCTGCTCGCCGAGCTGCCCTCCCTGCGACACGGCCTGGTGATGGTGCAGAAGGAGGTCGCCGACCGGCTCGTCGCCGGTCCCGGCTCCAAGGTGTACGGCATCCCGTCGGTCAAGCTCGCGTGGTACGCCAGCGCCCGCAGCGCCGGGCGGGTGCCACCGAACGTGTTCTGGCCGGTTCCCAACGTCGACTCCGGTCTGGTCGCCTTCACCCGGCACGATCCGCCCCGACCCGACGTACCCCGGCAGCGGGTCTTCGCCGTGGTGGACGCGGCGTTCGCGCAGCGTCGCAAGACCCTGCGCGCGGCGCTCGCCGGCTGGGCCGGCGGCCCGGACCGGGCCGCCGCCGCCCTCACCGCCGCGGGCGTCGACCCCGGCGCGCGCGGCGAGTCACTGACCGTCGAGCAGTTCGCGGCCATCGCCGCGTCGTCTCCGGCCGGTACGCCGGGCGCGAAGTAGGCTGGCGCCCGTGCCCGCCGAGGACGCCGAGGAGCTGATCGTGGCCAAGCCGTTCGACATCCGCCTGAGCATGCGGGGATTCACCCCGTGACCGAGGCCTGGCGACCGGACGACGAGGACGAGCGACGCGGGGCCGTCGGCCCGGTGCGGGTGCGGGTGCCCGCGAAGGTCAACCTGCACCTCGGGGTGGGGCCGCTGCGCCGCGACGGCTACCACGAGTTGAACACGGTCTATCACGCGATCTCCATCTACGACGAGCTGACCGCTCGCCGAGGCGACACCCTCGCCCTGACGATGGAGGGTGAGGGCACCGGCGAGCTGGCGCTTGACGACTCCAACCTGGTGCTCCGCGCAGCGCACGCCCTGGCTGGTTACGCGGGTGTCCTGCCGCACGCCCGACTGCACCTGCGCAAGCAGATCCCTCTGGCCGGTGGGCTGGCCGGCGGTAGCGCCGACGCGGCGGCCGCCCTGGTGGCCTGCGACGCGCTCTGGGGCACCGGGTTGTCCCGCGACGAGTTGGCCGGGATCGCCGCCGACCTCGGCTCGGACGTGCCGTTCCTGATCTACGGGGGCACCGCGCTGGGCACCGGGCGCGGTGAGGCGGTCAGCCCGGTGCTGGTCCGCCCGACGTCCTGGCACTGGGTGGTGGCGATCGCCGATGTCGGCCTGTCCACGCCTGCCGCGTACCGGGAGTTGGACCGGCTCCGTGACGCCGGCACCGCCGGTACCCCGCTGGGCAGCACCGACGACCTGCTCGGCGCGCTGCGCCAGCGCGACCCGCAGGTCCTCGCCCGTTCGCTCGGCAATGACCTCCAGGACGCGGCGCTGGCCATGCGTCCCGCGCTGGCCGACACTTTGAAGGCCGGCGAGGCTGCCGGCGCGCTCACCGGCATCGTCTCCGGCTCCGGCCCCACCTGCGTGTTCCTCGCGGCCGACGCCGCCGACGCCGAGCGGATCGCCGCCGAGCTGACCGGCGCCGGCGTGTGCCGGGAGGCGCGGGTCGCACGCGGCCCGGTGGCAGGGGCGCGCGTCGTCTGACGGCGCTCCCCGGCCGGCGCGGCCGGCCGGGACGTCCGCGTACCCTTGGGTCAGGCGTCCCGAGGTGCCCGCCGGCACCCGGACGCCTTGATCTTGAAGGGTGGAACGTGGCCAACATCGTCAATCTGGACCGGGTGTCCAAGGGGTACGGCGCCGCCGGGCGGCTGCTCACGGACGTCTCGCTCGGCCTGGACGACGCCGACCGGATCGGTGTGGTCGGCCTCAACGGCGCCGGCAAGTCCACCCTGCTGCGGCTGCTCACCAAGCAGGAGGGCCCCGACGACGGCCGGGTCACCCACCGTCGTGACCTGCGCGTGCTCTGGCTGCCGCAGCAGCTCACCCTCGCCCCCGAGGCCACCGTCCGGGACGTGGTGCTCGGGACCGCCTGGCTGGGCGAGGGCATGGGCGCCGAGCACGAGTGGGCCGGCGACGCCGGCGTCCGCAACATCCTCGACGGCCTCGGCATGCCGCACCTCGGCCTCGACCAGCCGGTCGGCCCGATGTCCGGCGGCGAACGGCGGCGGGTGGCGCTCGCCGCGCTGCTCGTGCGCGACTCGGACCTGCTGATCCTCGACGAGCCCACCAACCACCTCGACGTCGGCGGTGTCGACTGGCTGGCCCGGCACCTGGTCGGCCGCAAGGGCGCCCTCGTGGTGGTCACCCACGACCGGTGGTTCCTGGACGCCGTCTGCACCACCACCTGGGAGGTCGCGGACCAGACCGTCCGCGCGTACGAGGGTGGCTTCGCCGCCTGGACCCTCGCCCGCGTCGAGCGCGAGCGGGTTGCCGCGGCCACCGAGGCCCGCCGGCAGAACCTGCTGCGCAAGGAGATCGCCTGGTTGCGGCGTGGCCCGCCCGCCCGCACCTCCAAGCCGCAGTTCCGGATCGACGCCGCCAACGCGCTGATCGCCGACGTGCCGCCGGCCCGCGACACCATGTCGTTGCAGCGCATGGCCGTCTCCCGCCTCGGCAAACAGGTGTACGAGCTCACGGACGTCGAGCTGCACGCCGGGCCGAAGGAGATCCTGAGCGACGCCACCTGGCTGGTCGGCCCGGGCGACCGGATCGCCATCCTCGGCGCCAACGGTGCCGGCAAGACCACCCTGCTGCGGATGCTCGCCGGCATCACCCGCCCCGACGGAGGTCGCTTCACCACCGGCTCCACCGTGCGGCCGGCGTTCCTCTCCCAGGAACTCGCCGAGCTGCCCGGGCACCTGCGGGTCCTGGAAGCCGTCGAGGAGATCGCCCGCCGGGTCCAGCTCGGCGACCGGGAGGTCTCCGCCGCGCAGCTCGCCGAGGTCTTCGGCTTCGACGACCGCCGTCTCTGGACACCCGTCAGCGACCTCTCCGGCGGTGAGCGTCGCCGGTTGCAGATGCTGCGGCTGCTGGCCGGCGAGCCCAACGTGCTGCTCTTCGACGAGCCCACCAACGACCTGGACACCGACACCCTCGCCGCGCTGGAGGACCTGCTCGACTCCTGGCCGGGCACGATCATCGTGGCCAGCCACGACCGCTACCTGATCGAACGCGTCACCGACACCGCGTACGGGATGTTCGGCGACGGCCGGCTGGTGCACCTGCCCGGTGGCGTCGACGAGTACCTCGCCCGGACCGCCGAGCGGGCCGGCTCCGCTCGGGTGGGCAGCACCGTCTCGGTCGGGCCGGCCGGGCCCAGCGTGGGTGGCATGTCGGCAGCCGAGGTGCGCCAGGCCCGCAAGGAGCTGACCCGCCTCGAACGGCAGCTCGGCAAGCTCGACCAGCGCGAGACCACCCTGCTCGACCAGCTCGCCGCCCAGGCCACGGACTATGCCCGCGTCGCCGAGCTGGACACCCAGCTCAAGGATCTGCGCGCCGAGCGGGAAGGTATCGAGGAGAGCTGGATGACCCTCGCCGAGGAGCTGCCCGAGGGCTGACCCGCCCGGGCACGCCGGCGCGGGGGCCGTGTGCGGCGTCACACCGGCACATGCGGGACAATCAACGGCGACACCTCACCCCACGGCGTTGGAGACCCAGACATGGCCCACACCCCCATCAACCACCCCGCGCGGCCGATCTACCGGGCGATCGGCGGGCTGACCGGTCTGTACCTGGTGGTCTTCGGCGTGCTCGGCATCATCGCGAGCGCCGGCAACGAGGTCCTCGCGCAGGACGACACGAAGGTCCTCGGCCAGGGCACCAACCTCGGCTTCTCGCTGCTCTGCGTGCTGCTCGGGCTCGTCGTGCTGGTCGGCACCGGACTCGGCCGTAACATCGACGTGGCGATCAACCAGTGGCTGGCGTACACCCTGATGGTCATCGGCCTCGGCGCTCTCGCGTTCATCCGCACCGACGCCAACATCTTCAACGTCAACGTCCTCACGGTGGTCGTGGTGCTGTCGGCCTCCCTGGTGCTGCTCATGGCCGGCATGTACGGCAAGGTCGGCACCGACGAGGAGGCGGATGCGTTCCAGAAGGCTCGGCTCGTTCTCTGAGGCTTCCTTGGTTGCTCTTCATTGGTTGCGGCCGTGGGTTTTCGCCGGAGCCCGAGCTGCTCCGGGCGGTCAGGCTTGATCCCTGCGCAGCTCGG
>NZ_JBEXIL010000008.1:0-178312 GCF_040608555.1 Micromonospora sp. NPDC005172
GGCGCGGGGCGCGGGGCGCGGGGCGCGGGGCGCGGGGCGCGGGGCGCGGGGCGCGGGGCACGGGGCGGTGGAATGGGAGGGTTTGGGCCGCTTGGGGCTCGATTGGCCGGCAGGATGGTCGACGTCGACTTGGACTCCCACTGCGTCGATTGATGCGTCGATTGTTGGGGTGAGCGCGAATGACCGGACGAGGGGGCTTCGGCCGGGCCACGCTGGTCGCGGTGGTGGTCGTGCTGGCCTGGCTGGTGATCGGAGCGGTGGCCGGCCCGTACGCTGGGCGGCTCGGTGAGGTCTCCACCAACGACAACGCCGCGTTCCTCCCGACTGACGCCGAGGCGACCCGAGCCCAGGACCTCGCCGGTGGTTTCGTCGATCGGGAGACGACGCCGGCGCTTGTCGTCTACGAGCGATCGTCGGGGATCACCGACGCCGACCGGCAGCGGGTGGCCGCCGACGTGGCCCGCTTCGCCCGGGTGCCCGGCGTGGTCACTCCGCTGCCACCGCCGATCCCCAGTGCGGACAGCCAGGCGCTACAGGTCGTCGTGCCGGTGTACGACGCCGAGGGTGAGGAGATCGGCGCGGTCGTCCAACAGGTGCGTGACATCGCCGGCGGTGACCGGGACGGGCTGAGCGTGGACGTCGCCGGCCCGGCCGGTCTGCTCGCGGACCTGATCGAGGTCTTCTCCGCCATCGACGGGCCACTGCTGCTCGTCACGCTGGTGGTGGTGCTGGTCATCCTGCTGATCGTCTACCGCAGCCCCGTTTTGTGGATCTTTCCGCTGCTGGCCGCCGGCATGTCGTACGCGCTGGCGTCGGTCTTCGTCTACCTGCTCGCCGACGCCGACATCCTCAAGCTCAACGGGCAGGCGCAGGGCATCCTCACCGTGCTGGTGTTCGGTGCCGGCACCGACTATGCGCTGCTGCTGATCGCCCGCTACCGAGAGGAGTTGCACCGCCACGAGCGACCGTGGGGCGCGATGCGTGCCGCGTGGAGGGGTGCTGCGCCGGCCATCATCGCGTCCGGCGGGACGGTCATCGTCAGTCTGCTCTGCCTGCTGCTGTCCAGCCTCAACTCCAACCGGGCGCTCGGCCCGGTCGCCGCCATCGGCATCGCCGCCACGCTGCTGGTGATGCTCACCTTCCTGCCCGCGCTGCTGGTGCTCGGCGGCCGGTGGGCGTTCTGGCCCCGACGTCCCCGGGTCGACCAGGCCGATCCCCAGGCCGAGCACGGCGTCTGGAGCCGGATCGCCGGCTTCGTGGCCCGCCACGCCCGTCCCATCTGGTTGAGCACGGCCGTCGTCCTGGCGATCCTCACCCTCGGCCTCACCCAGCTCGGCGCGACCATCCTCGGTCAGTCCGACCTGTTCACCCAGCGCACCGACTCGGTGGACGGCCAGGAGGTGATCGCCCGGCACTACCCGGCCGGCACCGGCAGTCCGGCCACCATCTTCGCCACCGAACGGGCCGCGCAGCAGGTGGCCCAGGTGGCGCAGGGCGTACGCGGGGTGGCGGCGGTCCGCCCGTTCAGCGGCGGTCAGCAGAACGGTCCTCCCGACCCGAATACTGCCCCGAAGGTCGTCGACGGGCGGGTGCAGTTGGAGGCGACGCTCACCGACGCGCCGGACAGTGACGGTGCCGAGCGCACCATTCGTGACCTGCGGGTGGCCGTACACCAGGTGCCCGGCGCGGACGCCGTGGTGGGCGGGTTCACCGCGATCAACGTGGACACCTCGGACGCCGCGAGGCGCGACCAGAACGTCATCATCCCGGTGGTGCTGGTGGTCATCGCGGTGATCCTGGCCCTGCTGCTGCGCGCGCTCCTCGCGCCCCTGCTGCTCATCGGCACGGTGCTGCTCAGCTTCGCGGCCACCCTCGGCCTCTGCGCGCTGCTGTTCCGCCACGTCTTCGACTTTCCCGGCGTGGACTCGTCGTTCCCGCTGTTCGCGTTCGTCTTCCTGGTCGCGCTCGGCATCGACTACAACATCTTCCTGACGAGCCGGGTCCGCGAGGAGTCCGTCAGGCGGGGCACCCGGGCCGGTGTGCTGGCCGGCCTCGCCGTCACCGGTGGGGTGATCACGTCGGCCGGGATCGTGCTCGCCGCGACGTTCTCCGCCCTCGCCGTCCTGCCGCTGGTGGTGCTCGTCGAGTTGGGTACGGCGGTCGCGATCGGGGTACTGATCGACACGATCATCGTCCGGTCGCTGCTGGTGCCCGCGCTCGCGTACGACATCGGGCCGAAGATCTGGTGGCCGGGCCGGTTGTCCCGGACGAACGGTGAGCGGGAGGCGCGCGATGCTGGCTGAGACCGACGTGGTGGTCGTCGGCGGAGGCCTGGCGGGCCTCGCCGCGGCCCGCCGGCTGCACCGCGCCGGCGTGCCCTGGCGGCTGGTGGAGGCCGGCGGTCGGCTCGGGGGCCGGGTGGCGACCGACGTCGTCGACGGGTACCTGATCGACCGTGGCTTCCAGGTGCTCAACACCGCCTACCCGCGGCTCGGGGCGCTGCTCGACACCGATCGCCTGAACCTCGGGTACTTCACCTCCGGTGTCCTGGTCCGCCGCGGTGACGACCTGCTGCGGCTGGTCAACCCGCTGCGCGAGCCGACCGGCGGGCCGCGCACCGCGCTCGCCGACGTCGGCTCGCTGCCCGACCGGCTCCGCTTCGCCGCGCTCGCTACCGGGTGCGCGACGCTGCCGGCGTCCCGGCTGCTGGCCGCGCCCGAGACCACCACGGAGACGGCGCTGCGCCGCGCCGGCCTCTCCGACGCGATCATCGAGGAGCTGCTGCGGCCGTTCCTGTCGGGTGTGTTCGTCGACCGCGAGCTGGCGACCTCCAGTCACGTGTTCGCGATGGTGCTGCGCTCGTTCGCCCGGGGCCGCATCGGCCTGCCCGCCGAGGGGATGGCCGCGCTGCCCCGGGTCATCGCCGACCCGCTCCCCACCGACCTGCTCGACCTGGACACCCCGGTCGCGCAGGTCGCGCCCGGCCTGGTCCGCACGCAGGCCGGCGACATCCGCTGCCGGGCCGTCGTGGTCGCCGTCGACCCGCCCGCCGCGGCCGCGCTGCTGCCGGCTCTGGCGAGGGTACGCATGCACAGCTACACCACGTACTACCACAGCGCTCCCGAGCCGCCGCTCGCCGAGCCGATCCTGCTCGTCGACGGCGACCGTCGGGAGATCGTGGCGAACACGGTGGTGCTCAGCAACGCCGCCAGCACGTACGCGCCGGCCGGGCGGCACCTGGTGGCGACCTCGGTGGTCGGCCCGACGGCCCCGCCCGAGCCGACCGTCCGGGCCGAGTTGACCCGGCTGTACGGCCGATCCACCGCCGACTGGACGCACCTCACCACCGTGTCCATCCCGGACGCCCTGCCCGCCGCCCCGCCTCCGCAGGGACGGCTGCGCAAGCCCGTCGCGCTCGCCGAAGGGCTGTTCGTGGCCGGTGACCACCGGGACAGCCCATCGATCCAGGGCGCTCTCGCCAGCGGCTGGCGGGCCGCCGGTGCCGTGTTGGAGGAGCTGCGCGCCGGCTGACCCCGCGCCTCGAAAGAGGACGATCGCCCCTGGTGGGAGGTCGGGATGATCGCGATCAGCGGTGCCGCCGGTTTCGTGGTGGGCGCGGTAAGCCCTGCTGGTGACCTACGTCATGGTCGCCGCCGGTACCGAGCCGGGCGAAGAGTGGCTCTGGGGCGTCGTTGTGGCAGCCTGGCTGCTCACTGTTATCCTCGCGTTGCCCATCGTGCTGCTGTGGCGACGGCGGCGGTGATGGGACGGGGCCGCATTGGCGCTGGCCCGTGATCCACCGGGCGGGATAAGATCCGCGCGGTTCCGGGGCGGTAGCTCAGCCGGTTAGAGCAGGGGACTCATAATCCCTCGGTCGCGGGTTCGAGTCCCGCCCGCCCCACCGACCGATGTCATTCAGCTCTCGACCTGCGCTTCTCGGTTCGTATGCTGTCCCGAGGTATAGGCTGGGCTATAGTTAGCCCCATGCCTCACGGCCCCGATCGTCGCTGGGCAATCAGAACGACAAGCGATGTACGCGACTGGTTGCGCTCGCTCCGCCAAACCGATCCGGCGACCTACCGGTCGGTCAACGTGGCGATCGACATGCGTCGCTGACGCCGGTCCGGGTCTGGGGCGTCCACTGGTCGACACGCTCAAAGGTTCGAACATCAGTAACCTCAAGGAGCTGCGACCAAGATCTGGGCGGGAAGTCGCCATCCGAGTTCTGTTCGTCTTCGATCCCTGGTCGCAGGCGGTGCTGTTGGTGGCCGGCAACAAGGCCGGCGACTGGTCTCGATGGTATGAGGAAGCGATCCCGGTCGCCGAGGTCGCGTACGAGGGCTGGCTCGCCTTTGAGAGGAAGCGGAGGGAGGGCTGATGGGCGACTTCCATGACTGGGACGACATCCGTGCCGAGTTGCACGACGGGGACGACGACGCGCTCGATGTGGAGCGTGCCCGTACCGAGGCGTGGGTCAGCGCATTCCACCTCGCCGAGGAGCGTAAACGGCTCGGTCTCACTCAGCGGCAGGTGGCCGAGTTGATGGGGGTCACGCCGGGCCGAGTCAGCCAGATCGAGAACGGCGACCTGGAGGCCAACGAGGTCGCGACCCTGAGCCGGTACGCCCGAGCGCTGGGCGCTCGGATGCGCATCATCTTCGACTACGGCAGCGATCTTCGTCAGATCGCCTGATCCTGCGTCGGGCCGCCGAGCCGCGCTCCTGGCCTGAGCATCCGCAGGGGCAGCGGGTCACCGGCGATGGTCACCGCCTGGTTCGCATGGTGGTACCTCCGGCCCACCACTTGCCTCTGGTCGGCCATGCTTCCGACGAGCCAGGCGAGCCGCATCGAGGTCCGATGCCATCAATCGAGGCAGTGGACGTGGACGGCGATGTGCTGTGGCGAAGCGCCGCCCGTGTCTCGGTGTAGGACCTCAAGTTCGACACGGTGCCGGTCCACTGAGGCGGGCTCGTTCTCCTCGCCGACCAGGCAGGTGGGATACGTGCCCTCGTTGTGCAGTGTCCCGCGCGCGTCCTGCCAGCTTTCGGCGATCACGGAGTAGATCGTGTCGCCATCGAGAGGGTTCCGGAGCGCCCCGTCTTCGGCAAACGCGATGGACCTGGTTTCGTCGTTCGACCAGGTGACCGTCCCAACGAGCAGCTCCGGCTTGGCAGTGTGCGGATCGTCGCCGAGCTTGGCCGCCCCGAAGCCGCCGATCAGCCCTACGGCGACCAGCGCCAGAGAGATCGCAACCGTGCGGAGGCGGCGAGTTGGTGGGGTAGGGGCCGGCGCCACCTGCATCGTGTCGGGCGATGGCACTGACATGGGTGCACGGTACGCGATCGGCGCTTACCGGGCTGGCCCGCAAGTTTCTCTCCTGCCGCCATCCGCGCTGACGTCGCGGATCGGTTTGGGACGACTGTCACACGTCAGCCGACGGAGGGCAGCCATCGACGGCTTTCTCTAGTCTCACCTGATGCTCGACGATTGGTCTGGACAGCCAGTCCTCCGTCGATACTCTTGGTCGCCATCGACCCCCTGATGGCTGCCGAAGGCCGCACATCGGTCGACCGTGCGGATCCGGCCGGTGTGCTCAGGCGAGGCGGAGGTGCGTGATGATGGTTCGTCGGCGCTGCCTGTTCTGGGGTGCGGCCTTGGTAGTGCTGGCTGGCTGCAACTCGGAGGTGAACGACCCGCATGAGGGTGCACTACCCAAGGGAGAAAGCTTGGGGGAGATGCGCCAGCAAGCGGGTGAGGCCCTGGCCCGCTACGAGCAGGCGCTTATCAACGCTGAGGGTGCGGACACCGTCACCGTGACACCGCCGCCATGGAACTCCCCACCCGGCATCTCCATCGAATCAGCCACCAGTACCAGGGCCGGCACCCGGTTGACTGTCACCTTCACTGGTACTCGGGAACCGGCAACCAGACCGTGCGGTGCCGACTACCACGCCGAGGCGGTCGAGTCGGCCAACGCCGTCGTCGTAATCGTTATCGCCCAGCCCCACGCCGCCAACGAGGTATGCACGCTTGTCGGCTACCGACGAACTGCCAGTCTGACCTTGGCTCAGCCTCTGCGCCAACGGGTGGTCCTCGAAGCGAGGCAAGGGCAGCCAGTTCCCCTGACCACTCCCGAGTGAGCACCGCAAAGCGGGTCGCGCCGGCACGGCCCCGGACTCATGGCGGAGATGGCTCTGAGGCCCGCGGTGTGGCCGCAGGAGCAGGCGACCGTTTCTGATGGGAGATGAGGGTCTGGCCGAGGTCGCCGCCTGTTCGCTCGATCGCGTCCGTGGTCAGGAGGTCGTCGGGGCGTGGCCCCGAGGGGCTGCTTCCCAACGCACGCCGGGCGGAACGAGGCCGAACCAGGCTCCGATGGCGGCCATCGAGGCGACGAGGTACGCCGCCCACCACCCGAGCAGCGCCCACATACCTTGGGCGACGATGTCGGCCAGGCCGAGCACGAAAAACACGAGAAAGAGGTAGGCCAGACGGCCGTACGAGAGGCTCCTGTTCTTCGGCAACTCCCAAGCCGTGCGGAACGGAATGAGGCTGACCCCGTAGGGACGACGGAGCAGCGTGAAACTCGCCGGCCAGAGCCGCCCGTAACCGGCCACGTCGATTACGCTGACGCCGGGCCCGTGCCGGATCGTAGCCTGACGCGACCTGGTCAGCTCGCGCAACCACGGTTCCCAGACGACACGTTGGTGCAGGACACCGCCCCTGCCCCGGCCGCTCACCGTCAGCCACACGGAGTATCCCTGGGGGCTGGTGTCGGACCCGCCGGCGGCGCTTGCGGCGTGCGCCGCAGCGGTGACCCGCCCCGCGCTTCTCGACTGCCCTCCCTGCGCCAGATGCGCGGTCACCAGGACGCGCCTCGCGGGAGCACGAGCGGCAGCCCACCACTGAACCAGGCGGACGAGCCAGGACAGCACCAGAAAAGCTCCCGGAGCCAGCGCCACGCGAATGGCGGCCCCTCCGTGCCCGGCCCGCGGGTCGGTACTCAGCCGGTACCCCAGCGCGATGAGGGCGGCCAACGCCACGACGCTGCCGATCACGAACATCGGCGCGCGGGCACGCCGACTCGCCGAGCTAGCTGTACTTCCGCTGCTGGCCATCGCGCCGTCCTACCTGCTCGCCTCCCAGAAGTAGCCACGACGCTAGCAACGCCGAGCAAGGCTCACACCGCGCGTCCGTTCCAGATTCCACCGCGTTGCACAGCGTTGGCGTGCCGTGCAGTGCGGTCGCGGACGGGCCCTGAGCTGATCAAGTCATGCCGATGATGAGCGGGCGGTTCGCAAGGATGCCCCGTCCAGATCAATCCTGGATTGGATCGGCCGGCGTGAGCACGACGCGTCGAGTGTGATCCAGGTGGCGCGTGATCGTGTACCTGCCGGTGGCGCCAACCCTCGGGGCCTGGCCGGTCCATTCCAGCGCTGCTGAACAATCTTCGAACCGCACCACGTACTCCCTGTTCGAGGTGAAGAGGTGAGTGACGGTGGCGATGACAGCAGAGCCGATCGGGAAGCGCGTCTTGAGGGCCAGCCACTTCTCGGGGCTGAGGTTGGTGGGAAGGTAGGTCCGGGAGCGGAACGACGCGTCGAGTGGGAAGAGACGCACCTGACCTGGCCGGTGCTGGAGAACCTCGAACGTCAGCACTGCGCCAACCGAAGGCCACTCGGCTGGGTCGTGAGGCAGGACGAGGACGTCGACGAAGCCCTCCACATCCTGGCCCAGGTCCACGAGCAGCCCGATCGCTCCGGGCCTCGGTATGCGGACGACCTGGCCCGTGACGTGTTCACCCACGGGCAAGCGACTGCGGGCCACATCGAGCTCATCCCACTCTGCCACGGGCGACAGCCTCCTCGGACGCCTCGGATCCATGCCTCCTACAGCCACTCCATGTCGATGTTGCCGGAGTAGACGCGCGCAACCCGATAGTCGGGACGTCCGAACAGCTCCGCTTCGCCGTTGTAGATCGCGATCAGCGAGCCTCCCTCATGCCACCAGGTGTCGACAATGCCGGCAGTCTCTGGCACGGGTCGCATACCGGAGAGGTCAAGGTCGGCAACCGCGTCGCCAGAAAGCCTGGTAACCGTCTCTGCGATCTGCTCTGCCGACTCGGCGAGCGCCAGTGACTCGACCCAGCCTTCGATGCGGACGTGCAGAGGCACCCAGCTGTCCATGGCGATGCCGAAGCTTCCGTCAGGTCCGATCAGGAAGGAGTACGGCAACGCCGTCCGTTGCGGTCCTGCCTCGAACCACCAGCCCGGCTCGGGGAGGTCGTTCTCCCACTCCGGTGTGTCGGCGCGCAGCATTTGCGGCCCTCCGTCGTAGCTGAACGACGGAGGTAGGGCGAGTCCGCCCCAGCGAGCCTGATAGCTCTCCGCCCGGTCGACGACTTCCGACGGAATGCCGTTGGCCTCCCACTGCTCGCGCCAGTCACTGACAGAGGGCACGTCGAGCCAAACTCCATGGACTGCCACGAAGCGGCGAGCCCGGGCACTCAGGCTGGACGCTGCGTCACGGACGTATCGCGTCACGCGGGCAGCTTATTCGATCTTCCGTGCGCCTCTGGCTTGGCAGCGAACGCCTCGGATCCATGCTTCCGGCACGCGGTGGTTTCTGCGAGCGGCCAGGCTAGGGCAGCAAGACCTCGAGGCTCTGCCCCTCCCTACTCCGGGGAAGGGGCATCCACGTACTCGCCGAACGGCTCGATTGATCCGTCCCAGCCGAGCCAGCCCTGTTGGGTCATCCGTCCGTCGGCGTAGATGTAGGACCAGCGGGCGCCGTCCTCACCTTCGAAGTGGACGACCCCGGAGCGGACGAACGGCGCGATCGCGACGTAGAAGGCGATGGCCTGGTGCGACCACTTGGGGTCGCCCTCGTCGTCGTGATCGAACTCGATCCAGTCCCCGTCGCGGGTGATCGAGGCCCTGGCCTCGCACGCGATGTCGACGAGCCGGTCACTCACGTCAGCCATGTCGGGCTCGTACCAACGACTCTGTTCGGCCATGGCTGCCTTGGCAACGGCGGTCGCAGCGGCATCGTCCGACTCCGGTAGGTGCAGACGGCCGGAAGGCCACACCGAATATCCCACGGCGGGCAGTCTACGGTCGTCGATGTTCTGCGACTAGAACGGCGACCTATCGCCGGGTCAGTCCGACGGCGGCGGCCAAGCGGGCCACGTCGGCTGCTGTTGGGCCGGCTCGTAGCGCGGCGGTCAGCGCCTCCCGGGCCACGGGGCGGGTCCGCATCTCCGCAGGCGCGACGCGATCGGCGTTGACCAGGGCCTGGCCGGCTGCGCCCGTGTCGCCGAGGTTCAGGTGGGCACGTGCGATGTCGATCAGGTGGGCGGCTCGATGTTCGGCGGGGAGCAGGTGCCAGCCGTTGGCGCCGATGGCCCGTCGGTGTCTGAGCACGGCCAGGTGGTGATCCCCGGACCACGTCGCGATCAGCGCGCGAGCGAGGTCTACCGCAGTGGCGCTGAACGCGATGCCGTCGTGGTCGTGGCAGCCGGCGTCGGCCGCGAGGCGGGCCGCGCGCTCGGTGAGTTCACCCGCAGCGGTGACGTCCGAGCTGATGGCGGCGGCGAGCGCCGCTTCGATCAGCAGGGTCCCCGCTACGCCCGTGCGGCGGGGGTCGGGCCGTGCAAGGTCGATCTGGCGTACGGCGTCCATGGCGGCCGTCATCGCCAGCCGGCTCTGACCCAGGGTCCGCAGTGCCTGCGCAAGGGAGATCGCCGCGAGGCTGCCGCGCCACGGGTCGCCGTTGGCGGCGCTCATTGCCCGGTCGGCGGCCAGCCAGGCCAGGTCGCCCTCGCCGAGCTTGACCAGCACGTGGGCGGCGAGCCGGTGTACTCGCACCGAGAGATCCGCTGCCTCGTGCGGGTGCGGGTGGCAGAGGTGGCGGCTGTCGGCGAGCAGGCCGGGCAGCAGCCGTAACACCTGTGGATGGTGACCGTGGCGGTACGCCGTCCACGCGTACCCCGCCTGGCTGTCAAGCTCGACCAACGACGGCGTTGGCCGGTCGACGCTGCCGAGACCGGGCAGGTCGTAGCGGGCGAGCGCCGCGCGAACCTGGTCCACGTCACCGCCGGTGTCGGCGACCGACTCCCGCGTCGCGTTGCCGGCGAGCAACACGTCGGGCGCTACGCCGAGGGCTCCGGCCACCGTCTCGATCACCGACAGTCGATCGAGGGTACGGACGCCTCGCTCGACCTTGTCCACCCAGCTCTTCGACCTGCGAATCCGGTCGGCGAACACCTGTTGGCTCATGCCGCGTCGTGCGCGGAGTTCCGCCATCCTTCGCCCGATGGGCGGCTCGTTGCGGTGGCGGCTGCCGGATTCGCTCATCGCTCTCGCTCCGCGGATGACGACATGGTCTCCGTGGACTCGCCGCAGCGCGGGCACCAGCGGGACTTGACCCGGAACGCGAGAAGCCCGACCAGGAAACCTGGCACCAGGCCGCCGAACACGATCGGCACGACTTCGGAAATCATGCGCACGCTCGCTCTCTGGCCAGCTCGGACGGTCTGTCGGCTGCTCGTGGTGACGCTTCGTAGCCGACAGCTATCAGCGTTGCGCATCATGTGATGCATAGCAAGGAGACGCACATGATCGACACGCCGAGCACGTGAGCTAGGGCACGCAGAAATGCGAGTAGGGCGCAGAATCACGACATGCCTCGATTCATTTCCGCGACGCCACGCTCCCGCCGTCTGGGCCGGGAGCTCCGCAAGCTCCGCGAAGCCAAGGGACTCACCGGAGAGGCGACGGCCGACATCGTCGACTGCTCGCCGTCGCGGATCAGCCGCATCGAGACAGGCGAGATCAGGCCTCGTGCCGGTGACGTGATGGAGTTGCTCGTCGCGTACGGCGTCAGGATCGACGAGGAGCCGGGCACCTCGCTGCTCGACCAGGCGCGGGCGCTGCGCGAGGACGGTTGGTGGCAGCGCCTCGGCGGTAAGTACGCCACCTACATCGCGTACGAGATCGAGGCCGTGGAGCTCAAGAACTTCGAGCCGATGCTGGTGCCCGGTCTGTTGCAGACCGAGAGCTACGCCCGCGAGGTCAACGTGATCGGCCGGGAGACGGAGCCGGACACCATCGACCAGCGAGTCGCCGCCCGGATGACCCGGCAGGAGGTGTTGCGCCGGCAGCCGAATCCGTTGCGGATGCACGCCATCCTCTCCGAGGCGTCGCTGCGCACCGAGGTCGGCGGCCCGGACGTGCTGCGTGAGCAGCTCGACCACCTGGTCGCGCAGAGCCGGCTGCCGAACGTGACGATCCAGGTGCTGCGCTTCGAGGCCGGCGCGCACCTGGCTGACAGCAGTGGATTCGTTCTGCTCAGCTTCGAGCAGGATGAGCCGCCGCTCGGCTACATCGAAACCCTGGCCGGTGAGCTGTTCCTTGAGTCGAGTCGCGACCTGGCGCGGCTGTCGGCGGCGTACGACAATCTGAAGATGCTGGCGATGTCGCCCGCCGAGTCGGTCACGTTCATCAAGGAGCTGAGCAAGCATGGAACGTAACACCTGGCGCACGTCGAGCCGTTCCGGCAGCAACGGTCAGTGCGTGGAGGTGCGGGACCGGGGCACCGGGGTCGACGTTCGCGATTCCAAGGCTCCGGATGCCGGGGTGTTGAGCTTCGCGCCGGCCGCCTGGGCGGCGTTCATCAGCAGCGCCAAGCAACCTCGCTGACCGCGGCCCGTTACCGCCCGGCCGGGGCCTCTTCGCCCTCGAGCAGTCGGCCCAGGCCGGTCAGGCCAGGGCCGATCCTCTTGATCTGGTCGTTGAAGAGCAGATAGAGCGTGCCGTCCTCGTCCATGGCCAGGCTGGCGTGCCCGTCGTGTTCCTCGCCAAGCGGGTAGAGCAGACCGGCCGTGGATCCGGAGAGGCTGTCGAACCAGAGCTTCTGACCGAGGCACAACAGTGGGTCGAGCCGTACACCGATGCGGGCCGAGTCCCGACCGGGACCGCTCACCGGCACGACCAGTCCACCGAACTCGGTGAGGAAGGCTCGCGCGGGAGCGTGCATGGCAAAGCCCTCCGGGGCGAGCGCCGACTCCCACTCGCCGACGTCCATCCGGCGGCGTGGTGACCAACCCGCCATCCGGAGGGCCTGCGCCGCACGGTCCGGCAGTGCGCGGTCGTCTCCCCGCATCACAGCACCTCTCTCAGGTCGAACTCGTTGCGCAACGACTTACAACTGTTGCAGCACGGGTTGTGCGCGCCGTGTCCGGGGTTACCCGGAGCGCGAATCCGTGCGGCCCCGATCGCGCCACCGCGCGGGTCGATGCCCCGGTCCAGCAGCTTTGACAACGACTGCGGTAGCGCGCAGTTGCCGTGCCATGGCGCGCGAAGGTTCTGCGGCACCCGGTCGAGCGCACCGGCCACCTCGCCGTTGTGCGGATAGATCCGGTCGGGGCCGTCGCTCACCGAGACGGCGGTGTGCCGCCCGTCCGCCGTGGTCACGGCCTCGGCGGTGCCATTGACCCGTCCGTTGCGCTGCTGGCGGTCGGCCTCCTGACGGGCACGGTACGAGGCCTGCCGCGCGGGAGAAGCGTTTCTGGTAGGCCGTGCGTCCGGATTTCCGCGGCGTCGCCGCTTGACCTTCTTGAGGTCTCTGACCCATTCCCGGGCGAACTTGGCGGCGATCTTGCCGGTGCGGTTCCTAACCATCGGCCAACCGCCAGAGGGCTTCCTGCATCAGGTTGCCGACGATGGTGCGGGTCAGCGTCTGGAACACCGGAATCTCCAGCAGCGAGGCGCCGAACGTCGGGCCAGCGGTGGCGATCGCCTGCGCGATCTGGATCGCCAGCAGGACCAGTTGCACAATGACCGCGATCTTCAGGGCCAGTACGATCGCGGCAGCGATCATGAGTCCGGCACCGCCGACCAGCGCGCCGGTTCCGTTGCTCTGAAGGCTGTCGACAGGGCTTTCCTGTTGGCCCCACCAGGCACGGAATGCCTCGATATCGGCACCCTCGTTGCCGCTCAGCGCGGCCTTGGCGGCCGTCTCCGCCTGCTGAATGAACTCGGCCACGTCACTGCTGAACTCGCACCAGGCCTGGCCGAGCTCAAAGAGCTTCTGCTCGTCAGAAGCTGGCCAGGTGTAGCCCAGGATGTCGAGCAGGCTGCGCAGCTCACCCGGAATCTGCAGACCCACCCGTCAGCCTTCCATTCGTTTGAGCAGCACGCGAAACAGGTCGCCGGTGTCGGCCTCGTTGGCTTCGTGGGCACGAGCCATCCCGGTCAGGTCGTCGCCAGCGAAACCGACCTCATCGAGCGCCTCGAGCAGTGACTCGAAGACGTACGCCGCCGCTTCGTCGTATGCCACGCCGAGCAGTGACCCGGTTTCGTCGTCGCCGAAGGCGGGACCGATCGATGCCAGTCGGGCCTGGAAGGCGGTCAGCTTGTCGGCGAAACCGTCCGCCAACGACCGCATGGTGGTGCCGGCAGCCGAGAGGCCCTCCGGGTCGATCTGCACGGCGCCGTCACCCGCCTCGGCGGCCCAGCCGGTCCTGCGCGTCGGCGAGCCCGTCGAGGAACGTGGTGAACTGCCTGGCGGCATCCCGCTGAATCTCGGTCAACTGCCGCCCGAGGTCACTCAGGTCAACCTGTTCCGTGGTGGACGTCGTCGCCTGCTGCAGGTCTGCCATGGCGTCGTTGACGGCGGTGAGGATGTGCTCGGTCAGGGTTGTGAGATCGAGCCGCCGGAGGCCCGGGTCCACCTCCAGCGCGGTCAGCCGGCCCGGCGGCGCAGCGGTGGCCCGCACCATCCCGTCCGCCGCCTCGCCGTGACCCTCAGGCTGGGGCACGTCCGCCCCGTCCGCCCCGCCGGACTGCTGTGCGGACAGCGCACGCAGCGTGTCGGTGAGCACTTTGTCGATCCCGTCCGGGTTCGTCGATGTCATCTCAACCCCCAGGATCTGCGGTCAGTCATGCACCACGAGATTTTAGGAGACAACGCCGCCGCCTGCCGTCCCCTGAGGTCGTGCGCTGACGGTGGTGACTGTCAGGAAGATCGCTAGCCTCTGCACGTGATTTCCTACCGCGCTAGCACCCCCGCAGACCTCGACCGCGTGACCGCCTGGGTCGTGACCGAGCCCGTGGGGTGGATTTCCGCCGACCGGTACGTGGCCGATCTGGCCGACGGCATGTACCGGCCGGAATGGACCTGGATCGCCGAGCACGACGGTCAGGTCGTGGGGCGGGCGCTGTGGTGGGGTCCGAAGGGCAGCCCGCATCCGGTCGCGCTCGACTGCCTCGACGTGGACCCTGCGGTGGGCGACCGTGCCGCAGTCGCGGCCGAGCTGATGAGGGCCGCGCTGGCCGGGTTCCCGGAGCCGGTGCAGTACCGGATCAGCGTGACGGGTGGCTGGCGCGACGATCCCGCCACCTCGGCGGCCGTCGAGTGGCGGAGGGCAGCCGCGCACACGGCGGGCCTCACCCGGGAGGTGGAGCGCCTGCAGTTCGAGTGGGCACCCGCCGACGGGGTGCCTCCCGTGACCGGCCGGCTGCGGTTCACCGAGGCCTCCGACGAGGAGTTCCTCGCGGTGTTCAGGAGAATCGCCGAGGGCAGCCTGGACGCCCAGACCCGTGCGAACCTGGCCGCCAAGGGCGTGGACGCGACCGCGCGCGAGGAGATGGACTTCTATCTCTGTGCACCGGGCAAGCGGGAGTGGTGGCGGATCGCCTACACGCACGAGGAGGAGGTGGCGGGCATGGCGATTCCCTCCGCGACCTCGTACAACGTGAACGTCGGCTATCTCGGGGTGGTGCCGGAGTTCCGCGGGCGTGGCTACGTGGACGAAGTGCTCGCCGAGATCACCCGCTTTCACGCGGCCAATGGGGAGTCGCGCATCACCGCCACCACCGACATGGGCAACGCGCCCATGGCGGCCGCCTTCCGTCGCGCCGGGTACCGCAACACGGAGATCCGGATGAACCTCTCCAACGACGTCCAGCCCTAGATCCAGGAAAGCTGTCCCCGACAGCGGGATGGGCGCGACCGGGAGCGGTTGTCAGAAGTACCGGATGGACCAGTCGAACATCCGCACCGGTAGGAGTACGAGGACGACTGTCGCGGCGACGGCGACGAGGACTCGCACGGCGCGAAGACCCCGCCACCAGGGGATGAGCCAGAGCAGCAACCACAGGGCCCCCGAGATCGCCACGTGCACGCCGATCAACACGAGGCTGGTCTCCTCGCACATGTTGTCGGCGACGGCCTCTGTGCACAGCGTCGGGGGGCCATTGTGGTCTCCGACGTTCCCCAGCAATCCGACGGCGCAGGCCAACACCGGTGCCGCCACGAGGGTGAACAGTGGCGTCACCAACCATCCGGCAAGGTCACGGCGCCGGTCCGTCAGCCATCCCACTCGCGGAACGGTACCGGCGGACATCGACACTTTCCAAGCTGGACAGACCTCCGCGATGGCACGCGCCGGCCGGGCCACGCCAGGCCGCTCGCGCCGATAAACTCCGCCGAGTTTCCTCGTCGAACCGCACCGACACGGGTACGCCACCTGTGCACGGGACTGGAGCTGTCGAATGGGCCTGCAACTGCCACCTGAGTTGGCCGAAGCTCTCAACTGGGTGGGCTTCACCTGGCCTGAGGCCGACGAGGAGCTGCTGTTTGAGGCAGCCCAGGCGTGGACGGCCTTCGCCGGAACGCTGCGCTCGGCGGGCACCGCGGCGAACGCCGACGCCGCGATGGTCGGCGTCGCCAACCGAGGCCGGGACGTCACCGCCTTCGACACCATGTGGCGAGGCGAGGAGGGGCCGACCCGGCGCATCGAGGACGGTGCCGAAGCCGCCGAGTTGATCGCCGCCGCGCTGCTGGTGATGGCCGTGATCACGCTGACCCAGAAGATCCTCACGATCGTCCAGTTGATCATCGTGGTGATCCAGGTGGCGATGGCCCTGGCGGCGGCCGCGCCCACGCTGGGTGCGTCGCTGGCGCAGATCCCGCTCACGATCGGCGCGGCCCGGATCGCGATCCGCCGGATCATCAAGGAAGTCATCGACCGGGTCGTCAACGAGATCATTCCGCGGCTGCTCCGTCGTGCGAAGACGCTGCTTCGTCGGTTCACCCGCAAGGGGGGCCGTGGGCCGGGTCGACCGCCCACGGTGCCGGGGCCCCTGCGGGAGGCCCGTTACCAGGGCAAGCCGATGCTGGACAAGTACCGGTACGAGACGATGGGCGACCACCCCGGTAACCCGTTCCGGCCCAGTTCCGTACACCGCCTCGACGATGCGGCGCGGGAACAGCACCGGGTCTACGTCGACTCGGACGGCATCATGCGCAGCGCTCGGGACGGGCAGCCGTTCGACACCCGCAACGCGAGCACGCACTGGAGTCAGGACGGGGGACGGGCCATCTTCGTGATGGACGAACGCGGCAACATCTACGCGTCGACCTACCAGGAGGTCGGCAAGTTCCACCACTCCACGCTGGGCAACGGCAATCCCGTCGCCGCGGCCGGTGAGATCGCGGTGGTCGACGGTAGGGTGCAGTACGTGACCTCGGCGAGTGGGCACTACCAGCCGACGCCGCAACACATGCGACAGGTCACCGACGAACTGGGGCGCAACGGCGTCAACAACGTCCCGCTCTTCGGCTTCGACGGCCGTACCCGGCTGAACTGACTGCCGGAATCGGAAAGGGTTTCTGCGAGTGGCCACTGATGACTGGAAGGGCATCATCAACCAGATCCTGTACGGGTTGATGTTCACCCCCCAACTGGACGACGACACGGCCGACCAGATGGCCGTGGCGATGGGCGAGCGCCGCTACTTCGGTGCCGGTCCCGACGCCTACGCCGACGCGATCGTCCAGGCCGGGCGGTACGACGGTCCGCTGACCGACGAGATCGATACACCGCACGGAGAGGCGGCGTTCCGCGACTTCCTCGGTCGGCTCGGCAGCCGGTTGGAAGCGCTGCGAGCCTCGTAGGAGATCACCCGAGATCGCCGGGTCGACGCAGCGGCACCACCGGCGGCGACGATCGTCGTACCGTGTGCCGATGGTCTCGGACGCGGTGCGTTACTACGACGACTTCCTCAGCGAGCGGGACTGGCTCGCCGAGGGGCTGAACTGGGCCGTGGTGCAGCCGGCGCGTGTCGAGGCCACTGTCGACGGGGTCATCCAGCGGTTGCGGGCCAGGCGTGTCGAGCCCGGTGACGACCAGTCGGGCGAACGTGCCGACCTGGCGCAGATCGGCTCCGACGTGCTGGTGTTCCAGGACAACGGCTGCGCGTTGAGCCGGCCCGAGGTGCTGCGTTGGCTCAGCGACGGTACCCGGGTGCACACGGTCGAGTGGACCATCAACGGCAACGGCGGCCTGACGTACGCGGTGTACGGCAGGGTGCTCGCCTGGATGGACCTGAACGACCCGGAGCGGCGGCACGGCGATGACCCGTCCGCCTTCGCCGACGACCTGGACGACGTACGCGCCGCGCAGGGCACCGGCTATGTACGGTCCGCGGCGATGGCGTTCGTCGAGTGGCGGACCGGGGTGCGGCTGCCTGCCGAGTGGATGAGCGACGAGGGGGCCGATCCGCAGGCCGGGCCGTGGGTGACGGTGCGGCTGGGCGCGATCCCGTCCGACCCGAGGCCGCCGTCGAACTTCGGTCACTACGAGCCCGACCTGGACGCGCGGCTGCGGGCCGCGTCGGATTCGGTACGGCGGGCAGCGTTGACGCTCGCCGTCCGGGCGGTGACGGCACGATTCCGGTTCAGCGACGACGACCTGGCGAGGCAGGCGGTCGAGGCCGTCGAGCGAGGGCTGACCGTGGACGAGGAGACCCGGTGGAGGATCGTCCGTCTCACGGCGCAGCACGGGGACGTACGCGTCGGTGCCGACGCCGTCCACGCCCTGCACACGGCGTTGGGCGAGGGGATGGCCGCCGTCGACGCGGTGGGCGCCGCTCGGCATGCGCTCGCTGACGGATGGCCGGCGGTGCGCCAGGACCTGTACCGCCTGATACGCCACGGCGTCGAATCCGGGTCGGGCCGTTCGTAGGACAGGCGGAGGCGGCCGGTGGAGGCCGCCTCGCGAAGGGATCTTCGAGATGGCGCGGTGCCTGATCTCGTTCGACGACGGCGCGATGGACCACATCCCCGCCGACAACCGCCCCGGCAGAGGTGACCAACGGTGACTCCAGAGGTAGCGCAGGCTGTACCCGGAGGAGGGCAGCAGGGGGGATCGTCCCTTTATCGGATTCCTTGAACCATTGATGGCGTCAGGCGTTTCCGAAACAGAGGAGCAGCCATGCCCCCGCAAGCTCGTACCCTCACCCGCCGCCACGCCCTCCGGGCGGTCGCCGCGACGGCGGCCGCCGTCACCGTCCTGGCCGGCCCGGCAGCGTTCGCCGCCGCCGACTCCGGTCGACCAACCACTCCACGGGACGCCGTCCAGCGACAACTGGACGGCCTGGTTGGCGAAAGTGGCTTCCCCGGCGTACTCGCCTCGGTGCGGGGGCCCGACGGTCGGGTCCGCGACTACACCGCCGGGGTGAGCGACATCGAGGCGCACCGCCCGGTGCCCCGCGACGGCCAGGTCCGTATCGGCAGCAACACCAAGACCTTCACCGCGGTGGTCGTCCTGCAGCTGGTGGGGGAGGGCCGTATCGACCTGGACGCCACGGTCGAGCACTACCTGCCCGGGGTCGTGCGAGGGCACGGCAACGACGGCGGCAAGATCACCGTACGGCAGCTGTTGCAGCAGACGAGCGGCCTGGCGGACTACGACGACGTGCTGTTCACCAAGGCGCAGGACCTCGTCGACAAGAGCCACTCGTACTACGAGCCGCGGCGGCTTGTCGACGCGGCGCTGACGAACGCGCCGCACTTCACGGCCGGCCCGAATTGGGAGTACAGCAACACCAACTACGTCCTCGCCGGACTCATCGTCGAGCAGGTCACCGAACGTCCCGTCGGCGAGGAGATCACCAACCGCATCATCAGGCCGCTCGGCCTGCGCGACACCTACTGGCCCGGCGTGGGGGAGCAGCGCCTGCGGGGTACGCACCCGCACGGTTACGTCGGACTGGCCCCCGGCGCCCCGTGGGTGGACGTCACCGACATGGACCCGTCACTGGGCTGGTCCGCCGGCCAACTGGTCTCCACCCCGGACGAGCTGCGGACCTTCTTCGAGGCGCTGGTCGGTGGTCGGCTGCTCGAGCCCGCGCAGCAGGAGGCCATGATGACGACGGTGCCCGCACCGGGCTTCGAGCCGACCGGCGAGTACGCCTACGGCCTGGGCATCGCCAGCCACGAGCTGCCCTGCGGTGGCGAGGCCTGGGGCCACGGCGGCGACATCCAGGGCTTCGAAACCCGCAACCTCGTGACCCGCGACGGCCGTGGGGCCGTGGTCGCCGTGACCGGCCTGCCGACCAGTGAGCAGATGCTCGCCGAGGTCAACGAGAGCGTCGAGACGGCGCTGTGCGCCAGCAACCACTGAGGCGTCATGAGCTCGTTCGGCCGCCCCGGTGGACCGGTACCCACCGGTCCGCGCGGGGCGGCGTCGCACTTCGAGCGCCCACCCAGCCTCAGCCCATGGCGGTGTGCCGCGGAGGAAGCCGGAGCTCGAACTCGATCGTCCGCACCTGTTGCTCTGCGTTCACGGCTATCGGCTTCGGCCTCCCGGTCTGGTAACCCTGCGCGAAGTCCACTCCACAGCTCTTCAAGAGAGCCAGCGTCGCCTCGTCCTGGACATATTCGGCGGCGACACGGATGCCGAGCGTGTGACAGAGGTTCACCACCGTCGACACCACGGCCTGGTCCGCCGGCGACCTACAGAGATCGACAATGAACACACCATCGATCTTGACGAGGTCGACCGGCAGGAATCTCAAGTGGACGAGGGCACCGTAGCCGGTACCAAAGTCGTCCAGTGCGAGCTGGCAGCCGATCTGCCTGATACCCGTGGCAAAAGCCAGGGCGCCATTCCGATTCTCGATGAGGGCGGTCTCGGTGATCTCGAAGGTCAGGCATTCGGGGTTGACCTTGTGCCGGCGTATCGCTTCGGTCACGTACGTGAGCAGACCAGGGTCGGCGAGGGACTTGCCGGAGATGTTGACCTGGTAATGGGAGGTCTGGGCTCCCCGCCCGATCAGTTCGAGGGCATGGTCGATGACCCACCTGTCCACCGTGAGGATCTCGCCGACGCGCTCGGCCATTTCGAGGAACGCCCACGGTGACATGGGCTCGCCGCTGTCGCTGCGAACTCGCAGCAGGATCTCGTGGCGAGTGACCTCGTTGAGACCGAGGTCGACGATGGGCTGGGCGTAGAGCGCGAACCGGTTGGCTGACACCGCCTGCCGTACGCTGGCCCGGCAGCGGTCCACCCGATCCGCGTCCGTCGCAGGCCGGTCGAGGATCGAGACCGCCAGGCCGTTACGTCGCGCGTCGCGGGCGGCGTGCTCGCCGTCGAGGAGCAGGTCGAATCCCGTGGCCGTGGCGTCACTGGAGAAGTGGACCAGCCCTGCCGACGTGCTCAGACGCACCGTCCGGTGCTGAACGCTGAACAGGTGCCGGCGGAAGGTGTCGACGATCCTGACAGCCAGGACTCCTGGATCAGAGATGTATTCCTCGGCCGGTGCCAGGAGCACCGCCCAGAGACCGGGGCCGACCAGCCCGCAGACCACTTCGTCGCCAACCATTGTCCGCAGGAGCCGTGCCACTTCTCCAGTCAGCTGGTCGTGACTCTCGTCGGTGATCGCATCGGCCAGCCGGGTGGTGGGCTCGGTCGCCACGACGACAAGCGCGCCGCCGCTGGTACGACGTGCCTGGTCGATCTCGTCGATCAGGTAGCTGCGCGGCGGCAGGCCGGTCCCGCTGTCGAGTGCCGCAAGGTCGGCACAGAGCATCCTGCTTCTGGTCGACAAGCGACGGCGCTCCTGTCGGGCAAGTTCGAACGCCGTGGCGTCCTCTCCGGTGGCGATGATCCCGGTTGGTTTGCCGGCGGTGGTGAGAACTTCGATATGGCAGTGCAGGTGACGAACACTGCCCCCGGGCTGAATCACCCGGAACCTGACCTCTTCCGGGCTACGCCGCTCCCACACCCTTTGAACGACGTCGCGAACGAAGTCCACGTCTGCGGGGTGGACGAGGTCGGCGAGTGTCCGTGGCGTGAGACGCAGCGTTCCCGGCGGGTGACCCCAGATCAGGGCCATTTCGTCGGACCAGGAGAGCTGCGCGAGCGCCTCGCTCTTCCCGGTGCCGCAGTACCAGGTGATCGTGCCGAGCTTCGCCAACTGCGCGGCCCGCGCGATTCTGGTTGCCTCGTTGACCTCTGCAGTCAAGGGATCGACGACGTCGGTGTCGGAGATGATCTCGTAGCCCTCGACGACGGAGAGGTCGTACTGGCTCTGGACCGCCCGCGCGACGCGCCGGGCGCGGGCGAGTTCCAGCGGGCTCGGCACCCTCATCTCGGCAAGCCTCAGGACGTCATCGAGGTCCACGGCTGCCTCCCAGGCGCCTGCGGCCGTCGTAACCAGCTTCGTGGGCCAGCTCACGGAGTCGCCGTTTCGCGGCGAGCTTGTACGCGCGGATGCTGCTCTCGGCCAACCCGAGGACGCGGGCGATCTCGTGATTGGAGAAGCCCGCGCGATCCATCTGGAACACCTCGGCGTGTCGCGACGGAAGCTGGTGCAGCCAGGTCCGCAGCAACTCCTCCGCTTCCCAGGAGTCGGCGGCGCCGCCAGCGGGCGCTGGCGGGAGGTCCTCTGGCGCTACCGTCGCCTCGCGCTGACGCCGCTGCTGCTCCTTACGGATCTTGTTCCGGGCCGTGATGATCAGCCAGCCGATCGGCTTCGCGTAGCTGCGGATCTTCGGCCACTGGACGCGTCCGTGCAGGTACGCGTCGTTGAGGGCGTCCTGGACGACCTCGCGGTCCCAGCATCGCGCCAGGAGGATCTGTTCGACCCGGTGATAGCTGTCTTCCACGAACGCGGCGAACTCCCGGTCGTGCTCGGCCTTGCGGCACGCGGCCTCCGCTTCGGCGTCCGGTGGTTCAGGCATCCGGGCGGCGGTATCCGCCACCCCGCTCACGCGGCCTCCCGGTCGCTCGGACGTCGCACCTCGGCGCGGCCGTCCAGGTCCACCTCGCGCTGCCCGTCACGATCGCGTTCCACGATCCGCACGACGCGTCCGCCGGACTGGGCGATGCCGGCCAGGCCGGCCATGCGGGCGACAGTACGTCTCGACGCCTCACGTTCCTCGTGCAGGCGTGTTCGGTACGCGAGGTAGGCGCGTACCAACCCCGCCACCGGCCCGGCGATGGCCAGCGTCAGGGCCAACATTCCGTAACCGGAGAGCGGTGCCACCAACGTCTCGTTCATCATGCTCCCTTGTCACCTCGATCCCGCCAATCACTATCCGTGGCGACAAGCGAATGTAGATGCCTCACTGCCTGTAATCTTCGCGGTGATCAATGATCACGGGTTTAAGGTGGGAGTACGTCACAAAGTCATCAGCCGAGGACTTTCCGCAAGGCGTGCGTTCACAGGGCGGCGCTGCTGCCACAGTTCTCGCGAACTAACTCTTAGTAACTAACTGGCCACCTCCCCTGTTTCAGGTCGGGTAACGCTCAGTTCGAGAACCGGAGTCGGGCGAGTACGTCGCCGATCTCCCTGGTGTCCTGGTGGTCCGGTCCGTAGATCAGCATGAGGTCCTCGTGCAGCGGTAGCAGCTCGGCCACGGCCTGGTCGCCCTTGCCTTCGGCCAGCAGAAGCATGCCGATGTTGCGGCGCAACTCCAACGCGTCGGAGGACACGTCGCCCTCGGCGGCACGTACGTGGATGAGAGCCTGCCGGAACTGTCGCAGTGCGACCGTGCCCTGGCCAAGCTCCGCTCGGCAGTGGGCCGCCTGCCGTAGGCAGGCCAGCGCGTCGCCGCTCGTCGGTCCCTGGGTGCGCGCGAACGCCGCGTACAGGGCATCGAACTCGGGCAGTGCCTGGCGGAAGTTCTCACCGATGATCAGGATGGCTGCGCGCCGCATGCGCAGTGCGAGGACACGACGGCTCTCGACCCCGAGTGCGGCGGCTGCGGATGCGACGATCTGTTGCAATGCCTCAGCAGCCTGGGCGTATCGCTCTTCGGCGAGCAGGCCGTCGGAGTCCGACAGCGCCTGGTTGATTTCTGCCCGCAGGTCGGCCGACGGGTCGTCGGTCGATGGCTGCGACGGGATCATGCGTTCACGCTGATCCGGTGCGGACGGGACTTCCGAGCGTGGCCGCGGGGCGTTGGGCCGGCGATACAGCAGTGTGGGGTCCGGCATGCCGGCCAGGAAGAGGCCGGCCCTCGACGGCCGTGCCCCCGGGGCGGGGAGAAACGGCAGTAACCTGTCGTACACGTCGTATGCGTCGGCGGGCCGATGTTCCGGCACCTTGGCGGTGAGGCTGAGAACCAGCTCTTCGAGTTCTTCCGGTACGTCCGGCCGCAGCCGGCGCAGCGGCAACGGTGCGTCGTTGATGTGCCGTGACATCAACTCGTACTCGCTGCCTGCCTCGAAGAGGGTCTTCCCCACAAGCAGCTCGTGCAGTACGCAACCGAGGGCGTACAGGTCGCTCCGCGGGCTGATCTGCGCGCCCTGGAGCTGCTCGGGCGGCATGTAGTGGTGCGTGCCCACGACGCTGCCGGTGACGGTGAGGCGGGTGACGTCGGTGCGCAGGAGCGCGGCGATGCCGAAGTCGAGCACCTTTACCGCTCCGCTGTCAGCCACCAGGACATTGTCGGGTTTCAGGTCCCGGTGTACGACGGGGATCGCGTGGGCGTGCGAGAGGACCGAGCAGATCTGCGCCGAGACGGCGGCGGCCCACTCGATGGGTAGCAACCGGTCGGGATCGATGTAGGCGCGCAACGTCGTGCCGCGCACGTATTCCATGACGAGGTAGACGCGGTCGTAGGTGCTGTCGAGCACCGCGTCGTACACCTGGGGAACGCCGTGGTGTTGGATGCGGGCGGTGACGCGGGCCTCTCGGCGGAAGCGCTTGGCGAACTCCTCGGCCTGCCCGGCAGAGGAGATGACGTCGGTGCGGATCAGTTTGACGGCTACCTCACGGTCGAGTACCGCGTCGTAGCCGCGCCATACCTGGCCCATTCCGCCGGTCTTGATCTCGTCGACCAGCTCGTACCGGCCGGCGATCGGCTCTGCCCGCACAGATCACCCCTCGTCGCTTGTCTGGTCGTCAGGCGGCGTCGTCCACCACGCCTTCCTGCTGACGAATCATCTGCCAGGCGGCGCTACGGGCGCTGCGGTTGAGTGAGCTACGAAAATTCTGCTGCGGATCGAAGTACTTGCGCCCGAGATCGGCGGTGGTGTCGAAGTGGTCCATCATCTTGTCCTCGAAGACCGGGTCGAAGACGTGGCCGAAGTTCTCCTCGTCGTTGGCGACAGCCGCGAGGCGCACCTTGGGGTCGGCGAGCGCCTCGTGGAAGGGCTTGATGACGTCCTGCTCGGTGAACTCCGTGCCGTGCTTGGCGTTGAACTTGTCGATGAGCTCGGACAGCAGTGACTTGTCCGGCTCCTTCGCTCCGCCGGACCCGTTACCGAAACCCTTCATGTCGGCCGGTCCCTCCGGGACGAGGCTGACGTCGTGCTCGCCAGTCTTCTCGACCCGCAGGTGGCTGAGGTCAATCTCGCCGATGTCCACGCCGCCGTCGTCCCGGCGGGGCAGCCGGTTGAGAAGGTGCCGCCCGTAGAGGTAGAGGCGTTCCAACTCGTCGTCGGCGTACGGGACGATCCCGGAGAGGAAGCTGTACTTGCGGACGTAGTCGGTCAGGTCGGCCCGGAAGTTCTCGGCCGTGTCCTGGTCCTCGTCCTCGTCGCTGTCCAGCATTGCGGTGAAGCGGGTAACCGCCGGGTCGAGGTGTCGGTACAGCTCGGCGTGCAGCTTTTCCCACTTCGCCGTGCTGCCGGCGGCCTGCTCGTCGGCGGCCAGCCAGGCTGCCGCGAAGGCGAGCATCTCGTCGTCCACGAGGAGTGCCGCGGACATCACCCGGCTCTGGGCGGTGTAGAGCAGGTTGGGGTCCGAGGGCAGCGTGGCGGCTTCCTCGAAGTACGGGCGGAAGGCTTCCTTGATGTCGTCCGCGTCGTTGACGAAGTCCAGCACGGCCAGGTCGGACTGGCTCTTGCGGTCGGCCGTCCGGTTGAGCCGGGACAGGGTCTGCACGGCGGCGATGCCGGCCAACGTCTTGTTGACGTACATCGTGGTGAGCAGTGGTTGGTCGAAGCCGGTCTGGTACTTCTCGGCCACGACCAGGATCCGGTACTCCGGCTGGTGGGACCCGCCGGACCTGTCGTCGGCCCGCGCGTAGGCGAATGCCTTCGGCAGCGCGCTCTCCGGCAGGCCGCCGTTCTCCTTCGCCTCGGTGATCTCTCCCCCGTCGTAGCTGAGGGTGCCGGAGAACGCCACCAGGATGCCCGGGTCGGGGTAGCCGCGATCACCGAGGTACTTCTTGATGGAACGGGCCATCTGTACGGCCTGCTGTCTGCCCGCGGTGACCACCATCGCCTTCGCCCGGCCGCCGAGCCGTCCCGCCGTGTGGGCCCGGAAATGCTCGATGATGATCTGCGCGTGTTGGGCGACGGTGGAGTCGTGGGTGAGTGCGTACCGGGCGAGCAGGGGATTGGCCCTGGTCCGATCGACCTCTCGCTCGTCCGGGTTGCCGTTGACGAGCTTCCAGTAGGTGTCGTAGGTGACGTAGTTGCGCAGCGGGTCGAGGATGAACTCCTCCTCGATGGCCTGCCGCATCGAGTAGGTGTGGAACGGGTGGAATTTGCCGTCGTCGCCGAGCGTGCCGAAATCCTCGAGGGTCTTGTGCTTCGGCGTGGCGGTGAAGGCGAAGTAGGAGAGGTTCGAGGCCCGCTGCCGCTTACGCGCGTTGGCCTTCAGCTTGGCCTCGGTGCCGGTCGGCGCCGGCGCGCTGGTCGCGCCAACATCCTCGGAGTCGGCGTCCAGTCCCAGGTCACGCAGGACTTCCCGGACCGAGCCGGCGGCCTCGCCGGACTGTGACGAGTGTGCCTCGTCGATCACGATCGCGAAGCGACGACCCTGAATCTCGGTCGGGTTCTGCTTGAGATAGTCCCGCAGCGCCGGGAAGGTGTGCAGCGTGACGGTGACGATCTTGCCGGTTTCGCGGGAGAGCACTCTGGCGAGCTGCTCGGACTTCGCACCCTGGCTCTCGTCAATCTTCACCACGAGGCCGGCGGTCTGCTCGAAACTGCCGACCGTCGCGCGGAGTTGGGCGTCCAGATTTCGCCGGTCGGTGATGATGATGACCTTGTCGAAGACGGGGGAGCCCGGCCCCAAGCCGGCCGCCACGGCTTCCGGGGTCAACTCGGCGATGTCGGTGTGCGTGTGCAGCGATGACAGGCGGTGGCTGAGCCACGCGATGGTGTTCGACTTACCCGAGCCTGCCGACGCCATGATCAGGTAGTTCTGGCCGGCGCCGTGCCGCGCCGCGTGCGCCGTCAACTGCTTGACCACGTGCCACTGGTGGTAGCGGGGGAAGATCAATGACCGTCGGGTACGCCCGTCGGTACCCTTTTCCTTGTGCAGGTGGACGAAGCGCTCCAGCAGGTCCAGCCAGTTGTCCCGCTGCCAGATCTCCTCCCAGAGGTAGGAGGTGGCGTACTTGCCGTATCCGGTGGCCGGCGGGTTGCCCTTGCCGCCGGGCCGGCCTGGGCCTGCCGAGCCGGTGTTGAACGGCAGAAAGCGAGTCGACTTGCCCCGCAACTGGGTGCTTACGAAGACCAGGTCCGGATCGACGGCGAAATTGGCGATCACCCGCCGCGAGAAGATCAGCTCGGTCGGGTCGCGTCCGGTGCGATACTGCTCTTTGGCGTGCTCGACGCCCGAGCCCGTCAGCGGGTTCTTGAGTTCGGCGGTGGCCACCGGGATGCCGTTGAGGAACAGGGTCAGGTCCAGCCGGTTGCCCCGGTCGGCCTGCTTGGTGGCATACGCCACCTCCCGCACGACGGTGAGCCGGTTGCGACGGTAGTCGGCCAGGATCTCGTCCGATTCAACGAGCGACGGCTTGAAGTACGCCACGCGGATGCGTACCCCGTGATCTTTCACGCCCTTGCGAAGCACGTCGAGCAACCCGTCGGCGGCGATTGCCTGGTCGAGCCGCTTGACGAAGCCGCGTTGCGCGGCGTCGGGGTCACCGCCGTAGAAGGTGACCAGGTCTCCCCACTCGGCGGCCTGGGTGGCCCCGATGAAAGCGAAGAGTTGGCCGGTGTCCAGGCCGACGTCCGGGCGATAGTCCGCCGGGTTTCCGACCTCCCACCCACCGGCGACGAGCGCCGCGACGATCGCGTCGCCGAACCGGGACTCGTGGTGTACGGGGCTCATGGGCTCTCCTCAGACGCCTGCGCCTCCAAGGCCAACGCCCACAGTGACTTCCCGCCCGCGAGGTGCCAACGAGACGGTCCCTGGGCGGCGACGGGAGCTTTGCTCCATCCGGCCAGCCGCCACATCTGCTGCACCAGCCCGGACGGGGAGTAGCGCTTCCCGTCCGCCGCCCACAGCAGCGGTCGTCCCCGCTGGTTGACCCACGTGGCGATCCCCCGGCTCGGGTCCGCCGCGAGCCATTCGGCCATTGCCTGCTGCTCCGGCCTGCTGGCTGACCGGTAGGTCAGAGCCGTGCCGTCAGCCAGCACACCGGCGTCGATCAGGGTAGGAACGGCATTGGGCCTGCGGCGTTGCGTTGGGATCTTCGATGCGGGTCGATACTCCGGACGCAGTGCGGGAACCGGTGCGCCGCGCTTGAGGTCCGCCAAGACCAGGCTCGCCAGGGTGCGACAGCGGTCGGGGTCGGCGAGCGTGCTGGACACGATCGACATCTCGCCGAACACGGCGTCGATGTGATGGACGAGCCAGTTGGTGGCGCGCTCAACGACGTTCGGCACCTCGGCCAGGACCACGTCCCAGTCGGTGTCGGGGTCGTCGATGCCGTCGAGGTCCAAAGATTGGAACACGATGTGCGCGATGAGGCGGTCCCCCCGATCCACGATTGCTTCGGCCCGCGCCTGGCGGATGTTGGCGGTGCGATGCAGCGTGGCGTCTATCTCGCGAAGCACGAGCACGCTGCGCCAGACCTGGTGGGCGGAGGGCCGGTCCAGCGCGTTGAACAACAGGTAGTACGCACCCTGGGTGCCCTGTTCCCAGAGCAGATCCACGCCCCGCTTGGCCCGCACGGCGAGGTCGGAGTTCCGGTGCGCGCAGGCCAGAGCGATGGCGGCGGCCTCGACCGAGCAGCCACTCTCTGGCGATGGCTCCGACTCGCCGCGCTTGAGCGCATAAATCTTTTGTAGCGCGAGGAGAAAGTCCTCTCTGATGGCTCGCTGCACGGGATCGAGAGCGACGAAGTCGCGCCGCTCAACCCGGTTCTGGGTGTTGGTCGCCGTGGTCACGGCGTCGGCGAAGCCCGGCGGACATTTCGTGAGGGAGATGACTCGGACGGTCACATACCCCTCGCCGACCGCAGCGTCCTTCCGCGACGCTCGGTGAATGGCGTGCACGGTCTGTGCGCCATTCACCACGCTGGCACCGTCCAGGTTGAGCGTGACGGGTGATCGGGCGGCCCGACTGAAGTACTCGGCGTGGAAAGTGTCGCAGAGCACGGTGATTCCGTTGTTGAAGAACCAGAAGTCATGCGGATCGCCGGTGAGAGTGTCGATCAGACCCTGGTTGACCTGGGTGATGCCGAGCGGCTTGCGGATGTTGCGGTCGAAGAGGCGGTCTTCGTGATCCTCGTACCAGGTGGCGATGTCCGCCACGGAGACGAAGCCCTGGAATGCCTCGTACGGTTCGCTGATCTTGATGTAGTCCTGCATCCTGACGGCCAGCGGGATCGGCGGTTCGGCGAAATCCTTGCGCACCACCTCCCAGACGTCACGGGCAAGATAGACGCGTTGGTCGAGGATGTTGCCGAACTGGTTGAACTCGTCCTGGGCATCGACAAGTCGCTGCACGACATCGTGGGCGAGCGGGTTGGTCCGCATCACGGCGGTCACCAGGGTGATCTTCGAGCCCTTGTTGCTGAGCACAGCGGCGACCTGGTCCGCGAGGTTCTGGAAGCGGAGATTCAATCGATCGAATCCGCGAGCATCGATATGGCGGAGGCCCTCGATGAACTTGAGGGCGTCCGAGAGCTCGAACCGGGCCCTGCCCTTGTCGCTCCACTTCGACTGGATAAGCCACAGGTGTGACGCGTTCTCGTCGGTGGCAACCGCGTCGATGCCGATGTCATCCCGGCCGTCGATGACCGAATCGGCTGCGGTGGCAGAATCGCAGCCGGTCAGATCGCGTACGGTCAGCGCGGCCAGCGCTCGCGACAAAAGGGGCTGCTCGCGCTCCTGGGCTGGTTTGTTGGCCAGGTCCGACACGTCGATCAGGCTGCCGAATTCGCGTAGTAGCGCATCCCGCACGTGTCGGACCTGCGTCTCCGGAGGCGTATGGTAGGGCAACGCGCCAGGCGCCGCAGGCTTGCCGTTCACACTTGGTTCCCGCACTGCCGACCATGACTACCGACGCCGCACTATGCCGGGATGGGGGTGGTCCGTGGTGCAGTCGTTCCAGCGCCCAGGCCACAAGATCCGTCTACCCGATTGATCTTGATGCGTACGCCCGCCCATCGTAACGGCTTCCCACGTCCCCGGATACCGTCCGGAGTGGTCGCGCGAAGATTCCCAGGTCATCGAGAGGGACCCGCAAGCCGACGTCGGCTTGTAGGATGCTGTCCATCGGACGCCACTCGACGCCCTACGCCTGCGGTGGCGCACAGCGGTTGGCGGTGGGGGGCTGCGTTGGCACCAGAGGGCATTGATGCGGGCGTTCTTCGTGATGTGTCGGCAAACTGTCTCTTCTGCCGGCAGGACGATCCGCGGCTCAACCAGATCTCGCATCGAAACGCGACCTGCTTCGCCCGTCTGGACAACTTCCCGGCCACCGAAGGGCACACCGAGATCGTTCCGAAACGCCACGTGGAGTCGTTCTTCGACCTGACGAGTGAGGAGCTCCAGGATGCTTTCGCGCTGATCCTGGCCGTGCGTGAGGACCTGTCTCGTCGCTTGCATCCGGAGGGCTACACCATCGGCGTCAACGAAGGGCGTGCGGCGGGCCGCAGCATCGATCACTTGCACATACACGTGATACCGCGCCGATTCGGCGACGTTGAAAATGCCGAAGGCGGTATCCGCCGGGTTCTCCCCAATTGCGATCCTGATCTTTGGCGGGCTGCGACGAACACCGCCACAGCCAATTTCGACCGCATTCTGAGCTAGCCGGCCTCACGGCCGCTTCTGGTCGGTCCGCCCGCTCACACGTGCAGTATGCCGTCGTCGCCGAGCAGCAGGCACAGCGAGTTGACCTCGTGCCAGAACTCGTCATTGGCGAGTGTGGCGAACCCGGAGGTCGCATCCACGCTGACGCATCCGATAAATTCGCCCCGCCCGTTCCGAATGGGGCTGGCGAAGACGGCGCCGCGGTGACGCACCCGCTGGAACTCCGACCAGGCCAGGTTCATGACGTCATCGGCGCCGTTGGCGCTGACGTACGTGTCGTACTCGGCGTCGGTGGTGAGCTTTGTCGCGAGCCGCTCGACGTCGACAGCCACCTCCTCGTTGCGTTTCCAGCACAGGCCGACTACGCCAACCCCCCTGCCGGGCTCGAATGCCCGGGTGGCAGGGGTGCTGCCCAGCCGGTACGTGGCGATGCGCACCAGTCGGCGACGAGGGCGACGCAGCGCCCAGGCGATACGCCAGACGTGCAGGCCGAGATCCGACGGAGGCGGCTTGGGGTCCACCTTCGAGGCAATGGCCAGCAGACGACCGAAATGATTGAGGATCTGGTGACGGACGGCGGTGCGGCGAGCCATCTGGGACCGCTCTGACCAGATCTGCGCGGGTGTAAGTGCTCCGAACGTCGTGATGACGGCTACCAGGATGGCGACGAGGTAGCCGCGACTGCCTTCGAGGCCGTCCCAGAATGATGCCGAGGGTACGGCGTATTGCTGAGCGACCAGGATGCAGGTCGCGACAAGCATGATCGCGCGATCGATGATCCTTGCGGTGAGGGGTCGCATGCGGTAAACGGTAGAACCTCTCGACAAGCCCTTTTGCGCATCAGGCATAAGCGAGTGTCTATCGATGCTACCGTGGCCCAGTACGCTTCACCGTCCTGTTCGGAGGTAGGCGTGGCGGTGACATCACACTGCATTGATGCCGAGTTGTGCGACGACTTGCGATCCGAGGGTGAGAGCACCTTCGCGGCGACGTACCGGGGGCATCCAGCCAGCCGTGAGATCGCATCTGTCCCGGGATTTCGGCTTCTGGCCGACCTGTCTCCACTGACCGTGGGGCATCTCCTGCTCCTGCCCGACGCTCACCATCTCAGCTTCGGGCATCTTGAAGCCAGGCAGTTTGACCAGGTCCGGGTCATCATGTCGCTTCTACGGCCGCTGTACATTGCGACCTTCGGGCAACTGGCCATCATGGAACACGGCTCCTCGACGAGGCTTCCCTCGGCATGCATCACACACGCCCACTGGCACCTGCTCCCCGTCGATGGGACGCGTGCGGTGGGCTTGATGGTGCGCGACGGGCTGACGCCCGTCCACCTGTCCGACGTCACCGCGTTACGGCGGTTCGCGTCCGTCGATCGGCCCTACTACTACTGCTGCGACGGCAGCACCCACGTCGCTTTCGATGCCGAACGCCGCATCCGCAGCCAGTACCTTCGTTCGGTGGTAGGCGTGATGCTGGGACTGGCTGATCCAGAGTGGGACTGGTCATTGGTGATCCGTAAGGATTTCCTGCGGGCCACGATGATCGCGACACAGGGTTGGCACGAGCGGCTCACGCGCGGTGTGTCGGCCTCAACGGTGCCCGGCTAGCGGCACGCGCGGGCGCTGATGGCATACATTGATGCCGCCCCGCCCCAGTGTCCGACAGAGGAACTCTTTCGAATGCAGCATGGCTTGGCAATATCGGTGGACGGCCCGAGCGCCAGTGGCAAGACCAGCCTCGCTGGGGCTCTCTCGGCACAGCTCGGACTACACGTACTCGACACCGGGCTGACGTATCGTGCAGTCGCCTACGCCACGTTACGCGGACCGGTGTCTCCTGGCGGCGAGCTGTTTCAGGTGCTCCGTCACGAGCTGGCGATGCCAGGGGCGCGACCCGCCCCGCCCGCCATCGTTTACCACGGGGAAGACATCACCGAGGCCATCTGGTCGGTAGAAGTGGAACAGCAACTACGTGTCGTATCCGCTGATCCGGCATGGCGACGCGACATCACCGAGCACCACCGCACAATCATCCACAGTCGCGAACGTGTCGTGGCCGTCGGGCGTGACTGCGCTACGACGATCATGACAAATGCCGATTGCCACGTGTTTCTGGTCGCTGCCGAGGCGGTCCGGCGGCAACGCCGCCGCGCGCAGTACCGGACGCGACCTGGTCGGGCGGTGAACGTCGGCCCGGCAACCAGGCTCGACGACGTCACGCGCGAGTACGTCAGTCGTCACCGGCACGGTCTGGTACTCGACACCACATTCCTGCCGTTGTCCGCCGCGGTGCGGGCCGTCCTTCACCAGCTGGGAGACCACCCATGACCCTCGAAGCAACCTACTCCGACGAGCCGACCCGCGTAGCGAAGCTCGTTGGTGCCTTTCTCACCGGTCAGTCCGGCTCTGTCCTCGGTGATGGCCAAGGCCCGAACGCCACCCTGACCGTGGGCGCCGACGCGAGGGACGACTGCGCGGTCTACGACATCGATGGCCCGGTCACCCTCGTCGTGGGTTCGGACTATGTCCGTGGTCCCAAATTCGCCCTCTACGAGCAGGGACTACTGACGAACTTCGACATCGGTTACTTCGTCGTCGCTGCCAACCTCAGCGACATCGCCGCGATGGGCGCGGCACCCATCGGCGTCCTGACCGTCGTCCGCTACCCCAACGACCTGGACGACGATGCGTTCCTCGACATCATGGCCGGCATCAATCAGGCCTGCGCCGACTCCGGCACGCTCAACGTCGGCGGCGACATCGGCAACGCCGAACGTATCGTGCTGTCCGCGTCTGCCATCGGACTCTGTCGCACTGGCACCGCCCTTACCCGCCAAGGCGCCCGACCCGGCGACTACCTGTGCGTCACCGGCGCCTGTGGGTCTGCGGGCTCGGCGGTCGCGTATTTCCCGAAGCGCAGCGCCAACGGTTGGACCCTGCCCGACAACCTGGAGCAGGATCTTCTTGAGGGCTGGCGTCGGCCCCGCGCCCGAGTGGCCGAAGGACGTGTGCTGTCCACCGGCGGCTATGCCACGGCTTGCCAGGACACTTCCGACGGGCTCAAGGCCACCATCGAGCAACTCGCGGCGGCCAGCGGTGTCGGCTTCGACGTCAACGAGGACGACGTCGCCATCCACCCTGCCGTCAGCGCCGTCGCCAAACTCATCGGCTCGGACGACATCACCCTCGCGATGAGCGCCTCAGCGGACTTCCAACTAGCCTTCACGGTCCCCGCCGAGAAGCTGGATGCCTGCCGAGACGAGTTCGCCCGCAAGGGCCTGACGTTCGACGTCATAGGACGTGCGACGACGCCCGAATCCGGAGTCGCCTTCATCGGTCGCGATGGCACCCGCCATTCTCTGCCCGGTGTCGCGTGGAAGCACCAGGCAACCGATGTCAGCGGTCTCGTCGCCGGCGTCACCGCCCCCACCACCGCGACCTCGTGACCGCTGCACTCGCCGCTTGGCCCGGAACTGAACGGGTCCGCCAGTCCTATGCCTCGTTGGTCGAGCACTACACCGCGCTGACCTTCAGCTACGGGCGCTTCCCGGGGCTTCAGCAGGAGGTGGAGGCATTCCTTGCCCTGCTGCCGGTCGGTCCCGTCCTGGATCTCGGTTGCGGTGCGGGCCGCGACGCGCACCTCACCGCGCAGAGCGGCCGGACCGCTATCCTGGCCGACGTCACATTGGAGCTGCTGTCCGCCACGGCGGCACGTCTGGGCATTCCCAGGGCGGTTTGCGGCGATGCCGTCGCCCTTCCATTCCGGGACGGCTGCTTCGCCGGAGTCATCGCGAGTGGTGTCCTGCTACACCTGCCCAAGCCGTACACACGCACAGCACTCGCCAGCGTCCGCCGCACTTTGGTACCCGGTGGCAGGGCGCTGATCAGCATGAAGCACGGGGGCCAGGACGGGTGGCGCACCACAGAGGAATTTCCCGCGCCGCGCTGGTTCACCTACTACGAGCCGGACGAATTCGCGGAAGTATGCCGTGCGGTCGGGCTCGGTGTCACGCACCTGGACATGAGTACCCGCAAGGACTGGTTCACCGTCACGGCGGAACGGCCGCGACTCGAATCCAGCGGCTGAGCACTAGGGCAAGCGGGCCGCCCGTTGCCCTCATCGGGTGAGCCCGATGAGGGTGGTCAGTCGGGCCATACCGGCGACTGCCGGGCCGCTTTGGGCGATATCGGTGATCAGGGTACGGGCGGCAGGGCGGCAGCGGATCTCGTCGGGCGCGACGGTGTGGGCGTGGGTGAGCGCGCGTACCGCGGCCGTGGGGTGGTCGGCCCGGAAGTAGGCACAGGCGGCGTCCACGAGGTGAGCGGCGCGGTGTTCGGCGGTCAGCGCAGGCCAGTCGTCGTGGCGCATGGCGTTCTCGTGGTGGTGGATGGCTTCGCCGGCGTCGCCGAGGTGCAGAGCGGTCCGGGATCGGGCCAGCAGCACGGCGGCGGGGCCGAACGCGGTGCGATGAGGATCGGCCCTGTCGATGCGTCGGTTGGTCAGAGCGCCGGCGTGGTCGAGCAGATCGAGCGCCCGTCGGCGGTCCCCAAATCCGGCGGCGGCCATCGCGGCTTGAAGGAGCAGGGTCCCCCGTACCGAGTGGTCGGCGGCGGTGGCCGCGGCGGTGACGGCCGCGGTGAGGGCGAGGCGGTCGCGCCCGAGAGCGCGCAGCGCCTGGGTGACGCTGATGGTAGCGGCGCCGACGTGCACGGGGTCGCCGCCGGCGGCGGTGACGGCACGGTCGGCGGCGAGCCAGGCCAGGTCGGCCTCGCCGAGCTTCACGAGCACCGACGCGGTGATCCGGTACGCGGGCGTCAGCAGCTCGGTGGTGGTGTGCGTGGCGTCGAGCAGGACGGGTAGCGCCTGTAGCAGGCGCGTGTAGTGGGCGTGCTGGTAGGCGAGCCAGGCGTGCGTGAGGCGCTGTCGCGCCTCGTCGGCGCTCAAGGTGCGGGTGGGCCGCCGGTGGTAGCGGGCCAGCGCGGCCCGAACCCCGTCGACCCCGTCCAGGCCGGTGCTGACCGACGCGGATGCGTGGGAGTCGAGCAGGACGGCCGGGTCGATGCGCAGTACGGCCGCGATGTCCCGCACGACGGGGTAGCGGTCGAGGCGGCGGACGCCCCGTTCGACCTTGTCGACCCAGCTCTTCGACTTGCCGAGCCGGTCGGCCAGCATCTGCTGCGTCATGCGCCGATGCAACCGCCACCGCGCGACGCGCCGCCCGACCGGCTCGTCGTGCTGCGTGAGCTGCCGGCTCACCGGGCCCGCCCTTGGGACAGCGGTTGGGTGGGCTGACCACAGCGGGGACACCATCGCGACTTCACCCGGAACGCCCACAGCCCGAGCAGAAACCCCGGCACCAACCCGCCGAACACCATCGCCACGACTTCGATCGCCATGCACGGGATGCTTCCGGCGCGTCACGGACGGTGGTACCGCTCCCGTGGGATCCTGGGGGGACGTCTATGGAAAGGTCCCGGCCGGCATGTCGCGAAATGACGTACTGAAATGGGCGATCGCGGGGGCCGGTCTGACCGTCGCCGATCTCGCCGAGAGGTGCAGTGTGGACGCCAAGACCGTCGAGCGGTGGATCAGTCGTGGACGTCTACCCCATCCTCGCTCCAGGATGCGCGCGGCCGAGGTGTTGGGCGAGGATGTGGGAGTGCTGTGGCCTGAGATGATCCGACGTGCGGTGAAAGTTGGAACCGACCGCGAGCTGGTGGCCCTCTACCCTCGCCGCGCTGACCTACCTCGATCGGTCTTCCGTGACGCGATCGAGCGCGCCAGCTCCCGGCTCTGGTTCGGCGGCTACACCAGCTACTTCCTGTGGCTGGAGGTGCCGGGTGCTGCCGCCACCCTGGCCGCGAAGGCCAGTGCCGGGGCTGACCTACGATTTCTGCTTGGTGACCCCGCCAGCCCGGTGACCGTTGAGCGTGAGCGCTTGGAGGACACTCCTCTTACCCTGTCGACACGGATCGCGATGACGCGTGCAGAGGTGGACAAGCTCCCAGCCGAGATCCCGGTCCGCTCCTCTGATCGTCACATCGCCATGTCCGTCTGGGTCTTCGACGAAGAGGCCATCGTGGCAACTCACATCGGGGCGGGGCTCGGTCAGGATTCCGTGACACTGCACCTTCGACGAGGTCAGGATGGTGGTGCCTTCGATCGGTATGTCGAGCACTTTGAGGCCCTGTGGGCCGACGGAACGCCCGCCAGCCCAGAAGCAGCCACGATCGCAGCCCTTGAGCAATATGAGTAATCGCTAACCAAGGGCGGTCGCCGACAGATAGTCCGCTGCAAGCTCTTCAGCTCATACACGAATTTTGTTCAGCTCAGCCGGCGTCAGCTTGGCCCTGATTGTGGTCGCGGAGGTGACGGCTTGTTCCGGGGTAGCGTTCTGCGCCTGCAGTACCGAAGCAGGCGCTACCTAACATGAATCGCTCTTTGTAGCCTCTGTCGAGGCGGGGTCACGGTCGCTTATTCCAGTGGCGGTGTGGTCAATCACAAATGCCGCGCCCGCTGGCAGTTGAGACATCAATCTGCCCGGTGACAGCAGCGGTGATCAGCGCCCGGCGTCGTTCAGCTAGAAGGCTGATTTTCCGGATCACTTGCTGCTGTAGATCATTTCTGAGCGCCAAATTACCGCCAATTTCCACCGCCAGCCGCTCTTGTGTCCGAAGGTTTGGAGTCATCACGGACAGGTTGGCGACGTCGGCGAGCCCTAGCCCTACTTTGGTACCGCCATAACTGCTCATGAGGAGGGTTTGCTTTGATCTGGATGACTTAATTGCGTAGGCGAGCCACGTAGAGTTGCAAATGTCGCCATTTGGGCGAATTAGCGCAAGGTGCTGACTGACATTTCCGCCAGCCGCACGAGCGTCAACCACGGCCACCGAACCAATGTCAGCAGTGATGCTCACTAGAACATCTCCGACCTCTGTGCGCGACCGTTCCCGTTCTTGCCCTGATGGTGGAGCTACGTAAAGTGGGGCGCTTAGATTTAGTTCGATCCCCCGTCTTGGTATGTTCGTAATTCTCAAGAACAGAGACGCTTGCGGCCCCTTGTCGACCACGAGTTCACCCCAGCCGCGCGGGCCGCTCGTAATTCTGTTTGCCAGATGCTTAACCCGGGTCGGCGAGTTCCCCTCGGCCAATTCGAGTAATTCAGCGATCACGCTTGTCTCAGATTGCGTAAGAAATTCACTCTGCTGTCGGTGCTTCTCAACTAGGGCGTCGATGTGGCTGGTTTCGGCATCGAGGAAGTTGGCGATGCGGCGCTGTTCCTGCAGTGGTGGGACCGGAAGCCCAACATCACGTGCTACGTCTAGGTTGATCCGAGATCGTGTAGAGCCGCGGGCTAGTGCGACGACCTGATCGGTAACGAATGATGAGCTTAGTGCCCAAGCGGCAAACCTGTGGGTCAGCCGAGTCTCGTCCAGCCGAGCGCGGAAGCAGTCTGCCTTCACGATCGCGGGACCGATGTTTTCTGGGGCAACGCAACTGCGCCCTACCGGATGTCGCTCGTCTCCCAGGCCGGCGATAAGCAGATCTCCCGGAAGCACTTGGTGGCGAAGCAGTTGTCTGTAGTGGTCGAATGGAATGTAGGCGGCGTCGGTGTTGCGGAAATGGGCAGCCCCGATGTTTCCGAGCCTGATAACGCGCGCACCTTCGTCAGAATAGTGGCTACTGGTCAAAGAGCTACCGAACGGCCCGTCGGTAATCTCCTGAATGAAACGCCGCAGTGGTACCTGAGGGTAGTTGTAAGTTGCCGACATATTTACTGCGTCACCTCGCTCAGCAGGGCCTGAATTTCGGCTTCCAGTGCCTTCAGTTCGGCGTCGATCTCGGCGAGCGGGCGCGGTGGCTTGTAGACGTAGAAGTGTCGGGTGAACGGAATCTCGTACCCGATCTTGGTCTTGTCGTGGTCGATCCAGGCGTCCGGGACGTGCGGGAGCACCTCGCACCGCAGGTACTCCTCGATGTCCTCGTGCAGCGGCACGTTCTCGTAGTCGCGCAGCTCCGCATCCGGCTCGGGGTTGCCCTTGAGCTGCTGCACCTCGCCCTCGGGGTCGCGAACGCCGACGATGTCACGCATGGCTTTCTGGAAGGCGGTGCCGGTCGGCCAGCCCACGCCTCCCTCGGCCATCGCTTTGCGCAGCGCGTCCCATGCCGCGCGCTTCGTCGTCCACACCTGCCCGACCAGCGGCTTCAACGCGGTGGTCAGGCCCTCCACGTCGGACAGCTTCTGGATCGCCTTCGAGGCGGCGAGCGCGGTGAGCGTCTCGTCGGTGATCTCGAAGCGCAGCTTCAGGGGACGCTCGACGGTGATGCGGCGATAGCCGAAGTCCTCGTTGGCGAAGACCTTCACCTTGCGGTGCTGCGGGTGCTCGGGGTCGTGCGCGGCGTCGAGAGCTTCCCCGTACAGCCGGGTTATGGCCTTGATCTGCTCCGGGGTGACGTACTTGCGCTTGTCACCGAGCGACTTACGCATCTTGGCGAACTGGTCGCGGGCGTCGAGCAGCACGACCTTGCCCCGGTGACCCCTGGCCTTGCGGTTGGTGAGGATCCAGAAGTACGTGGAGATGCCGGTGTTGTAGAAGAGCTGGTCGGGCAGGGCGACGATTCCTTCGAGCCAGTCGTTCTCCAGGATCCACTGGCGGATCCGTGACTCGCCGGACTCGGCCGCGCCGGTGAACAGCGGCGAGCCGTTGAACACGATGGCGATGCGGCTGCCGCCTCTGCCATCGACGGTCACCGGTTTCATCTTTGAAATCATGTGCTGGAGGAAGAGCAGCGACCCGTCGTTGATCCGCGGCAGGCCGGCGCCGAAGCGGCCACTCTCGCCGAGCGTCTCGTACTCGTTCTCGACGTCGTCCTTGACCTTTTTCCACTCGACCCCGAACGGCGGGTTCGCCAGCAGGTAGTCGAAGTGCTCGCCCTGGTGGCCGTCGTCGCTGAACGAGTTGCCGAACTTGATGTTGTCCGGATCCTGATCTTTGATCATCATGTCGGAGCGGCAGATCGCCCAGGACTCCGGGTTGAGTTCCTGCCCGAAGACGGTCACCGTCGCGGACCGGTTGAGCGCGGTGATGTGCTCCGCAGCCGCCGAGAGCATGCCGCCCGTGCCGCAGGCCGGGTCCAGGACCGTACGGGAGGTACCCGGGACGGTCAGCACGTCGTCGTCGGGGGCGACGAGCAGATTCACCATCAACTCGATGACCTCGCGCGGGGTGAAGTGCTCACCGGCGGTCTCGTTGGAACTCTCAGCGAAGCGCCGGATCAACTCCTCGAAGACGTACCCCATCTGGTGGTTCGTGACGTTCGGGACCGGCTTGCCGGTCTCCTTGTCGACGACCACCTCGCCGGTCTTTTTGTCGCGCTGGTAGGGGTGCAGGTCGAGGTCGGCGAAGCGGCCGGTCACCCGGTAGAGCAGGTTCGCGTTGTCGAGACGGCGTACCTGCTGGGCGAACTCGTACCGCTCCATCACCTCCTGTGCGTTGGGTGAGAACGCACCGATGTACGCGAGCAGGTGCTTCGCCATCTGGGCAGAGTCGTTGGTGATCGACTTCAGGGTGTAGCCGCTGACGTTGTAGAAGCGGTGCCCCGCCGCTCGCCGCAGGAACCGGGGAACGTCGACGGGTTGGTCCCGGAGCCGGTCGTGCTCAACTCGGACCTTGTCGCGGGTGGGTTCGAGCACGCACTCCAGGCGACGCAGGACGGTGAACGGCAGGATCACCTTGCCGTAGTCGGACTGCTTGTAGTCGCCGCGCAGAAGGTCGGCGACCGACCAGGCGTGGTTCGCCAGCTCGGTGTGTTTGCTGTTGTTCACCGGGGTCCTTCCGGGGGCAGAAGCGCGCCGCTGGTGAGGCCAGCGGCCAGGGTGCGGGTGGCCTCGTCGGCCAGGCGGTTGGCGGCATCCGCCGCGAGGTGTAGCGCGTGCAGATGCTGGAACGCCTGGCCGTACCGCCGCTGCTCGGCGAGGGGCAGCAGCGGAATCCGCAGGCGTCGTGGATCGATCCGGACCACGCTGGTGCCCGAGGACGCGGCGTTGAGATTGTCCTCCGCCGCCAGGAAACCGGCGAGGAACCACGGGTCGAGGCGCGCCGGGTCGGGGCGGAGCAGGTAGAGGTGTCGGCCGAGACGGTGGCCGTTGTCGTCGGCGTCCGCCACCCGAGCGGCACCGGCGCCCTCGTGCAGCATCTCGGGGAGAATCACGTCGCCCGCCTCGATCACGACGTCCTCGATGGAGGGTTCGTCCTCCGCCGTGCCCGAAGCCGGCCGGCGGGTGAGCACGTCCCGGACGGTCAGCATCCGCGAGAGACCCTTCTCGGCCAACGGGCGGGAGCTGCGGATGGTCACCGGTGCCCGCAGCAGCGTGAGAGCTTCACCGCGCAGGAGGTCCGCCACGCTGGCGTTGCGCCAGGTTCGCGGATCAGCGCCCGCCGGGGGCCAGGCGCGACCACCGCTGCGGGCCGCCAGGTCGGTGGCCGCGTGCCGCAGCCGGCTCGTCAGCTCGTACGCCAGGTGGGCCAGCTCGTCCGGTTTCGCAGCGACCGGAGCGACGCGGACATGCCGGGCGGGGCTCAGATCCACCGTCTCGTCGAGCAGGTCGACGACCGGAACGGCCTCCGCCACGCCCGGCAGCGGATCGAACCTGTCCGGATGCGGGGCGAAGTCGTTCCAGGAGTCGAGCGCGGCACGGCGGATCTGCGCCCAGTCCACCGGTGTTCGCCGGTCCGACGGTTCGGCGGTGCTGGCGGCGGTGGTGTCGACCAGGAGAACCGTCGCTGGCAGCGGCGACTGTGGCTGCGGCCGTTCGAGCAGCCACAGTTGCAGCCCGACGTGCAGCGGCTGGGCGACCCCCACCGGCAGGGCGAGGACGGCTCGGAGTACGCCGCTGCGGATCAACTCGGCCCTGATTCGTCGCCCGGACGGACGGAACGCCGCGCCGGGCGGCATGAGCAGGATGGCGCGGCCGCCGGGGTGCACGTGCGCGAGGCAGTGCTGTAGCCACGCCAGCTCCGACTCGCCCTTGGGCGGCAGCCCGAACACCCACCGCGAGTCGTACGCCAGATCCTCGTGTCCCCACTCGCGGTGCCCATAGGGCGGTGCGCAGAGCACGGCGTCGGCGGTCAGCGTCGGAAACGCGTCGTCCCGGATGCTGTCGCCGACCCTGACCTGCGCCTGTGCGTCGCCCGCCTCCACCGCGAGACGGGCGGCAGCCTGGGCCGCGAACGCGCCCACGCTGTCCTGGCCGTACACCTCGCCGGCCCCACGTCGGGCCGCGGCCAGGAGAAGACCACCCACGCCGCAGGCCGGATCGAAAACCCGACTCGGATACTCCTGGCCGGGCGTGACGAGAAGGTCGGCCATCAGATCCGTGACGGCTGACGGCGTCCGGTACGCGCCACCGGCCTTGCTGTCCGCCGTGTCTCCCTCGGCCAGCACCTCCAGCGCCTGCCCGGCGCCCTCGTCGACGACGCACCGGATCACCGCGCGCAGAAGTTCCGCATCCTCCTGGCGATAGGTGAGGTCGTCGATGTCGGGGACGTCGACTGCGTTCGATCGTCCCGCCTTCCCGGCCCACGCGGTGAGCCGGTCGTCGGTGAACTCGGCAACCCTCGACGTCGCCGGCTCGGCGAGACGGTGAACGGCGACCACCAGCGGAAGGAGGCGGACCCGACTCGCCGGATCGGGTGCCGCCATGCGCAGCGCGGTGCGTAGATCGTCTGCGGGGGAGCTGGCGGGCAACCGCCCGTGCGCGTCGAGCCAGGCTCGGACGGCGTGCAGGTCGTAGGCCGGACTCGTCTCCGTTCCGCCCACCGGCGTGGGGAATGAGGGGTGTCGTCGACGCCAGTTGCTGACCGTGGCCCGACTGACACCGGCCAGCCGGGAGATCTCGGCGGCGGTCACCAGGGTCGGCTGCGGCATGGGTGTCCTGTCGATCAGGTTGGGGCGCTGACCACACCCTACACTAGGCGTTAACACTGTTTGACACCGCTTTCACTGAAAGCATGTTAGAGTGATGTTCATCAGGCCGCTGGTCCGTTCGGCTGCCGCTGGTCCCGTCCTGCCCGGAAAACGAGTCCGGGCTGTCGCACCCTTCTTGGAGGCTCTTCGTGTCCATGAACCCGACCGCAGCGAACCGAGCCCGGGCGACGCTCGCCGACGGCCGATCCGACTCGCGGACAGCCAACGCGCAGCGCCGTCGCTACCGGAGCAGAGCGTCCCGGTCGCCGTCCACGTACCGCACCACGCTGTACCGCCTCGCCGACGTGTCTCCCGACGACCGCGGTCTGCGCAGCTGCCTGAACCACGAATACCTGCGCCAGAAGGGGTTTTCGGCACGGGCCACCGAGGTTGCCGGGGCTCCCGCCCTGCTGGTGCACGGCCAGGTGCCCCAGGGGCCGGCGGACTGGTGCCCGGTCGTCACTGCTCTGACCGGCGACAGTGTGGACGTCAGCTACAGCAGCGCAGGCTGCCTGCTGCTCGTTGCCGTCGCCGACGAGGTGTACGCCCTGACCTACGGCACACTCGGTCGGTTCATGTTCAACTCCGACCGCATCGACCCGGCGTTCGGCATCGCGTTCGCGATCCGGGCCATCGAGCCGGAGCGGGTCCGCCGCGTCACCCGACGGGTGTTGGCGTCGACCGGGCGGGTCGACCGCAACCTCGTGCCCGGTGGCCAGCCCATCCGCAGGTACCACATCGAAGGGTGGGGGGAGATCGTCGGCCAGCTCTGTGGCACGCTCACCAACGAGCGGCTGACCCGGGGGAGCAACCGGCCGGTCTCCATCGCCGGGGCCGACTCCCTGAGGATCGCCGTCAGCACCGAGCCGAGCGCTCTGCTCGGTGACCTGCGCGAGATCAGCCGGGTCTGCGCGGGTGAGGCGCCCTCACCAGAGCTGGACTTCATCACCCAGGTCCGGCCGATGCGGCCCGGCGCGCGTACCACCACGTTGGACGAGCGCCTGGACGAGATGCTCGGTCTCGACGAGGCTGTCGGCCTCGGGATCGCGCTGCCGATCGCCCAGGTCGAAGACGAGGCGTCCGCGTCGTCGTATGTGGTCAAGGTCCCGTACCGTCGGCAGTGCCATCCGGAACTCGACCTCGATGCGATCCTGCGCGACGTCCGCGGCCGGGCGTCGGGCCGCCGCCTGGAGGCGCTGAAGCTCGGCACCATCGGCCTCTGCGCCGACCCCGCTGGGCGGGAGCCACTCTCGCCGCCGGTCGGGGCGCACAAGTGGATCACCGCCGAGATCTCGCTCGGCGCGGCTCGCATGATCTATCACGAGGGTGGCTGGTACGAGATCGGTGAGAAGCACCTCGATCTCCTGCGCGCCGAGATCGACGGGATCCTGTCCCAGCCGACCTCGATCGTCCTCCCACCGTGGGGCGGCGGCCTCGACGAGGACGCCTACAACCGGTCCGTCGCCGGGTCCGGAGGCGGGTACGTCCTGCTCGACAAGCACTTCCTCCGCACCCGGCAGCACAACCGTGGTCACGGCATCGAGGCGTGTGACCTCCTCGGCCCGGACAACGAGTTGATCCACGTCAAGCGAGCCGACCGGTCCGCACCGCTCAGCCACCTGTTCATGCAGGGCGAGGTGGCGGTCGATGCGCTGCTGCACGAGCGCGACGCCCGGGAGCGGCTGGTCGCCATGGTGCGTGACCAGCAGCCTGCACATCGCATCGATGTGTCGTTCACGCCGCGCAAGGTCGTCTACGCCATCGCCCCCGGGCACGGCAAGCGGCTCACCGCTGACACCCTGTTCACCTTCTCGCAGGTTGCTCTCTATCGGACTGTCCGGCGGCTGCGCGGCGAGAGCATCGACGTCGAGGTGGTGACGATCCCGACGTCACCCCGAAAGTCGCTGCTGGAAGAAGCTCGACCGTGATCGGCGCTTCGTCGCGCCCGAAGAGCCGGAGCTGCTGATCGCGGACCGCGACGCCCCTACGCTGAGCCGGCGCCGTAGGAAGGTGGCTCCCAGCGGGGGCCCGTCATCCCGGCCGCCTGTTCGTGGGCACGATTCAGGATGGTCTCCGCCTCCCGTCGCGCGGCGGTAACGATGCTCTCCGCCTCGAGTCGCGCGACGGTGCGGTGGTCCTCGGCCTGCTTCTCGGCGAGGTCGAGGATCTGCTCCACCCGGGTACCCAGGCCGCTGAGGGTCGGCGTCTCCCGATTGCGCCGTCGTGCGGCGGCGGCCTGGGTGCCCTCCCCGCGGTCGGTCAAGCCGTCCTCGACGAGGCGGGACTCTGCGGTGCCGACCAGCGAGAGCGCCACGCCGACCGCGGCGACCGCGACCCCGGACCAGATGGCGGCCGGCCCGAGGGATGGGCCGATCGCGGCGCCGACGCCGAGCCCGACGAGGACGGCGGCGGTCCTGGCTGGCTTGCGCACGGGTCCTCCAACGCTGGTACGGGCTTCGGCCTCCAGCATGACGATCGAGTCAAGGCGGGCGGCTCACCGTCCGTGGGACCGGATTCCGGCCAGGGCGAGGGTCAGGAGTCGTTCCGCCTTCGTGGCGTCTGCCGGCTGGGCGGCGAGTGAGATCGCGTTGGCGAGGGTCAGCACGTCCGCCATCGCGACGTCGGCGCGGACGGACTCCTGCTCGACGGCTCGGCGCAACAGCTTCTCGCCGGCCGCGCTGAGCGTCGCGCCGCAGGTCTCGTTCTCCTCGGGTGGCGCGTTCAGCAGTGTCACCGCCAGGCCGCGGGTCGTCGTGGCGTACACGGTGACCTCGCGCAGCCAGGTGGTGAGGGCGGCGAGAGCGTCCGGCTCGGCCAGCAGTTCCTCGGCGCGGCCGGCGAGGTTGCGGACGCACGTCCGGAAGACGGCCTGGAGCAGGGACCACCGGGAGGGGAAGTGCCGGTGCAGGGTCGCCGAGCCCACTCCGGCGGATCGGGCGATCTCCTCCAGCGACGCGTACGCACCGTCGCGGGCGATGGCCTCCGCGGCTGCCCGCACGATGAGGTCGTAGTTGCGTTGTGCGTCCGCTCTCATGGCCCGCCCTTGCCAAAGTGGGGTGGTCCCCCATATCGTAGCCGACGTGAAGTGGGGGGACGCCCCACTTATTGGGGGAGGCATCATGGCTGTTCTCGTCATCGGCGCGACCGGCAAGCAGGGCGGGGCTACCGCCGGGGCACTGCTCGACCGTGGCGTCGCGGTACGCGCCCTGGTCCGCGACGTCGCCACCGACAGCGCCCAGGCTCTGGCGGCCAGGGGCGCCGAACTCATCAAGGGTGATCTGGACGATCCGGCGTCGCTGCTCGCCGCGGCAGAGGGGATGGACGGCCTCTTCTCGATCCCGTTTCCCGACCTGGCGAATCTGCAGGGCGATGCCGAGCTGACGCGTGGCCGCAACGTCATCGAAGCCGCGCGCCGGGCCGGGGTGGCGCACGTCGTGCACAGCAGCGTGTCCGGTGCGGGTGACTTCCACCGCAACCAGCCCGGCTGGGCCGAGGGCCGCTGGGACCGGCACTACTGGGAGAGCAAGGCGGCTATCGACGAGATGGTCCGCGCCGGCGGCTTCGCGCACTGGACCGTACTCAAGCCGTCGACGTTCATGGAGAACCTGCTCGGCTGGTCCTACCTCTTCGGCGACTGGTCCAGCGGCACGATCATCACCGGCTTCGCTGCCGACACCCGGCTTCCATGGGTCGCCGTCGACGACATCGGGGAGGCTGCGGCTATCGCGTTCACGCAGCCGGGCCGACTCGACGGACTGGACGTCGAACTGGCCGGCGACCTGCTCACCATGACCGAGATCGCCGCGATCCTCACCGAGGTCACCGGTCGGACGATCTCCGCGCCCGTCCTCACCCCGCAGGAAGCCATCGAACGCGGACTGCACCCCGCCATGATCGATTCGGTCGAGCGGATCAACGAGAACGGCAGCCCCGCCCGTCCGGACATCACCCGGGCGCTCGGCCTGCCCACGACCGACTTCCGGACGTGGGCACGCCGAACGTTCTCCTGAGAGTCACACCGTCGCGGCGGCCTCGGTCCGGGTGGCGCTGACGCGGCGGCGGCGTACCGGGTACAGGACCGGGTGGGAGATGCCCCAGGCGGCGCCCTTGCAGACCACCTCCTTGTAGCGGGCCGCCAGGCGTCCGGTGAGCTGGGACGGCTTGGCCCGGTCGTCGGCGGTCACGTACTGGATGATGCCGTCGCGGCGGCCGAGGCTGATGCACTGGTTGAAGTAGCGCAGCGGTGCGTTCGGCATCTTCGTCCGACCGGTCAGGCGCGCGGCGATGGCGTCGGCGGCCTGCCAGGCCATCGGAGTACCCGAGGCGCACGACATCCGCAGTGGCTTGCCACCCGGCCCGGCGGCGAGTCCGGCGTCGCCGATGGCGTACACGTCGGGGTGCGAGACGGACCGCATGGTGCCGTCGACGACGATCTGGCCGGTGGCCGCGACGGTCAGGGTGGTGGCGGCGGCGATGGGATGGACGGCGAAGCCGGTCGTCCAGACGGTCACCGTGGCCGGGATCGTCCCGCCGTCGGCGGTGACCACGCCCGACGGTTCGACCCGGACGACGTCGGTGTGCTCGTGGACGGTGATGCCGAGCCGGTCCGCCACGCCCCGCAGGTGCTGGCGCGCCCTGTCGTTGAGCCAGTCACCGAGGGCGCCGCGGGCGGCGATCGCGACGTCGAGATCGGGCCGAGCCTCGGCGATCTCGGTGACCGCCTCGAGGCCGGTGAGACCCCCGCCGACCACGAGCACCCGCTGACCGGCCGTGAGGTGGGCGAGGCGGTCACGCAGCCGCAGCGCCGCCGGCCGGCCGGCGATGTCGTACGCGTGCTCGGCGACGCCGGGGACGCCGTGCTCGGCGGCAGTGCTGCCGAGGGCGTAGACGAGGGTGTCGTACGCGATCTCGTCGGCACCCTGCTCGTCGGTCAGCGCGACGGTCCGGCGGTCGACGTCGACGGCGGTGACCCGGGCAAGGCGGACCCGGACGCCCGTGCCCGCGTACACCGTGCTCAGCGGGCGGTGCGTGAGGTCCTGGCCGGTGGCGAGCTGGTGCATGCGGACCCGCTCGACGAAGTCGGCCTCGGCGTTGACGACGGTGATCTCGATGTCGTCGGGGTGCAACCGGCGGGCGAGGCGGCCGGCGGCGATCGCTCCGGCGTAGCCGGCTCCGAGGACGACGATGCGGTGCTTCATGGCGGCACTCCTGTCTCGGCGATGGTCGCTTCCTGAACCGGACAGCGACGCGATTGCTGACAGGAGTCGGCTATGACCTGGGTCACCAGACGTGCAGGAGCGGTTCCCCGTGCTCGGCGGCGGACCACTGGCGGGTGACGCGTTCGAGCTTGTCGGGGTTGACCTGGACGCGGATCGCCGCGACCCCCTCGGGAGTCACCTCCAGGGACATGACGCCGACGACCTGCTCGCCGGTCACGACCACCACCGCGGGGCCGCCATTGACGACCCCGGCGTAGAGGGCGGGGCTGGTGCCGCCCACCAGGTTCCGCTTGACGTCGCTGGGCTGGAAGAGCCCACGCATGAACTTCGCCACCGCCAGCGCCCCGACGACCGGCCTCGTGCGGGCCGGGATCTTGCCGCCGCCGTCGCCGATGCTCGTCACGTCCCCGGTCAGCAACTCCACCAGCCGCTGGATCTGACCGCTGTTGGCCGCCGCGAGGAACTCCGTGACGATCCTTCGCGCGGCGGCGTCGTCGACGGGGGCGTGCGTCCGCTCGACGGTGACGTGCTGCTTGGCGCGCCGGTAGATCTGCTGGCAGTTCGACTCCGTGACGCCGAGGATCTCGGCGATCTCGCCGTGCGAGTAGCCGAACGCCTCGCGCAGCACGTACACCGCGCGCTCGTTGGGTGACAGCCGCTCCATGAGGGTGAGCACCGCCATCGACACCGATTCGCGCTGCTCCACGGTGTCGACCGGGCCGAGCATCCGGTCTCCGGCGAGGACCGGCTCGGGCAACCACGTGCCCACGTAGGTCTCCCGCCTGGCGCGCGCCGAGGTGAGCTGGTTGAGGCACAGGTTGGTGAGCACCCTCGTCAGCCACGCCTCGGCTGTCTCGACGTGCTCGCGGTCGGCGGCCTGCCAGCGCAGGAACGTGTCCTGGACCGCGTCCTCGGCGTCGCTGGCCGAGCCCAGCAGCCGATAGGCGATCGCCTCCAGGCGGGCCCTGGAACGCTCGAACACCTCGACCTCGTCGGCGCGTAGCGACATGGCCCGACAGTAGCCGCGACGGTCGCGGGACCCGGGCCCGTCGGCGCGGTCCGCGTCAGGTACGCCGGGCCAAGGAGCGCCACGTAGGCGACCCTGTCGGTCATGCCGCTGCCCGATTCGGAACACGCCACGATCGCCGAGCGGCTCTTCGCCTGGCTGATCATGGCTGGTTGGCCCGCCGAGCAGGTGCTGCAAGCCGTCGGGGTCCGCATCTCCGGGCCGAATGGTGACGGCGGCCGGATTCCCGATCTCAGCGTGTGGCGCAAGCCGCCGGGCCGCAGCGTCTGGGCCGCGGTGACCGAAATCGCGCTCGTGGTGGAGATCGTGTCACCGGGCTCGGAGGCGATGGACTCGGTGACAAAGGTCCGCGAGTACGCGTCGGCGGGCGTCGGGCAGTACTGGGTGGTGGACCGCGACGGGGCGCAAACGGTCACCCTGCACCGGCTGGGTGGTGACGGGTCGTACGAGGAACACGCCACGATGCCGTTGGCGTGGCTGCTTCAGTCCTCACCCGCCGACCACCTCGATGAGAGTTTCTGACACACGCCGGATTCACGCGGGTTGCATGAGGCCGGCGCGGTAGGCGAAGGACACCAACTGGGCCCGGTCCTTGACGTTGAGTTTGCACCGGAGTCGGTAGACGTGGGTGCGCACGGTGGTCAGGCCGATGGACAACTCGGTGGCGACCTCCTCGGTCGATTTTCCGTCGGCCATCAGCAGCAGCACCTGCCGTTCCCGTGGGGTCAGGGTGGACACCGCCGGTTGGAAGACCTCCTCCGGGTACGGCTGCCGACGCCGGAACCAGTCGACCAGCCGGTCGGCGATCCGGGGAGCGAGGGTGGTCTGACCGGCGGCGGCGGCGCGGACCGCGGCGGCGACCTCCTCCCAGGTCGCGTCCGGCATGAGGATGCCGTTGACACCCGCCTGGAAGACGCTGCTGACGAGGTCGTCGCTGTCGTCGGTGGCGAACACCACGAAACGGGGTCGCGGGCTCAATTTCTCGGCGTTGATTTTGTGAATGAGATTGACGGCGGAAATGCCGCGCAATTTCAGGCCGGTCACGATGACATCGACCCGATGCGTGCGAGCCAACATTATCGCGTGGTTGCCGCTGTCCGAGGTGTCCACCACGGAGACATCGGGCTCGCTGCCCAGCAGCGTACGGAGGCCATCTCTGACAATTGGCAATTCGTCGCAGACAAGAACCCGGATTGACATTCCCCCGCCTTACGTACTGCCGCCGGTGAATTCAACACATCGATGATCGCGATGTTACTCGGTCCAACGCGGCTGCGACAGCCGTGTCACGCCGCCGTCCCGGGGTCATCGTGGCGTTGACCGGGTGTCGACGGCGCGCGGACGCGAGACCGGCGGTGGGATTCCTATGGTCGGAGCGGACCCGGCCCCCACGAAGGAACGGAAGCCCCCGTGACAGTCCAGGAACAGACCATCGCCCCCTGCCCCGAGTGCGCCGCCGACGTGACGTTCGCCCAGCCACCCCGGCTCAGCGAACTGGTCGAGTGTGGAGAGTGCCAGGTCGAGCTGGAGGTCGTCACGGTCCAGCCGGTGACGCTCGCGCCGGCGCCCGAGGTCGAAGAGGACTGGGGTGAGTGAACCCGCCTCGGTTGCGGTGCTCACGTCCCGGTTGCGGGTCGACGACAAGCGGATCCTGGAGGCGCTGGAACGCCGCAGCGTCGCGGTGGCCCACGTCGACACCCGGACGGCCTGGTGGCCGCTGGACGGCGGCGCGCCCGAGTGGCGGCTGGTGCTCAACCGGGAGATCGGCCAGATCCGCGCCGGCTACGCCGCCCGAGCCCTGGAGCGACTGGGCGTGATCGGTGTCAACTCCGCCTCCGCCATCGAAACCTGCGCCGACAAGTGGCACACGTCCATCGCGTTGCGCGCGGCCGGCCTGCCCACCCCGCGTACCGCCCTCGCCGCCACACCGGAGGCGGCGCTCTCCGCGTTGGCCGCGATCGGCTACCCGGCCGTCGTCAAGCCGCTGGTCGGGTCGTGGGGTCGGCTGGTCACGACGGTGCCGGACCCGGACCTCGCCCGCACGGTCCTGGAGTACGTGGCCGCGCTGCCCGGGCCGCAGGCGCACATCGTTTACGTGCAGGAGTACGTCCGCAAACCCGACCGGGACATCCGGGTCGTGGTGGTCGGCGGTGAGGTGCTCGGGGCGGTGTACCGCTACAGCGCGGACTGGCGTACCAATGTGGCCCGTGGCGCCCGGACCGAGCGGTGCGCGCTCACCGACCGGATCGTCGAGCTGGCCACCACGGCCGCCGCCGCGGTCGGCGCGGACCTCGCCGGCGTCGACCTGGTCGAGGACGAGACCGGTCGGCTGTACGTCCTGGAGGTCAACTCCGGGGTGGAGTTCGCCGGCTTCGAGCAGGCGTACGACGGTGCTGTCGACGTCGCCGGTCGGATCGTCGACCACCTCCTGGCGAGGCTCGCGTGACCGCCGTGGCCGGTCCGGTCCGGGCGGCGGTCGTCGGCGGGGCCGGTTACATCGGCGGGGAGCTGGTCCGCCTGCTGCTCGGGCATCCGAGGGTGGAGCTGACCACCGTCACCTCCCGCCGGCTCGCCGGTCGGCGGGTCAGCTCCACCCATCCCAACCTGCGCGGCCTGACCGAGCTGACCTTCACCGCCCCGGAGGACCTGGGCCGGCACGACGTGCTGCTGCTGGCCACCGAGCACGGACTGGCGATGGGCGCGATGCGCGGCCTGCTCGACCTGGCCGACACGGTGGTCGACCTGTCGGCGGACTTCCGGCTGCGCGATCCCGCCGTGTTCGCCGCGTACTACGGCGGCCCGCACGCCGCGCCCGACCTGCTCGCCGAGTTCGTCACCGGGCTGCCCGAGCTGCACCGCAAGCAGCTCCGCGACGCGGACCGGATCAGCGTGCCGGGCTGCATGGCGACCGCCGCGATCCTCGCCCTGCACCCGCTCGCCGACGCCGGCCTGCTGGGCGCGGGGGAGGTGACGGTCGACGGGCGGACCGGCTCCAGCGGCTCCGGTAGTACTCCGTCGTCGGCGAACGTGCACGCCGAGCGCAGCGGCGCCATGCGGGTCTTCGCACCGACCGCGCACCGGCACCAGGCGGAGATCGCCCAGGCGGTGGGCGTACCGGCGCGGATGACCGCGACCGGGGTCGAGGCGGTCCGGGGAGTCCAGGTGCTGTGCCGGGTCCCGCTCGCCGACGGTGTCGACGAGGTCGCCACCCGGGCCGTCTACCGCCGCTCCTACCGTGACGAGCCGTTCGTGCGGGTGGTCGCGGGGCGGCGCGGCACGTACCGGTTGCCGGAGCCGAAGATCCTGGCCGGCTCGAACTTCTGCGACGTCGGGTTCGCCGTCGACCCCGGCGGCGGCTGGGCGCTTCTCGTCGCGGCGCTGGACAACCTCGTCAAGGGGGGTGCCGGCAACGCGGTGCAGTGCCTCAACGTCCGCTACGGCTGGCCCGAGCGGCTGGGGCTGGAGTTCCCCGGCCTGCATCCGGCGTGAACACCCCGACGGCCCCGCCGGGCGAGGTGACGGTGGTCAAGTGCGGCGGCACCGCCGGAGTGGACGCGGCGGCGGTCTGCGCCGACGTCGCCGAGCTGGTCCGCGCCGGGCATCGGGTGGTGCTGGTGCACGGCGGGTCCGCCGACATCGCCGCGCTCGGCGACCGGTTGGGCGTACCGCAGCGGCGGATGGTCAGCGACGACGGGATGGACACCCGCTACACCGACCCGGCCACCCTGGAGGTCGTCGTGCTCGCCCTCGCGGGCGCGGTCAAGCCCCGACTGGTCGCCGCGCTGGCCCGCGCCGGCGTCGACGCGGTCGGCCTGACCGGACTGGACGGCGGCCTGCTGCGGGCCCGGCGCGCCGCCGTACACCGGGCGGTCGTCGACGGCCGTCGGATGGTGCTGCGCGACAACCACGGCGGCCGGTTGGTCGGCGTACGCGCCGAACTGGTCCGGACGCTGCTCGCGGCCGGCACGGTGCCGGTGGTGTCGCCGCCGGCGCTCGGCGAGGACGGTCGACCGGTCAACGTGGACGCCGATCGCGTCGCCGCCGCCCTGGCCGCCGCGCTGGACGCCCGCACGCTGGTCCTGCTCACCGGAGCGCCCGGGGTACTCGCCGACCCGGACAACGAAGGGTCGGTGCTGGACCGCTGTGCCGTGCCGACGACAGGCGTGCCACCCGGTGTCGGCCGAGGGATGGCGATGAAGCTCGTCGCCGGCCGCGAGGCGTTGCTCGGCGGGGTCGGCCGGGTGCTCGTCGCCGACGGCCGGCGCACCGGCCCTGTCCGGGCGGCGCTGGCCGGCGTCGCCACCGAGATCACCGTGAGGAGCGAAGATGCCTGAGGACGCCCCGGAGCCCGGCACGCCGCAGGCGCGGCCGGGCGCCGTCACCGACACCTTCGCGGCCGGACTGCTGCGCCGCATGGTCGAGACGCCCTCGCCGTCGTACCACGAGGCGGCACTCGCCCGGTCCCTGGTGGACGCCATGGCGCAGCTGGGCTTCGCGGCGTACGTCGACCAGGTCGGCAACGTGGTGGGCGAGATCGGCCGGGGTCACGGCCCGGTGGTGTTGCTGATCGGCCACCTGGACACGGTCCCCGGCGGGCCGGTCGTCCGCGCCCAGGACGGCCGGCTCTACGGCCGGGGCGCGGTGGACGCCAAGGGGCCGCTGGCGGCCATGGTGTGCGCCGCCGCCTCGGCGGACTTCGGCGGCCGGATCGTGGTGGTGGGCGCGGTGGAGGAGGAGATCGCCTCGCGTGGCTCGCGGGAGGTCCGACGGCGGTTGCCCCGGCCGGACGCGGTGGTGGTGGGCGAACCGAGCGGCTGGTCGACGATCACGCTCGGCTACAAGGGCAAACTCGACATGCGTTACCGGGTGTCGGTGCCGGCCACCCACCCCAGCAACCCCGTCGCCAAGGCATCCGAGTTGGCGGTGCGCTGCTGGACGACGCTGCTGGAACTGCTCGGGCCGGACAGCGGCAACGGCTCGTTCGACCGCCCCGGCGCGACCCTCGTCTCGCTGCGCGCCGACCAGGTCCAGGCGGAGGCGGAGCTGAGCGTCCGCACCCCACCGGGGTACGACGTGGACGGGCTGTTGCGGGAGCTGCGGCAGCGTACGCCGGATGGGGAACTGACCGTGGTCAACCGCGTCGCCGCCTGCCGCGTCGATCACCGCAACCCGGTGGTCCGGGCGCTCTCGGCGGGTATCCGTGCCCAGCGGGCCCGGCCCGCCCTGAAGGTGAAGACCGGCACGTCGGACATGAATGTGCTCGCCGAGCAGTGGGACGTCCCGATGGCCACCTACGGCCCGGGGGACAGCAGCCTCGACCACTCGGACGACGAGCACATCGTGCTGGCCGACTACCTGCGCGGCATCGCCGTTCTGCGACACGCGCTGCGCGAGCTGGACGCCCCCGCGCCAGCGCGGGCCACCGACCGGGTCAACGGCTTCGGTCTCGCCCCGAGCGGGGCCTGACGTGACGTCCCGGGAGCCGCTCGCGGTGGCCGAACCGATCGAACCGGCCGAGCTGCCCGACCAACCGGTCACCGCCGAGCTGGCGGCGGTCGCGGTACGCGTACGGGAGTTGATCGTGCAGATGTGCGCCAGCTCGGACGGTGGTCACCTGGGCGGGTCGATGTCGCTGGTGGAGATCCTGGTGACCCTGTACCACGAGGTGCTGCGGGTCGACCCGACCCGACCGGAGGCGCCCGAGCGGGACGTGCTGCTGCTCAGCAAGGGCCATGGTGGGATCGCGCTGTACGCGGTGCTCGCCACCCGGGGCTACTTTCCGGTGGAGTGGCTCGACGGGTACGCCGCGCCGGGCGGACCGTTCCTGGCCCACCCGCACCGGGGGGTGCCCGGAGTGGAGATGCCCAGCGGGTCGCTCGGGCACGGGCTCGCGCTCGGGGTCGGGCACGCGCTCGCCGCCCGCCTCGACGGCAGTGACCGGCGCTGCGTGGTCGTCCTCGGTGACGGGGAGTTGCAGGAGGGCTCGGTCTGGGAGGCGGCCATGGCAGCCAGCAGCCTCGGACTCGACCGGCTGACCGCCGTCATCGACCGCAACGGCCTGCAACTGGGCAGCGGCACCGAGGACGTGATCGCGCTCGAACCGCTGGCGGACCGGTGGCGGGCGTTCGGGTGGACGGTCCGCGAGGTGGACGGGCACGATCCTGTCGCACTGCGGGAGGCGCTGACGGCGTCCGGCTCGGGCCGACCGGTGGCCGTCATCGCCCGGACCGTCAAGGGCCGGGGACTGCCCTACGTGGAGGGACAGGTGCGCAGTCACTTCGCCCGGCTCGGGGAGACCCAACGCGGACGGGCGCTGCGGGCCGTACGCCGGGGGGTCCGGTGAGCACGGCGGCCGGGCCGCGTGCGGGGCGGGACGTCTACCGGGATCTGCTCGTCGAGCTGATGGCCACGGACGCCCGGCTGGTCTGCCTGGACAGCGACACCGGGCTGTTCAGCGGCGTGGACTTCGGCCCCGCGGCCGACCGCTACGTCAACCTCGGCATCGCCGAGCAGAACCTGATGGGCGTCGCCGCCGGTCTGGCCCGCAGCGGGCGGATTCCGCTTGTCAACACGATGGCCACCTTCGCCAGCACGCGCGCGCTGGAAGCGGTGAAGGTGGACATCGCCCTCAACGACCTGCCGGTGCGGATCGTGGCGACCCACGGCGGGCTGGCCGCCGGTCACCTCGGACCGACCCATCACGCCCTCGAAGACCTGGCGATCATGCGTACGCTGCCGAACATGACGGTGGTGGTGCCGGCCGACGCGGACGCCTGTGCGCGGTCGTTCCGGCAGTCGTTGGACCTGCCCGGCCCGGTCTACCTGCGGCTCGGCCGCGCCGCGACGCCGGACGTGGCGGCCACCCTCGCCGCGACCGGCGGCCCGGACGCGCCGCCGGTGCGGTTGGGCCGGGTGCAGACGCTGCGCACCGGAGGTGACGTGGTGCTGGCCGCCTGCGGGCCGTACCCGGTGCTCGCCGCGCTGGACGCCGCCGACGAACTGGCCCGGCGCGGGGTGGAAGCGACGGTGCTCAACGTGCACACCGTCCGTCCGCTCGACGTGGAGACACTCGACGCGGCGGTCCTGGCGACGGGCCGGCCGGTGGTGGTCACGGTGGAGGAGCACTGGCCCAGCGGCGGGCTGGGCTCCGCCGTCGCGGAGGCGCTGACCGAACGACGGCCCGTCCGGGTGCTGCGGGTGGCGGTACCGGACGGGTTCGTGGCCGTCGCCGGCGACCAGCGGTACCTGCTGGACCGCGCCGGGGTGACCGCCGCGGCCGTGGTGGACCGGGCGGTGACGGCGCTGCGATGAGCGGTGGGGGCGAACGCCGGAGCCTGGTGGCGCTGCTGACCGCGCACTACCTGTCGTCCTTCGGCAACGCGATCACCATCGTCACCGTGCCGTTGTACGTGCTGGCGCGTACGGACAGCGCGGCGGCGACCGGCCTCGCCGGCTTCGCCGGCACCCTTCCGCTGATCTTCGCGGGCGCGGTCGGCGGCGTGTGGATCGACCGGCTCGGCGGCCGACGCGTCAGCGTGCTCTCCGACGCGCTCGCCGGGCTGCTCACCGCCTCGGTGCCGGTGCTGGACGCCACCGTCGGGCTGCCACTGCCCGCCCTGCTGGCGCTGCTGTTCGCCCGCAGCCTGGTCGCCACACCGGCGAACGCGGCCCGGGTGAGTCTGATCCGCCCGGTGGCCAGCGCGGCCGGCGTACGCCTGGAGACCGCGAACTCGTGGTACCAGGCCGCGCCCCGGCTCGGCCTGGTGGTCGGCGCGCCGCTCGCCGCGCTGCTGGTCGCCGCCCTCGGCGCGGCCGTCGGGCTCTACGTCGACGCGGCCGGCCTGCTGCTCGCCGCCGTGCTGGTGACCGTCGGCGTGCCCGCCCTGGCCGCCGCGCCGACGACCGGCCGCGCCAGCTTCGCGCGGCAACTTCTCGAGGGCGCGACACTGGTACGACGGATGCCGGTGATCGCCGCGATGACCGCCTTCGTGTTCGTCACCAACCTGCTGGACGCCGCGTTCACCCCGGTGCTGCTGCCCGTCTACGCGCACGACGTGCTGCGCGACGGGCGCTACCTGGGGTGGTTGATCGCCGCGTCCGGCTGCGGGGCCGTGCTCGGCACCTTCCTGTACGCCCCGGCCAGCCGCCGCCTGCTGGCCAGCAGGCGACGCACCATGTTGGGCTGCTTCGTGGTCATCGGCGCGCTGCGGCTGTCCATGGCGACCACCCCGCCACCGGCCGTGATGATCGGCATCTGCCTGCTGCTGGGCCTGGCCGCCGGGCCGCTCAACCCACTGCTCACCACCGTCACCCTCGAACACGTGCCGGAGGAGGCCCGGGGTCGGGTGTTCGGGCTGGGCAGCGCCGTCGCGCTCAGCGGGGCGCCGCTGAGCGTGCTGCTCGCCGGTTGGTCCGTCGGCGCGGTCGGGCTGGTTCCCACCCTGGCCGCGTTCGGTGGCGCGTACCTGCTGCTGGTGGCCGTGGCGCTGCGCGGCCGGTCGTTGCACGCCATGGACGCGTACGCCCCGGACGGGTCAGCCGAGACCGCGGGTCCGTCCGCCGTCGACCAGCAGGCAGGTGCCGGTGATGAACGAGGCCGCCTCGCTGGCCAGGAAGGCAGCCACCGCACCGAAGTCCCCGGCCCGACCCACCCGGCCCAGCGGGATGCCCGCGCCGATCTCCGCGAGCCGGGCGTCGGCCGCTGAGCCGTAGTCGGCGCGTACGCCCTCGGTGTCGTGGTAGCCGGGCGCGAGCACGTTGACAGTGATGTCACCCGGCCCGAGCGCCTGCACGAGGGCCCGGGTGAAACCCAGCAGGCCCGGCCGGGCCGCGGCGGACAGCCCGTACTCCGGGATCGGCTGGCGGACCGTCTCCGAGGCGACGATGAGGACCCGGCCCCAGCCGGCCGCGCGCAGGTGCGGCAGGGCCGCGAGCGTCAGGCCGACGTGCGGCAGGAACGCGGCGTCCAGCGCCTGCCGGTACGCGTCCAGCCCGAAGCTGTCGACCGGGCCTCCCGGCACCTCACCGCCGTTGGCGACCACGATGTGCAGCGCGCCGAAGTGCGCCACGGTGTCGGCGACCCAGCTGGCCACCCCCTGCTCGTCGGTGATGTCCACCGGCCGGGTCAGCACGTCCGGAGCGCCGGCGGCCCGCAGCTCCCGCGCTGCCTCGGCGAGCCGCCCGGGGTTGCGCGCTCCCAGCGACAGGGCGCAGCCCTCGGCCGCGAGCGCACGGGCCGTCGCCCGGCCGAGGCCGCTGCTGGCGCCGGCGACCAGCGCCACCCGTCCCGCGATGCCGAGATCCATACCCAACCACTCCCTCAGGGTCGTAACGGATAGCCGTACCGGCGCAGCACCGGGACGGCGAGCGTGGTGGCGACCGCCGCGGCGCGCGCCGGCAACGCGTCCCGCCACGCCAGGTCGGGTCGGATCGTCGTCGGCCCCCGACGCAGCCGGTCCGGGTTGCCGGTCACCGTGTGGTTGACACCCAGCACGGCCCGCCCGTCCGGCCCGACGGGCGGCTCACCGGGCAGGTCGGCCCAGCGCAGCACCCGGCTCAGCACCTCGCGAGGCGCGGCCGCGAAATCCTCGTAGCGCAGCCGCAGGTAGCGCTCGCCGGCGGCGCGGCCGATCCGGTCCGAGGCCACGTTCATCGCGGTCCACATGCCGGTGCTGCGGGCCGCGCTCATCTGCGGCAGGTACTGCTTGGGTCGGGCGAACGAGTGGGCGACCGCGCGCGGGTCGCGGACCAGGTGCAGCACCCGCAGGTCCAGCCCGGCGTCGCCGAGCAGCACGGCCGCCTCGGCGGGATACTTCGAGCCGTCGACGACCACCTCGGCGCCGGCCTCCTCGGCCACCACCCGGTACGTGTCGACCATGCGGCGGGCCACCTCGGTCACCCCGGCCGGCCTGGGCCGCCGCCCCGCGACCTCGGCCAGCCGTACGCCGGTGTGCCGGACCCGGACGTGACGCCGCTGCTCGTCCACGATGCGCCGAGCCTCGCCGGCCGGGTCCGGCCCGGCGACCCGGGCGACGACCCTGCTCCACAGCGGACACCCGATGAGCGTCTCGCCGCAGCCGCAGGACGTGTTGGTGCCGGTGCCCAGGACGCCGTTGCGCCACAGGTAGTACAGCTCACCGACGTGCACGACCCCGGGCAGCTCACCGAGCAGGTTGCCCAGCACCGTCGAGCCGCTGCGGTTCCAGCCGGTCAGGTAGACCACCTTCACCGCAGGTCCAGCAGCAGGAAGTGCTGCGGCAGGTGCACGGCCAGGCCGAGTCGCAGGCCCGCGGTGATCACGTCGGCGCCGTCCGGGCCGACGCCCCGGCGCAGGGTGAGCTGCGACGTGCCGGACTCCAGCAGCGTGACCGCCGCCCGGAAGTCACCCAGCAGCACCTGGTCCGGCGCGATCATCCTGGTCCGGCTGACCCGGATGCCGACTTCGCCGAGCCGGGCCAGCATCCCGCTCCCCAGCAGGTCCCAGTAGCGGTTGGGGTGGGCGACGATCGCGTCGCACGACCCGCCCATCTCCTCGACCTCGCCCGCGGCGGTGATCACCTCGGCGGTCAGCTCGCCGGGCGCGGCCCTCCGCCGGGCCCCCGGCAGGCCGACCAGACCGGGGATCACCCCGTCGGCGCTGCCGTGCAGCAGCACCTCGTTCTCGATGGTGCCCAGCCGCACCAGCACCCGGTAGTCCACGAAACCGGCCAGCAGCGTCGGGTCGCGCATCAGCTCCGGCGGGACGGCCACGGCGGCGGTCACCTCGGTCAGCTTCGTCTCGACCAAGCGGGGCACGAAGGTCGCCTCCGGACTGGCCTGGTAGCTGGTACCGGCGATCTCCGGGGTGCCCGGAGTCGGAGCCTCGCTGACGTAGCTGACCGGCTCCTCGGTCACCGTCGCGCTTTTGAGCAGGTGCCGCACCGTGTAGCGCGGTCGGTGCTTGGCCAGCGGAAACAGGGTGGGCAGGGACGCGGCGATCGGCACGTCGACGTCGCCGCCCTCGGCGGCGAGCACCGCGCGGGCGAACTGCTCGCCCGGGCCGTGCTCGGTCAGGTCGTAGTCGGCCAGGGCATGCTGCATCGACACTCCGTCCGTCGCGCGGGGCAGTTCAGCAGGGGGTACGGGCCTCCACCCACTCGTACATGGCCTCGAAGGCGAGCCGCTGGGACTCCTTGCCGAGGATGTTGAGATTGCCGGGGATGGCGTTGCACTCGAGGATCACGTAGCCGTCCTCGGTGGGCAGGATGTCCAAGCCGGACAGCGTGATCCCCATCGCCCGGGTCGCCCGGATCGAGATGTCCGCCAGCTCCGGCGGGATGTCCACCCGCTCGAAGCTCGCCCCGAGCAGCGTCCGGGTCTTCCACTGCCCGACGGCCGGATACTTCACCATGTTCATCGGCATCGTGTCGCCCGAGACGGTCAGCCGATACTCGCCGTACTGGGTGGGGTAGTAGGGCTGGCACACCAGGACCCCGTAGCGGGCCAGCAGCTTCTCGATCAGCGGCAGGTCGTCGGCGACGTTGGTGATCCGCTCCACGTCGATGCCGGCCCGTCCGTACGACGGCTTCACCACGACGGTGCCCCACTCCCGGCTCGCCGCCTCGATGTCGGCGGGCACCCGGCAGGCCCGGGTGGGTGGCACGGGCAGGCCGGCGTCGGCGAGCACCTGCATCATCCGGAACTTGCTGTAGGCGGCCTGCCACACCTCGACCGGGTCGAACATCGTCACACCGGGGATGCTGCTGGCGAGCATCAGCCGCTCCACCCGGTCGCGCCAGTCGCCGTGCAGTTGCGCCCGCGAGATGACCGCGTCGAAGGAGCGCCCCAGCTCACCGTTGAACATGACCTCCGGGCCACCGCCCGGGGCCGCCGCGACGTCGATCTCCTCGACGGTGAACAGCGAGGTGTCGTGACCGCGCTCGCGGCCCAGCTCGGCGATGACCGGCGAGTCGTCGTCCTCCTCGCCGTGATCCCAGGCAAGAACACCGATCCTCATGACACCTCCACGCTTCCGCGCACCCCGACAGGCATCTATGACTCAGGTGAGAGTCGTCCATGTCTGATCATTTGTCAAGGTCACTGGATGATGGTCGCTAGCTGCGGGTTTGCTGTGTGTAACCGCGATTTTCGTGGACGCGACAGCGGCGGTTCCGGGTGGTAGCTTCGCCCGCAGACACATCTCATGTGGACGTGACGGGGCATGGCCGGGAGGCGACCGAACATGTGGGATTCATTGGCACCTGTCGACAAGCAACAGGCCGAGGAGTACGTCGCGGCGGGTTGGTGGCGGTCGGAGACGTTCCTCGACGACCTCGCCGTGGCGGCGCGCGAGCGCCCGGACCATCCGGCGATCATCACGTACGAGGGTGGCGAGCACGCGCGCACGTTGACGTACGCGGAGCTGGCCACCATGGTCGCCCGGTTCGCCGGCGCGCTGCGGTCACTCGGGGTGGGTCGGGGCGACGTGGTGATGATCTACCTGCCGAACCGGTGGGTGCTCACCCCGCTCTACCTGGCCTGCAACCAGATCGGGGCGGTCAGCTCGCCGGGCTTTCCGATGCTGAGCACCCGTGAGCTGCGCCAGGTCCTGGAGTCGACCGGCGCCCGGGTCTGCATCACCCTGGACACCTTCGCCGGCACCGACTACGCCACCCGACTCGCCGAGCTGGACGTGCCGACGCTGGAGCACCGGGTGGTGATCGGCGACGCCGCCCGGGTCGGCGCGATCGACTTCCAGGAGGTGTTCGTCGACACCCCGTGGGAGGAGCGCCTCCCGGACGACGGGACGGACGCCCTCGGCCCCGACGAGCCGGCCCTGGTGCTGCACACCTCGGGCACCACCGGGCCGATGAAGGGCGTCGTGCACAGCCAGAACACCATGTACGCGTGTGTCCGCGCGTCGGCGGAGCCACTCGGCCTCGCCCCGGACGAGGTGGTGCTGCTGCCCAGCGTGCTCACCCACATGGCCGGGGTCACGCACGCGGTCTACCTCCCCGTCCATCTGGGCTGCACCGCTGTGGTGATGGACTCCGGCGACGACATGGCGTTGATGGTCGCGCTGATCGCCCGGCACGGCGGCACCTTCGTGTACGCCGCGCCCGGCTTCGTCATCGGCATGCTCGCCGCCCAACGGCGCGCGCCCGTGCAGACGCCGACCCTGCGCCAGATCGTCTCCGGTTCGGCGCCCATCGCGCCGCAGCTCATCGCCGACGTGCGGGAGGCGTTCGGGGTGCCGATGCGGGCGCTGTGGGGGATGACCGAGAACGGGGCGGTGACCGTGACGCGGCTGGACGACCCGGACGACTGGGCGGCGCACAGCGACGGCCGTCCGGTGCCGTGGATGCAGGTGCGGATCGACACCGACCCCGGCGAGGACGCCGGCCGGCTGTACGCCCGGGGCGCCTCCCAGTGCCTGGGTTACCTCAACCAACGCGAGCTGTACGAGTCGCTGCTCGACGACGACGGCTGGTTCGACACCGGCGACCTGGCCCGCGACGACGGCCGGGGCGGCATCCGGATCACCGGGCGGCGGGTCGACCTCATCACGCGGGCGAACAGCCTGCGCGTGTCCACACTCGACATCGAGGCGGTGTTGCAGCGGCACCCGCACGTGGTGGAGGCCGTCCTGGTCGGCTACCCGGACCCGGCCGTACCCGGGGCGGACCTGGTCTGCGCCGTGGTGATCCCCGGGGGTGGCGACACCCCGACGCTCGCCGGCCTGCACGACTACCTGGAAGCCGAGGGCGTCGCACGGGTGCTCTGGCCGGACCGGCTCCAGTTCGTCCGCATCCTGCCCAAGAACGCGCTCGGCAAGCCGCTGCGGCATCCGCTGCGCCAGCGCCTGGAGATCGCGGCGTCGGCCCGGAGCTGACCGGTGCGCTTCCGGATCCTCGGACCCCTCGAGATCTCCGGCGCCGGGCACACTCTGACGGTCACCGCGGCACGTCAGCGGGTGGTGCTCGGCACGCTGCTGCTCGACGCGAACTGCGTGGTCTCCACCGCGCAGCTCGCCGACGCGCTGTGGGACGACGCCCCGCCGAGCACCGCCCGTGGTCAGGTGCAGATCTGCGTGTCGGCGCTGCGCAAGACGCTCACCCGGCTCGGCCTGCCGGACCGGATCGTCACCCGCCCGCCCGGCTACCTGATCGGGGTGGCCGACGGCGAGATGGACCTGCACTACTTCGACCGGCTGGTGCTGGCCGGGCAGCAGGCGCTGGCCGGGTCGCGGCTCGACGACGCCGCGGAAGCTTTCAGCGCGGCCCTCGCGCTGTGGCGTGGGTCCGCGCTGGCGGGCGTGGAGAGCCCGGCGGTGCGGGCCGCCGCGACCCGGCTCGACGAGCGGCGGCTCGCCGTCACCGAGGACTGGCTCGACGTCGAGTTGCACCGTGGGCGGCATCAGCACGTCGTCGGTGAGCTGCGGGAACTTCTCGCCGCCCATCCGCTGCGGGAACGGCTGCACGCGCAGCACATGCGGGCGCTCTCCGGCGCGGGTCGGCCGGCCGAGGCGCTGGCCGCGTACCGGTCGGCCCGGCGGACGTTCCTCGACGAGCTGGGATTGGAGCCCGGCGGCGAGCTGCGTCGCCTGGAGCGGGCCATCCTCACCGACGGCCGGGCCGACGAACCGGTCGACGACGCGCCCGCGCCGCCCGCGCCGCCGACGGTGCCCCGGCTGCTCCCCGCCGACCCCGCCGAACTCATCGGGCGGGACGAGCCCCTGGGGGTGGTCTGCGCGGCGCTGGGCGACGGCGGCGGAACGTCGGTGCCGGTGGTGGCGATCTCCGGCCCGGTCGGCGTCGGCAAGTCGACGGTCGCGGTCCGCGCCGCGCACGCGCTCGCGCCGGCGTACCCGGATGGTCAGCTGTACCTGCGGCTGCTCGACGCCGACGGTCGTCCGGTGCCGCCGGAGGCCGCCCTGGCGCGGTTCCTGCGCGCGCTCGGCCTGCCGGGCGCCACCGTGCCGGCCGGCCTCGACGAACGTGCCGAGCTGTACCGGAACCGGATCGCCGGACGGCGGGTGCTCGTCGTGCTGGACGACGTGACCCACGAGCGGCAGGTTCTGCCCCTGCTGCCGGGCACGGGCGGTGCCGGCGTGCTGGTCACCAGCCGACGACGGCTCACCGGCCTGACCGGCGCCCGGTCGGTGCACCTGGACCCGCTCGGCGTCGAGGATTCGGTGCGGCTGCTGGCCTCCGCGCTGGGCTTGCCCCGGCTGACCGCCGACCCGGCCGGGTCGGCGACGCTGGCCGGGCTGTGCGACAACCTGCCGTTGGCGCTGCGGATCGCCGCCGCCCGACTCGCCGCCCGCCCGCACTGGACGGTGGCGCAGCTCGCTGGCCGGCTACGTCATCCGAGCCGTCGCCTCGACGAGCTGAGCTTCGGCGGGCTGGACGTCCGGACCCGGCTGGCGACCAGCTACGCGGCGCTCGCTCCGGCCGCACGGCTGCTGTTCCGATCGCTGGGCGCGCTGCCCGACGCGGACCTGCCGACCCCGCTCACCACCTGGCTGCCGGGCGCTCGGGAGGCGGATGTCGAGGACGCCCTGGAGGAGTTGGTTGACGCGCAACTGGTCGAGGTCGGGGTCGGCCCGACCCGGTACCGGCTGTCCGGCCTGGTGCGGCTCTACGCGGCCGAACGGCTGGCGAGCGACGAGCCGACCGGACACGCCCCCGCCGAGTCCGCCTGAGGCCCGTTCGGCCGCGGCGAAACGCGGTCCCCGGTGCTCGGTGCTCGGTGCGCGGGTAGCTGTCGCGTGTCCTTTGCTCTGCTTCAACCGGCGCAACACTGACCGGCCGTGTCTGTTGCGTCCGTTGAAGCAGAGCAAAGGACGGCCAACCGGGACCGCCAGCACGTTCCGGCACCCCGAATCGACAGCCCGTCCGCCGCCGGTCCCGCCCGGGCGCTGGTGCACGACGACCCGACGCGCTCGCGCCCGTCAGGGACTTGTCAGACGGCCTGACTCCGGGCGGGTGTCGGGCGGCGGGCCAGCACCGCGTCGGCCAGCACCTCGGTCACGTCGACCAGCGGCAGCGGCCCGGCCCCGCCGAGCGGCGCGATCACCGGCAGCTCCGTGCAGGCCAGGACCACGCAGTCGGCGTCGCCCGGCCACGGCCCGGCCGCGATCAGTTCGGCCAGGCCGGCGCGCAGCGTCTCGACCGGCGCACCCCGCTTCACCCCGTCGATCAACCCGTCGAGCCGGCGCTGCGCCGCCGCCGTCGGGTACAGCGGCCGGGTCCCGGTGGTCAGGTGCGGCTCGTACAGCCGTAGCCGGGCGGTCGGTGCGGTGGCCAGGAAGACCGGCCGGCGCAGTCCCCGCCCGGCCAGCGCCGCGCCCACCTCGGCCAGCAGGTCCAGCACCGGTACGGCCACCGCCCGGGCCACGTCATCCCGGAAGGCGTGCGTGGTCGCCGACGGGATGACCACCGCGTCCACCCCGGCGGCCTCCAGGTGCTTGGCCGCCCGTAGCAGCGCCGGCACCGGGCTGGGCCCGACACCGCGCAGGTACGCGATGCGGCTCGGCACCCGCTCGGCGACGAGCACGACCTCCAGGTGCTCGTCGTCCTGGACGGCCGGGGTGAGCTGGATGAGGCGCTGGTAGAAGTGGGCGACGGCCAGCGGGCCGACCCCTCCCACCACGCCTAGTCGGCGGATGTCCAACCCCGCTCCCGCAACACGTCGGAGATCCGGGCCGCCAGCACGGCCGCGTGTGGCGCGTACACCAGGTCGTGGTGGTTTCCCGGCACCGGCACGACGTAGACCGGTCCACGGGTGCGTGCCCGCCAGCTCGCCGGGTTGACCGGTGGGTTCGTCAGCGTGGGATGCCTCTCGGTGGCCGTGAACAGGTGGATCGGGGCGCGGATCGGCGCGCGGGGCGCGTACCGGTCGGCGGCCCGGCCGTTCGCGGTGAACACCGCCACCATCCGGCGCAGCGTCGCGGTGTCCGCGCCGCGCGGCACCCGACCCCGCCTCTGCGCGTCGCGCAGCAGGATGGCCAGCGCCTCCTGCTCCTCGGCGGCGGCCAGCTCGGTGACCTGCGCCGGGTCCAGTTCGGCGATCAACCCGTAGCGTTCCAGCTCGCTGCGCCCGGTGAACCAGGGCTCCAACTCCTCCCGCCCGAACGCCCGCGCGTCCAGGACACCGAGGAAGTCGACACGCTCGCCGGCCGCCTCCAGAAGGGACGCCATCTCGAAGGCCACGTTGCCGCCGAAGGACCAACCGGCCAGTCGGTACGGCCCATCCGGCACCGCCGCCCGGATCTCGTCGACGTACCGCTGGGCCATCTCCTCGATGGCCACCAACGGCTGATCGTCGGTGTTGTAGCCGACCGCCTCGATGCCCTGCACCGTGCACACGCCGGCCAGATCCCGGGCGAGCTGCGCGTAACAGGCCACGTCGCCGCCCTGCGGATGGACCAGGAACAGCGGCGGCTGCGTGGTCGGCCCGTCGGCCAGCGTGACGAGCAACCGGTCGGTGGTGGCCGATGCGCTGCCCAGCACCGCGGCGAGCCGTTCCACGGTGGGGTGGGTGAAGACCACGCTGAGCGGCACGGCGACGTCCAACTCGCCGCGGATCGCCTCGACGAGGTCCACCGCCCGCAGCGAGTGGCCGCCGACGGCGAAGAAGTCGTCGCGTACGCCGATCGGGCCGTGACCCAGGACCCGTTCCCAGATCCGCACCAGGGCCAGCTCCAGGATGTCGCGTGGGGGCAGCGCGTCGGCGCGGGCCACCGGAGCCGGTGCCGGGAGCCGGGAGCGGTCCAGCTTGCCGTGCGGGGTCAGCGGCAGCGCGTCCAGCGCGGTCAGGCGGGCCGGCACCGACTGCTCGGGCAGCGTGTCGGCGAGCTGGTCGCGCAACCCGCCCAGGTCGACGTCGGGGCCGGCCACGACGTAGCCGGCCAGCTCCCCGTCGTGTACGGCCGCCGCCGCGGCGCGGACACCCGGGCAGGCGGCCAGCGCGGCCTCGACCTCGCCCAGCTCCACGCGCACGCCGCGGATCTTCACCTGCTGGTCCCGACGGCCGTGGAAGACCAGCCGGCCGTCGGCACGCCAGCGGACCAGGTCGCCGGTGCGGAACAGCCGGCCGCCGGGCCGCCCGAACGGGTCCGGGACGAACCGCTGCGCGGTCAACCCGGGGGCCCGCTGGTAGCCCCGGGCCAGCCCCGGCGAGCCGAGGTACAGCTCGCCCAGCGCGCCCGGAGGCAGCAGCTCACCGCGCGGACCGAGGACGTGACAGCGCACGTACGGGATGGGCCGTCCGATCGGTGCCGCGCCGGCCTCGTCACCCACCTCGTGGTACGTCGAGGTCATCGTGGCCTCGGTCGGGCCGTACTGGTTGACGAGCGCGATGCTCGGGGAGAGCTGCCGGGCGGCGCGGACGTGCTGGGCGCCCAGCGCCTCGCCGCTGACCAGGCCGAGACGCACCGATTCAGCCGCACCCGGCCTGCCGGCGGCGGCGGTGGCCAGCGCGGTCAGCATCGGCGGCACCAGCGTCAACAGCGCCGTCACCCGGTGCCGCTCGATCGCGGCCAGCAGGGCGTACGGGTCGCGCGTCGCGCCGTCCGGCGGCAGCACCACCCGCCCGCCGACCACCAGCGGGCCGAAGATGTCCCGGATGGACGCGTCGAACGAGATCGCCGCCAGTTGCAGCACCACGTCCCGGTCGGTCAACCCGATCGGCCCGCTCAGGTACGCCAGGAAGTTCGCGATGCCCCGGTGCGGGGTCGGTACGCCCTTCGGCGCCCCTGTCGACCCGGAGGTGTAGTAGATCGCGGCCCGGTCGTCGGGGTGCGGCACGTGCTGAGGATCGGTGGCCGGTTCGGCGAGCACGGCAGGCCACTCCTCGTCCAGGAGGTGGACCGGTACGCCCTCGGTGGCGGCGGCCGGCCCGCGTCGGGCCAGCGCGTCGCGGCAGGTCAGGATCAGCCGGGGCGCGCTGTCCGCCACGAGGTGGGTGAGCCGCCCGGGTGGGGCGGTCGGGTCCAGCGCGACGTACGCGCCACCCGAGCGCAGCACCCCGAGCAGCGCCACCACGAGGTCGATCGAGCGGGGCAGCGCCACGCCGACCACGACGTCCGGGCCGACGCCGCGTCGACGCAGCCAGTGGGCCAGCCGGTTGGCCCGCCCGTCCAGCTCGGCGTAGGTCAGCTCCCGCGCCCTGGCGGGCGCGTCGTCGGGGGGCGCGGCCAGGCACACCGCGACGGCGTCCGGGGTGCGCGCCGCCTGCCGCGCCACCAGCTCCGGCAGCGACGGCCGCTCCGGCGCCGGTTCGCCCATCCCGCTCCACTGGGCGAGGAGTCGCCGCTCCTCGGCCGTCGGGCCCAGCTCGGACAGCCGCCGGTCCGGCTCGGCCACCACCGCCTCGACCGTCCGCGCGTACGCGGCGGCGAACGCCTCGACGGTCGCCGCGTCGTACAGGTCGGTGGCGTACTCCACGGTGCCGCGCAGCCCCTCCGGGGTGTCGAGCACCGACACGTTCAGGTCGTACTTCGCGCCGCCCGGGCCGAGGTCCATCGTGTTCACGGTGACCCCGGGCAGCCGCAGCGCCGCGCCGTCGCGCTCCTCCGGACGAAAGCCCACCTGGAACAGTGGGTTGCGCGACGGGTCCCGGGCGACCCGAAGCTCCTCGACCAGCCGCTCGAACGGCACGTCGCGGTGGGAGAAGTCGGTGGCGGCGGCAAGGCGCACCCGATCCAGCAGCCCGGCGAAGGTCGGGTCACCGCCGACGTCGCCGCGCAGCACCAGGGTGTTCACGAAGCAGCCGACCACCGGCTCCAGTTCGGCGTCGTCCCGGCCGGCCACCGGCGTGCCCACCACCACGTCGTCCTGCCCGGTGAAGCGGGCGAGCACGACCTGGAAGGCGGCGAGCAGCGCCATGAAGGTCGTCGCGCCGCAGCGCCGGGCCAGCTCCCGTACCGCCCGCGCGGTCTCGCCGGAGAGCGCGAAGTCCACCCGGTCACCCCGCCCCGACCAGGTGGCGGGCCGGGGCCGGTCGGTGGGCAGGGAGCAGTGCGGCAGGTCGGCGAGTCGGACCCGCCAGTGCCCGAGCTGGTCGGCGAACGCGGCCTGGCCGCGCTGCTGCTGCCAGTAGGCGTGGTCCGCGTACGTCAGCGGCAGCTCCGGCAGATCCGGCGTCCGGCCGGCGACGAGGGCCGCGTACGCCGTGCCGACCTCCCGCCACAGCACACCGAGCGACCAGCCGTCCACCGCCGCGTGGTGCAGCACCAGCACCACCGTGTGGTCGTCGTCGGCGACCCGCACGATCCGCGCACGAGCCTGCGGGCCGCCCGCCAGGTCGAACGGTCGGGTGGCGTCCTCGCTGGCGAGTCGGAGCACGGTGGAGTCCTCGACGCCGGGCAGGTCGGTGCGGACCACCTCGCACGGCGGGCCGGGGACCTGCCGGTCACCCACGCCGTCCGCGACGAACCGGGCGTTCACCGCGTCGTGCCGGGCCAGCACCGTGCGCAGCGCTCCGGCCAGCGCCGACGTCGACAGCGGTCCGCGCAGGCGCAGCACGCTCGGCACCAGATAGCTGCCGTCGCCGGGGTTGAGGCGGTCGAGGAACCACAGCCGGCGCTGCGCGTACGACAGCGGGGCGACCGCCCCGGCCGGCCGGACGGTCAGCGGCGGACGGTCGGCGGCGGCCGCGGTGGCCCCGGCCTGGTCGCCGCTGAGCGTGGTGCCCCCGGCAGTCAGCGCGGCGGCCAGGTCGGCCGGGGTCGGGTGGGCGAACAGGGTCCGCAGGGACACGTCCACGCCGGTCGCCGCGCGGAGCCGGGACGCCACCTGCAACGCCCGCAGCGAATGCCCGCCGAGCTGGAAGAAGTCGTCGCGTACGCCGATCCCGTCCCGGCCGAGCACCGCCGTCCAGGTGTCCACCACGAGACGTTCCAGGTCGGTCCGTGGCGCGAGGTGCCCGGGCCCCGCCGGACGTACGTCTGGTGGGGGCAACGCGGCGCGGTCCACCTTGCGGTTGGGGCTGAGCGGCAGCTCCGGCAGCTCGACCAGCAGGCTGGGCACGAACGCGTCGGGCAGAGTGCCGCGCAGGTACGCCCGCAGCGTGGCCACCTCCAGCGGTGCGTCGCGCCACACCACGTACCCGACGAGCTGCCGGTCGGCGTCCTCGCCCCAGGTGGTCACGGCCGCGCCGGCCACCGCCGGGTGGGCGGACAGCGCGGCCTCCACCTCGCCCAGCTCGATCCGGTTGCCGCGCACCTTGACCTGCGTGTCCGCCCGCCCGACGAACTCGATCGTCCCGTCCGGGCGCAGCCGGGCCAGGTCGCCGCTGCGGTAGAGCCGGCCGCCGGAACCGAACGGGTCCGGTAGGTACCGCTCGGCGGTCAGCCGGGGTTGCCCGGCGTACCCGCGACCCACCCCCACCCCGCCGACGTACACCTCGCCGATGACTCCGACCGGGACCGGACGCAGGGCCGGGTCCAGCACGTACACCGTGTTGTTGGGCAGTGGCCGACCGATCGGCATCGGTCGGTCCGGTCGCACGGCGTGCACCTCGTACGCCGTGCACCACACCGTCGTCTCGGTCGGCCCGTACAGGCACCAGAACCGGGACACCCGGCCGAGCATCGCGGCGGCCAGCGCGCTCGGCACCGTCTCGCCGGACGCGCCGGCGCGCAGGTCCCCGCCGGTCCAGCCGGCGTCGACGAGCATCCGCCACATCGTCGCGGTGGTCTGCATGACGGTGGCCCCGCCGTCGGCCAGCAGCGCGCCGAGCGCCACGCCGTCGGTGGCCGTCCGGCGCGACGCGAGCAGCACCGTAGCGCCGACGGTGAGCGGACTGAGCAGTTCCGGCAGCGACAGGTCGAAGGCGTGCGAGGCGACGGCGGCGACCACGTCGGCCTCGGTGACCTCGAAGAGCCGCACGAACGCCACCGTCAGGTTGACGATGGCCCGGTGCGGCACCATCACGCCCTTGGGCCGCCCGGTGGAGCCCGACGTGTAGATCAGGTAGGCCAGGTCGTCGGCGGTCGTGGCGGTGGCCGGTGGTGTGTCGGGCAGCCCGGCGAGCCGGTCGTCCGCCCGGTCCAGGCGCAGCAGCCGCGGGCCGGGCGGGGCGCCGAGACGGTCCCACACGTCGCCGGTGGTCACCAGCAGCCGGGCCGCGCTGTCGGTGAGGACGTGCCGGACCCGGTCGGCCGGATGGTCCGGGTCGACCGGCACGTACGCGCCGCCGGCCTTGAGGACGGCGACAAGCGCGACCACCAGCTCGGGCGTACGGTCCAGGCAGACGCCCACCGTGACGTCGGGCCCGACGCCGTGGTCGACGAGCAGGTGCGCCAGGCGGTTGGCGCGGCGCTCCAACTCGCCGTAGGTCAGCGCGGCGTCGTCGCAGCGGACGGCGACCGCGTCCGGAGTTCGTCGGGCCTGCTCGCCGATCAGGTCGGAGAGCAACTCGTGGTGCGGGTACGCGGCGGCGGTGTCGTTCCACTCGCCGACGATCCGGGCGTGCTCGGCGGACGGCAACACCGTGAGTGCGGCGACGGGGCTGTCCGGATGGGCCACCGCGTCGGCGAGCAGGCACAGGTAGCTGTCGACCAGACGCGCCACGGTGGCCGGCTCGAACACGTCGGTGGCGTACTCGACGAACCCGGCGAGCCGGCCGTCGCGGCGGGTCAGCACCAGCTCGACGTCGAACTTGACCGTGCCGGTGCCGACCGGCACCGGCTCGACCACGCAGCCGGGCAGCTCGAACGGGGCGGTCTCCTCGTCCTGCACGGTGAACATGGCCTGGAACAGCGGGTTGCGGGACAGGTCCCGGGCCGGGCGCAGCTCCTCGACCAACCGCTCGAAGGGCACGTCCCGGTGCTCGTGGGCGTCGACGACGGCGTCGCGGACGTCGTGCAGCAGGGACGCGAACGGCCGGTCCGGGCGCACCCGGTTACGGATCACCACGGTGGTGCCGAAGAACCCGACGACCGACTCCAGCTCGGGGTGCTCCCGGTCGGCGAAGAGGGTGCCCACCGCGACGTCGGTACGACCGCTGAACCGGTGCAGCACGGCGGTGAAACCGGCCAGCAGCGCGTGGAACAGCGTCACACCGTGGCGGGTGGCCAGCTCGCGGACACCGTCGGCGAGCGCGTCGGGCACCGCGAAGTCGTACCGGTCGCCCCGGCCCGTGAAGACCGGCGGTCGGGGATGGTCGGCCGGCAGCTCCAACGGCGACAACCCGGCCAGCCGCTGACGCCAGTAGGCGAGCTGCCGGGCCAGTCGTCCGCCGCGCAGCTGTTCGCGTTGGTGGTACGCGTGGTCCACGTACCGCACGGGCAGCTCCGGCAGGGCCGGGACGGTACCCGCCAACAGAGCCCGGTACGCGGCGGCCAGCTCCGCCCAGAGCAGCGCCATCGACCAGCCGTCGACCGCGATGTGGTGGACCACCAGCACGACGTACCACTCGGTCTCGTCGGCGGTCAGCAGCTCGGCGCGCAGTGGCAGGCCCGTCGCGAGGTCGAAGGGCTGCCGGACCAGTTCCCGGGCCCGGGCCAACGGGTCCTCGACCGTGCGGACGGCGACCGGGATCTCGCCCAGCTCGTGCGGCACCGGCCGGGGTCGGCCGGCAACCTCCGGGTAGCTGGTGCGCAGCACCTCGTGGCGCTCCATCACGATGCCGATCGCGAGCCGCAGCGCGGCGGCGTCGAGCGGGCCGTGGACCCGCAGCACCTCGGCCACGTTGTAGTCCGGTGCGCCGCCGAGGAACCGGTCGGCCAGCCACACCGACTCCTGGGCGGGCGAGGTGACGAGCTGGTCGTCGGGGCAGCGGGGCAGGGCGGGCGACGGCGCGGCCCGGCTCGCCTCGCGGGCCGCGCGTAGCCGTTGGGCCAGCAGCTCCGCCGTGCTCGACACGTCAGGCCACGTCGTCCGGCGCGCCGTCCAGGTGCCGGCGCAGGCTCGCCGGGCGCATGTCCACCCAGACCCGCTCGACGTGGTCGAGGCACTCCTCGCGGCTGCCGGTGGTGCCCTCGGCCCGCCAACCCGCAGGCACCGGCCGCTCGGCCGGCCAGATCGAATACTGCTCCTCGTGGTTGACCACGACGCTGTACGACAGCTCGTCGATGTCGCTCGTCACCGCGCTGCTCCCTCCAGGTCCGCCAGCACGAGCCGTTCCAGCTCGGCCGCGGACGCCGCGATCGTCGGGTGGTCGAAGATCAGCCGCAGCGGGATGTCCAGGCCGAACGCCTGCCGCAACCGGCTGAGGACGCGCACGGCGAGCAGCGAGTGCCCACCGGCGGCGAAGAAGTCCGTGTCGACGCCGATCCGGTCGACGCCGAGCACCGCGCACCAGATCTCCGCGACGGTCTCCTCGGTGACCGTCCGGGGCGCCAGCAACGCGCCCTCGTCACCACCGGGCGCCGGCAGTGCCGCCAGCGCGGCCCGGTCGACCTTGCCGTTGGGGTGCAGCGGCAGCCGGTCGAGCACGGTGAGGTGGGTGGGCACGGCGTAGCTGGTCAGCACCGTCCGCAGGTGGGCGCGCACGTCGTCCACCGAGAGGCCCTCGGCCCGTCGGGGCACCAGGTAGGCGGCGAGGTGTTTCGTGCCGGCGCCGAGTGCGAGCACCACCGCGTCGGCGACCTCCGGATGGCCGCGCAGCGCCGTCTCCACCTCGCCCAGCTCGATCCGTACACCACGGATCTTGACCTGGTGGTCGACCCGGTCGACGAACGTCAGCGTCCCGTCCGGACGTTGCGCCCCGCGGTCGCCGGTGCGGTACATCCGCGCGCCGAAGCCGTCCGGGTCGGGTACGAAGGCCGCGGCGGTGCGCCGTGGGTCACCCTGGTAGCCGCGGGCCAGGCCGACCCCGCCGATGCACAGCTCGCCGACGTCGCCGGCGCGGACCGGCTGGTGCCGGGCGTCGCGCACGGTGACCCGGTTGCCGGTCATGGGCTGGCCGATGGGCACGCTCGCGCCGTCCGCGCGGCCGTCGGCCGGCCGGCAGATGTGGTACGTCGAGTCGATCGACACCTCGGTGGCGCCCCAGGTGTTGTCGAGCGAGACCCCGTCGGGGAACCGCGCGAAGAACCGTCGTACCAGCTCCGGACGCAGCGCCTCGCCGCTGCACAGCACACTGCGCAGGCGGCTCAGCCCGGCCACGTCGGCGTCGGTGAGCGTCTCCAGGAAGAGGTCGAACACGCTCGGCACGAACTGGAGGTGCACGACCTCGTGCCGGATCGCCGCGTCGATGATGGCCCGCGGGTCGCGGTGCGCCCCTGGGGCGAGCATGGCGACCCGACCGCCGACCAGCAGCGGCCAGAGCAGCTCGACCGCCGCGTCGTCGAAGGTCAGCGTGGTCTTCTGCAACACGGTCTCGCCGGGCTGGAGGTGGTGCCGCTCCTGCATCCAGCGCATCCGGTTGGCCCAGCCGCCGTGGGTGCAGGCGACGCCCTTGGGTCGGCCGGTGGAGCCGGAGGTGTAGTAGATCGCGCAGAGCTGGTCCGGGTGCGGCGACGTCGGGTCCAGCGGGGCGCAGTCGGCGGGGGTGGCGTCGGGGACCACCACGGTCCGGCCGGTGGCCCGTACCTCGTCGACCAGGGCCGGGCCCACCACGCAGACGGTCGCGGCGGCGTCGGTCAGGATCGCCTCCCGGCGGACGGCGGGCGTCTCCGGCTCGATCGGCACGTACGCGCCGCCCGCGCGCAGCACGGCCAGCACGCCGGCCACCATGTGCGCCGACCGGTCCAGGATGAGCCCGACGGGTTGGTCGGCACGGACACCGGCGTCACGCAGTGCGGCTGCCAGGTCGCCCACCCGCCTGTCCAGCGTCGCGTAGTCGAGCGTCCCGTCGTCGTCCACCACGGCCGTCGCCGACGGTGTCCGGTGGGCCTGTCGCGCGAACATCTCGTCCAGTGACGTCACGGCACCTCCTCGCCGCCAGCCACGGTGCCAGAGTCCGCTATCGATGCGCTTTCGCCGCGGTATGTCGCGGACCGGCGAATATCGACAGGGGTTGTCACGTCGCTGCGGGCCTGGGTATGTTTCTGCGGCCGGCGCAACGGGGAGGCCGATCGTGAATACCAGCGCGCCGTCCGGTCTGACCGGGCGGATCGACGAGCCACCCGACCGGCTGCTCCACGACGAGGTGCTGGCGCCGCAGTTCCACTTCGAGGTCGAGCACCTGCTGCCGTCGTACGTGGCGGTCGAGAAGGTCCTGGCGCTGGAATACCAGCGGATGGGGCTCCTCACCGCCGACCAGGCGACAGCCGTGGCGGCCGGCCTGGACAGCGCCGGCCCGGCCGCGCTCATCGCCGACCCGGTGGCCAACCTGTCGGATCTCGCGTTCGCCCTGGAACGGCACGTCGAGGCGGCGCTGACCGAGCCGCTGCCGCTCTGGCACGTCGACCGCAGTCGCAACGATCTCCAGGCCACCGCGCAGTTGCTCTTCGGCCGGCAGCAGGTGGTCGGGGTGGCGCAGGCGCTGCTCGGGCTGGGGGCCGCCCTGCACCGCCGGGCCGGCGCGTACACCACGACGCCGATGCCCGGCTACACCCACTTCCAGGCCGCGCAGGTGATCACGCCGGGCTTCCACCTGGCCGCGTTCTCCGGGCACGTGCTGCACACCCTGCGTCGGCTGCTGAGCACGTACGACGGGATCGACGCCTGCCCCCTCGGCGCGGGCGCGATGGCCGGTCAGGACCTCCCGTGGGACCGGGACCGGATGGCCCGGCTGCTCGGCTTCCGGGCGGCCCAGCCGCACGCGCTGACCGCGGTGGCGTCCCGGCGCTGGGTGCTGGAGGTCACCGCCGAGTTGTCCCTGTTCGGCGCGGAGACCAGCCGGTTCGTCACCGACCTGATCACCTGGGGTGGCAGCGACCTGGGCTTCCTGGACCTGCCCGACGAGTTGAGCGGCATCTCCTCGGCCATGCCGCAGAAGAAGAACTTCCCGATCCTGGAACGAATCCGGGGCCGCTCGGCGCACCTGGCCGCCTTCCACACCGACGCGCTGCTCGGGCAGCGCAACACCCCGTACGCCAACCTGGTCGAGGTGTCCAAGGAGGCCGGCACCTACCTGCACTCCGCGATCAGCGCCACCCGGTCGCTGCTACGGCTGTTGACCGCCGTGGTGGACGGTCTGCGCCTGCGCCCCGAGAAGATGCTGGCCGCCTGCGAGCGCGAGTTCCTGGGCGGGTTCGCGCTGGCCAACCTGCTGACCCTGCGCGAGGGCGTGCCGTGGCGGCGGGCCCAGGTGCTCGCCGGCCGGTACGTGGTGGCCGTGGCGTCGGCCGGTCGGGCACCCCGGGACACCGACCCCGAGCTGCTGGCGGCGACCACCGCCGCCGAGGGTTACCGGCTGGTCGACCCGGCGACGTTGCTGCGCGAGGCGTTCGACGTGCACGCGGGTCTGGCGGCTCGGCGCACCACCGGCTCGACCCGGCCGTCGGCAGTGGTCGAGCTGCTGTCGACGCAGGCGCACGAGTACGACGAGCTACGGGCGCAGTGGGAGCGGCGGGCCGCGACCGACCGGGCGGCGACCGAGGAGACCGACCGGCTGCTGGGGCTGGCCCCGGCCGGCGTGGGCCACGGGATCGGCTGACGACATGGGCGAGGGGGCGTGCACGGCCGATCGGGACGCGCTGCTGGCGGCCACCGGCCGGCTCGGCGTCGGTACGGCGTTCGGCACCTTCGGCGAGCTGTTGCAGGGCGTCCTGCCCGACGCCGACCGGGACTTCCTGGTGACGTTCCCGATGGCCCAGTGGGCGACCGCCACCTTCTGGCCGACGAACGACCTCGACCACATCCGCGTCTTCCCCCGGCACAAGCGCAAGTCGGCCCGGCTGGCGGCCACCATCATGGAGCTGTTCGGCCTGTCCGGCGGCGGTGTGCTGGAGCTGGGCGGCGAGCTGGCCGAGGGCAAGGGCTTCGCCAGCTCGTCGGCGGACCTGGTGGCCACCGCGCGGGCGGTCGGGGACGCGTTCGGCATGCCGCTGAGCGAGCGCACCATCGAGTCGCTGCTGCGCCAGATCGAGCCCTCCGACGGCGTCATGTACGACGGGATCGTCGCCTTCTACCACCGTGAGGTGCGGCTGCGGGAGAGGATCGGCGTCCTGCCCCCGCTCACCGTGGTGGCGCACGACGAGGGCGGCGCGGTCGACACCATCCGTTTCAACCGCATTCCCAAGCCGTTCGACGACGCCGACAAGCAGGAGTACGCCCACCTGCTCACCGCCCTCACCGCGGCGGTACGCGCCGGTGACCTGCCCGCCGTCGGCCGGGTCACCACCCGCAGCGCCGTCCTCAACGGCAAGCTGCGTCCGCGCCGGCACTTCGACGTGGTGCACCGGCTCTGCCGCGACGTCGAGGGTTACGGCCTGGTCATCGCGCACAGCGGCACCGCCCTCGGCGTCCTGCTCGCCGAGGACGACCCGGAACGCGCCGCGAAGATCGACCACGTACGCCTGGCCTGCGCCACGCTGCCCGGCCAGGTGACCGTGCACCGGTCGCTCGGCGCCGACGAACTTCCCGGGAGCGGCTGATGCGCTTCGATGCGATCCGCGACGCCATCGGTCACACCCCGTTGGTCCGTCTGCGGATGCCCGACACACCGGCCGTCGAGGTGTACGCGAAGCTGGAGTTGCAGAACCTGTACGGGATGAAGGACCGGGTCGCCCGCGCGATGATCATCGAGGCGCGTCGGCTCGGTGTGCTCGCCGACGGTGACCCGGTGGTGGAGAGCTCGTCGGGCACCATGGCCCTCGGCGTGGCCCTGGTCGGCCGCTCGCTCGGGCACCCGGTGCACATCGTCACCGACCCCCGGATCGACCGGGTGACCCTGGCGAAGCTGCGCGCACTCGGCTGCGAGGTGCACGTCGTGTCGGCGATGACCTCGCACGGGTGGCAGAGCGCCCGGATCGAGCGGCTTCAGGAACTGCTGGCCGGGCTGCCCGGGGCGTTCTGGCCGCAGCAGTACACCAACCCGGACAATCCCGGTGCGTACCGGTGGCTGGCCGACGAGGTGCTCGCCGACCTCGGCCCGTTCGACGTGCTGGTCGGCTCGGTGGGCAGCGGCGGGTCGCTCTGCGGCAGTTCCCGGGCGCTGCGCCGACGCCTGCCCGAGCTGCGGGTCGTCGGGGTGGACTGCGTGGGCAGCATGCTGTTCGGTCAGCCGGACCAGCCGGGCCGCCTCCAGAGCGGTCTGGGCAACAGCCTCCTGCCAGCGAATTTGGACCGCCGGCTGATCGACGAGGTGCACTGGCTCAACGACCACGAGGCGTTCGTGGCCACCCGGGAGTTGGCCCGCGAGCAGCAGATCTTCGCCGGCAACACGTCCGGCTCGGTCTACCGGGTGCTGTGCGACGTGGCCCGTCGTACCCCGCCCGGTGGTCGGGTGGTCGGCATCTTCCCCGACCGTGGCGACCGGTACGCCGACACCGTCTACGACGACGACTACTGGGCCGCCACCGGGCTCACCGCGCTGCCGCTGGCCGCCGAGCCGGCCGTCGTCGAGCCGGACACCGTGGTGACCTCGTGGTCGCGGGCGGCCCTCGCACCGCCGGCCGACCAGCGGCACCTGCTCTTCGTCGAGTCCAACACCACCGGCACCGGGATGCTCGCCCTGCGCCGCGCCGCCGACCTGGGCTTCCGTCCGGTGCTGCTGACCGCCGACCCGACCCGGTACGCCGGACTGGCTCAGACGGGGGCCGAGGTCCTGGTCTGCGACACCGCGTCGGTGCCGGCGCTGCGCGCGTTCGTGCAGGCCCGCTACCGCCGCGAGGAGTTGGCCGGGGTGACGAGCACGAGCGACTTCTTCGTCCCGGCGGTGGCCGAGCTGACCGGCTGGCTCGGGCTGCCCGGCAACCCCGTCGACGCGGTGCTGACCTGCCGGGACAAGGGTCGGCTGCGGGTGGCGCTGGACGCCGCCGGGGTGCGCCAACCCCGCTACGCGATCGTCGAGGAGAGCCCGGCCGCGACACTCGCCGCTCGGGTGGCGGCAGCGGTCGAGCAGGCGGGCCTGCCGTGCGTGGTGAAGCCGGTCGACGACTCCGGGTCCAACGGCGTCCGGCTCTGCGCCACCGTCGCCGAGGCGCTCGCCCAGACCGAGCGCGTCCTCGCCGTACGCCACAACGTGCGCGGCCTGCCCACCGCCCGGCGGGTGCTGGTGGAGGCGTACCTCGACGGACCGGAGGTGAGCGTGGAGCTGTTCGGCACGGGCGAAACCCAGCACTGCCTGGGCATCACCGACAAGCGGGTCGACCCGCCGCCGTACTTCGTGGAGCGGCAGCACGTCTTCCCGGCAGGGCTGCCACCGGAGGCCGCCGCGGAGGTGACCGACCTGGTTCGCCGGGCGCTGACGGCGGTGGGCATGAGCGTCGGCGCGACACACACCGAGGTGCGGCTCACGCCCGCCGGGCCGGCCCTGGTCGAGATCAATCCGCGGCCGGCCGGTGGGATGATCCCCGAACTCATCCGTGCCGCGACGGGTGTGGAACTGCTCGACGCGCAACTGCGCGCGGCGACCGGCCTGCCGGTGACGCTCACCCCGACCAGCAAGGGGTACGCGGGTATCCGCTTCCTCACCGCCGACCGCGCCGGCACCCTCGCCGGCGTGGACGGGGTCCAGGAGGCCAGCCGCTGCGCGGGAGTACGGGGGGTGACCGTCACCGCCGGCCCGGGCACGCCGGTCCGGCCGCCGGAGAACGCGTACGACCGGGTGGGGCACCTGATCGCCGTCGGGGACGACGTCGCCCAGGTGCTCGCCGTCCTCGCCGAGGCCGGCGACCTGCTCACGGTGCGGGTGGACGTGTCGTGATCGAGCTGCGCAGCGACACCTTCACCCTGCCCACCCCGGCCATGCGCGACGCGATGGTCCGCGCCCCACTCGGGGACGACGTGTACGGCGAGGACCCGACCGTCCGCGAGCTGGAGGAGTTGGCCGCGTCCACGCTGGGCAAACAGGCGGCGTGCCTCACCCCCAGCGGCACGATGGCCAACCTGGCGACGATCATGACGCACGCGCCACGCGGCGCGGCCATGCTCGTGGGCGCGGAGAGCGACATCTACATCTACGAGGCCGGTGGCGCGTCGGTCTGCGGCGGCGTGACCTACCAGCCGGTGCCGAACCAGCCCGACGGCCGTCTGCTGCTGAGCGACCTGGCCGCCGGGTTCCCCGACGACCCCGACGACCCGCAGTTCGCCGTACCCGCGTTGATCTGCCTGGAGAACACGCAGAACCGCTGCGGCGGCAAGATCCTGCCCACGGCCTACCTGGCCGAGGTCCGCCGGTTCGCCGACGAGCGCGGCGTTCCGGTGCACCTCGACGGCGCGCGGATCTTCAACGCGGCGGTCGGCGCGGGCATCGACGTCGCGGAGATCGCCCGGTACGCCGACTCGGTGCAGTTCTGCCTCTCCAAGGGGCTCGGCGCGCCGATCGGCTCGATGGTGGTCGGTGATGCCGACGTCATCGAGCGCGTGCGTCGGATCCGCAAGATGCTCGGCGGTGGGATGCGCCAGGCCGGCGTCATCGCGGCGGCCGGCATCATCGCGATCCGCGAACACGGCCGGCTCGCCGAGGACCACGCGAACGCCCGTCGACTCGCCGAAGGGTTGGCCACCATCGACGGGATCGAGGTCGATCCGGCGTCGGTGCAGACCAACATCGTCATGTTCCGGGTGCCGGAGCACCGGCTGACCCGGGCGCGGTTCCTCGCCGAGGCCCACGCGGCGGGGGTGGCCCTGGCCGAGTTGGGGCACGGCCGGGTCCGGGCGGTCACCCATTCGGGTGTGACCGGCGCGGACGTCGAGCGCGCGCTGACGGTGATCGACGAGGTGCTCAGCCGGCCCTGAGCGCGGCCCGTACCTCGCCGGTCGTGGCGTCCGGGTGGGCCGTCACGACGTCGAGGACGCGGCGCAGGTCGGTCAACAGCCGCCCGCCCTCGGCCGGGCTCACCGCGTCGTCCTCGATCAGCAGACGTAGCACCAGCTCCGGGGTCGGCTCCACCACCAGGGTCAACGGGTAGCCGGTGCTTTCCACCACGTCGACCGGGGACAGTCCGGCCGGCAGGGGCGGGTGGTTCTGGAAGACCACGATGCTGTTGAACAGCGGTGTGCCCGGTGGCAGTTCGCTGGCGCGGGTGATGTCGGTCAGCGACTGGTGCTCGTACTCCCGGCTGGCGACCTGCTGGGCCTGCACGGCCCGCAGCGTCTCGGCGAAGGGTGCGTCGGGGTCGAACCGCACCCGTAACGGCACCGTGTTGATCAGTAGGCCGACGATCGAGTCCGCGCCGGGCAGGTCGTCGGGTCGGCCGGCCACCGTCACCCCGACCACCACGTCGTCGCTGTCGGCGTACCCGGCCAGGACCAGCGCCCACGCGCCGAGCGTCACGGCGTACGGCGTCACGCCGGCGCTGGAGGCGTGGCCGGTCAGCGCGGCCCGCAGCCGGTCGGTGAGGGGCAGCCGTGCCACGCCGGTGCCCGGCAACCCCACCTGCCGTTCGACGGCGGGGAAGTCCACGGTGGCGGCGCTGCCCGGCGCGGGCACCGGAGGGCGAGGCAGCGGGGTGGGCGCCCCGAAGCCGGCGAGCAGCCGCTTCCAGTGGTCGGTCGCCCGGTCCGCCTCGGCCAGCCAGCGCAGATGCCGCCGTGGCGGGATCACCGGCTCGCGTCGCCCGTCCAGCACCTCGGCGAGCAGGATGGCCAGGCTCCACCCGTCGAGCAGCAGATGGTGGAAGGTGAGCACGAGGTCGACGCCCTCTGTCGCCCGGCGGACGAGCGTGAGCCGTACCGGCGGCGCGGCGCCCAGGTCGAACCCGGCGTGGCGCTCGTCGGCCAGCAGCCGTCGCAGGTCGACCGGCCCGTCGAGCACCCGCACGTCGGGTGGGTGCCCCTCGTGGACGAGCTGCACCGGCTCGGCGACGTCCTCCCACCGGACGGTCGTGCGCAGCGCCGGATGCCGGTGCACCGCCTCCCGCCACGCGTCCGCCAGCACGGCCACGTCCACCGGCCGGTTCAGCCGGTAGACGTGCTGCTGGAGGTAGTCCGCCGCGCCGAGGGAGAGCAGGGTGTGAAAGAGCATGCCCTCCTGCATGGGGGTCAGCGGGTACCCGTCGACCGGCCGCGCCGGACCGCCCGGCGGACCGCTCAGCAGCGCCGGGTCGACCGGGCAGAGCGCGAACGGCGGGCCGTCCCGCAGCTCCGGCGTCGGACCGGCCACCTGGACGTGCGGCGTGAGCGCGGTGAGCGTCGGGTACGCGAACAGCTGCCGGGTGGTCAACCGGAGTCCGGACCGGCGTGCCAGCGCCACCACCCGCATGGCCAGCACCGAGTCACCGCCCAGGGCGAAGAAGTCGTCGTCGGGGCCCACCCGGCCCCGCTCGAGCACCTGTGACCAGAGCGCGGCCAGTCGGGCCGGCACGCCGTCGGCTGGCGGGTCCACCGGCTCCGGCCCGTCGTCGGGTGGCGCGGGCAACGCCCGACGATCGGTCTTGCCGCTCGGTGTGACCGGGAGGTGGTCCAGGTGCACGAACAGGGCGGGCACCATGTAGTCGGGCAGCCGGCGGGTCAGCCGGGCACGCAGCTCGTCCACCGGGGAACCGGGCGGGGCCACGTACGCGACCAGCTGCGGATGCCCGGAGGCGAGATGCCGTACGGTCACCGCCGCCTCGCGGACCCCCTCGTGCTCCAGCAGCGTCTGCTCGATCTCGCCCAGCTCGACGCGGTTGCCGCGGATCTTCACCTGCCCGTCACGGCGGCCCACGAAGTCGAACTCGCCGTCGGGTAGCCGGCGGGCCAGGTCACCGGTGCGGTAGAGCCGGCCGGAGCCGCCCGGGTCGGGCACGAACACCTCGGCCGTCAACGCCGGGCGACGGTGGTAGCCGCGGGCCAGGCCGATTCCACCGATGTACAGCTCGCCGACGACACCGGTGGGCGTCGGGGTCAGGTGGTCGTCCAGCACGTGCAGGCTGACGTTGGCGATCGGGACGCCGATCGGCACGCTCGTCCCGTGCAGTGGCGGCCGGACCCGGTGTGCGGAGACGTCCACCGACGCCTCGGTGGGGCCGTACAGGTTGTGCAGGTCACCCGGGAGCCGCCGGGTCGCCTCCCGGGCCAGGGCGACCGGCAGGGCCTCACCGCTGCACATCACGCGTCGGAGCGTCGGCATGGACGGCAGGTCGGGTTCGGCCAGGAACTGCGCCAGCATCGTCGGCACGAAGTGCAGCGTGGTCACGTTCCGCCGGACGACCGTCGCCGCCAGGTAGGCGGGGTCGCGGTGCCCGCCCGGACGGGCCAGCACCAGCCGGGCCCCGGCGACCAGCGGCCAGAAGAACTCCCACACCGACACGTCGAAGCCGTACGGGGTCTTCTGCAGCACCACGTCGTCGGCGCGTAGCCGGTAGGTGTCCTGCATCCAGCGGATCCGGTTGACGATGCCCCGGTGTGGCACGCACACGCCCTTGGGTCGGCCCGTCGAACCGGACGTGTAGATGAGGTAGGCAAGGCTGTCCGGGCTGGCGCGCCGGGGCGGTGGGGTGGTCGGCCCTGGCTGCGCCGACTCGTCGTCCACGACGCACCACCGCGCCGGGTCGACGCCGGGAACCCGGTCGAGCAGGTGGCGCTGCGCCAACACGACCGGCGGATCGGCGTCGTCGAGCTGGTAGCCCAGCCGCTCGGCGGGCAGGTCCGGGTCGAGCGGCACGTACGCCCCGCCGGCGACGAGCACTCCGAGCAGCGCGACGACCAGGTCGACCCCACGTTCGGCGACGACCCCGACCGGGGTGTCCACATCGATCCCGCGAGCGCGCAGGCGATGGGCGAGCCGGTTGGCGCGGGCCACCAGATCGGCGTAGCGCAGCTCCCCGTCGTCGGCCAGCACGGCCACCGCGTCGGGCGTCCGGGCGGCCTGCTCGGTCACCAGGTCGTGCAGGCACGTCTCGTCGGCTCGCGGCACGCCGGTAGTCCAGCACAGCGCGCTGTCGGCGAGCTTTCGATCGGCTATCCCCACGGCCGACGCATAGTCCGACACCGGGCGTTTGTCGCTAACCGGACAAGACGGTAAAGCCCCTGGTAGAGCACCCTTGAGGCAGGTGAGGAGACAGCGGATGTCGGGCCACATCCCCACTCTCCGGAGACACCCTCCATCGCGGGCGACGTCGCCCAACCGGCGCGTCGCCCACGTGCCCGACAACCCCACGCATCGTGGATCCCGCCTCGTCCGGCGTCGCTCACCCGCGCGCCCGACCCGGCGACCGAATCAGAGAGGCCCTGTCATGGCGGCTCCTACCGCGACCGCAGCCCTGAACGCATCCGTCTTCGCGCCGGGTGACCAGATGCTGCTGACCGTCACGTACTCCGACGCCGACACCAAACCGCTGACCGTCACCATCGTGGTCACCGACGCGCAGGGCAACAGCAGCGCGCCGGTCAAGGTCACCGCGGTCATCGACCCGCTCACCGTGAGCGTCTCCGACAACTCCGGGCGTACCTGGACCCGGGTCTCCGACAACGGCTCCGTGGCCGTGTACCGGGCGGTGGCGTGATGCCCCGGGTCACCGTCCAGGTCCGTGACTCGGCCGGCAACACGGCGACGACAGGTGTCGACTACAGCCTGCGCCAACCGGTGCTCGGCGGCTACTACCTGTCCGGCGGGGCCGACCCCACCGCCGACATGGCCGGCGGCAACTTCCGCTCGCTGACCCAGTACCGCAGCTTCGCCGACGGCTACATCTTCCCCGGCTACAATCGGCCGTGGCTGGTCAACCTGGGCAAGGCCGGCGTGCAGATGAACATGGTGCTGGAGTTGAAGCACTACGGCGCCGGCGACGCCGGGCCGCAGACCTTCACCGTGGACGGCGTCACCTACACCGTGCCGGCCCCGGCGATGACGATCCAGCAACGCCCCGGCACCACCTGGCCGAAGGCGTACGGCTACACCCAGGTGCTCAACGGCCAGTGCGACGGGTTGTTCGCTCGTGCCCTGTCGCAGTACCGGACGCTCGGCTTCGGGGTGAACATCCAACTCGCGTCCGAGTTGGACACCGACCACGAGTTCGGCACGACCGAGGCCGGCAAGGCGTACACCTGGGCCGAGTCGGACGCGCGGGCGGTGCAGGCCGTGACCTACATCGTCACCTGGTTCAAGGCCCGGACCCTGCCCACCGGGACGACCTTCTCGGTCGGTCTGGGTGGCTTCGACCGGGCGTGTTTCCAGCGCACCCACCCCGAGTCACTGATGTCGCGGCTGGACTACCTCCAGTGGAACGCCTACGCGACGGCCGTCGGGCAGACCGCGCTGGCCCGCTTCCGCCGGACGAAGGACTGGGCGGTGGCGGATCTCGGCCCGGTGGCGCTGTCCCGGCCCGTGATCATCGCGGAGTACGGGGTGCGCGCGGCCGAGATCCCCAACCAGCCGGCCTGGATCGCCACCGTTCCGGCGGCGATCGCCCAGCTCAACGCCGAGCGGGGGCCTCTCATCGCCCGGACCAACTACTTCAACTCCGGGTGGGGCACCCTGTCGCCGAAGTCGGCCGGCTTGGCGGCGCTGCGGACCGCGTACGCCACCAGGCCGTACGTCTGATCCACGCAGCGGCTCCGGGGTGGCCGGGTGGGCGACCCGGCAGGGGAGGAAGCCGGCCGTCCCGGAGCGGCAGCCGAGGCGGCTATCTATGCTCGGAGCATGGAACTGCGGATCTTCACCGAACCCCAGCAGGGCGCCACGTACGACCAGCTTCTCGCGGTGGCGCGGCACGCCGAGGACGCCGGTTTCGGCGCGTTCTTCCGATCCGACCACTACCTCAAGATGGGCTCGGTGAGCGGCGACCCCGGCCCCACCGACGCGTGGACCACGCTGGCCGGACTGGCCCGTGACACCAGCCGCATCCGACTCGGCACGCTGATGACCGCCGCGACCTTCCGGCTGCCCGGCCCGCTGGCGATCACGGTGGCGCAGGTGGACCAGATGAGCGGCGGTCGCGTGGAGCTGGGCATCGGCACCGGCTGGTACGGCGACGAGCACACCGCGTACGGCATCCCGTTCCCGGCCCTGGGTGAGCGGTTCGACCGGCTCGAAGAGCAGCTCGCGATCATCACCGGGATGTGGGACACCCCGGCGGGCGAGACGTTCAGCCACCCGGGCCGGTACTACCCGGTCAGCGACTCCCCGGCCCTGCCCAAGCCGGTGCAGCAGCCACGCCCTCCGATCCTGCTCGGCGGGATGGGGCCGAAGCGGACGCCCCGGCTGGCCGCCCGCTACGCGGACGAGTTCAACCTGCCGTTCGCGTCGGCGGCGGACTCCGCCGCGCAGTTCGACCGTGTCCGCGCGGCGTGCGGCGAGATCGGCCGCGACCCGGCGGAGCTGGTCTGGTCCAACGCGCTCGTGCTCTGCTGCGGCCGCAACGACGCCGAGGTGTCCCGCCGGGCCGCCGCCATCGGCCGCGACGCGGACGAGCTGCGGGCCAACGGCGTCGCCGGTACGCCCGACGAGGTCCTGGACACCATCGGCCGGTACGCGAAGATCGGCAGCCAGCGCATCTACCTCCAGGTGCTGGACCTCGGCGACCTGGACCACCTCGACCTGGTGGCGAGCGAGGTGCTGGCGAACCTGTGAGCCGGACGGCCGGTCAGGCGCGGTGCTGCGCGTGCCGGCCCGGGTCGCCCAGCACGGTGTCCAGCCGGCCGTCGCGGTCACTGTCCACATAGGTGATGTCCGGTACGCCGTCACCGTTCACGTCGATCTGGACGATGTCGGCGACGCCGTCACCGTCGAGGTCGGTGACCACCTCGACCGACCCGTCCAGGTGCCGCGTCACGATCGACCGCGACTCGCCGACCGGCTCGCGGGGCGGTGGCCCGGGCGCAGGTACGGGCGTCGGCGCGGGCGCGGGTGCGGGTGTCGGACGGGGGCCGGGCGTGGGTCCCGGGTGGTTCGGCAACCGGACGCCCGGCGGCGCGCTGGCCTGCTCGACCACACTGCCGGTCGGGTCCAGCTCCTCCTCGGAGGGGAAGACGTCACCTCGTGCGGCCGGATCACGGTAGCTGCTCATGGGCGTAGGGTTCCCCGACGACGACGAGAACAACCGTGCCCGATCGACCGGTGTCCCTGGTGCCCGGTTCGGCGGAAGATGTCGGGACCGACGCCACGGTCATGAAACGGGGGTCCGAGCGTGGAATTGCGCCGGAATCGGGGGGCCCGTGCGCTCGCCCTGGTGTGCGTACTCGGTGGAGTGCTTCTGTTGGTCTATCCCAGCGACCGCGCCCTGCTACGGACGATCATCGCGGTGGGCGCGATCGCGCTCGGCGCGGTGGCGCTGGTCAGCGCGTTGCGGCCGTTCCGGTTCGGAATCCACGCGGACGGGCTCAGCATCCGACGACCCGGTCTGCGCCGGGAGTTCCGGTGGGCCGAGGTCGAGACGGTGGTCCTCGACGAGCCGCCTCGGCGCGACGGTTACCCGACGCCGCCGAGGCTGTTGCTGGTGCCGGCGCAGGCTCTGCCGCGTGAGCTGGTGACGGCCCGACACCCGCTCGACGGCCGGCCGGCCATCGAACTGCTCGTCCTCGACCAGGTCCGCGAGCAGCCCGAGCAGGTGGCCGAAGCGCTCACCCAGCATGGCGGAGACCGCTTCGTCGACCTGCTCGCCCGGCGGCGCGCCGCCTTCGCCATCCCGGATCTCACTGTCGGCCTGCGCGGTTATGCGATGGACCGGGTCGATCGGCTGATCCGGCGCGGCCAGGACGCCCTGCTGTCCGGCGACGCGGCGGCCCGGCAGGCAGCCCGGGGTGAGATCGAACGAGCCACCGCGGCCGGTCTGCCGATCGCCCAACGTGGTTACAACACGTCCCAGACGGATACGGTTCTGGACGCGCTCGTCGCCGCCCTGGCCGACCAGCAGTCCACCGATCGGGAGACCGCCACGTGACCACCCCGGGACCGAACGCCACCTCGACCGCAGCTCCCGAGGTGCCGCGCCGCAACTGGGCCGGCAACGTCCGCTACGCGGCCCGGGCGTTCCACCGGCCGACCTCGCTCGACGAGCTGCGTCGCCTCGTCGCCGGCAGCCGGCGCGTTCGCGCGCTGGGCACCGGGCACTCCTTCAACCGCCTCGGTGACACCGACGGCGACCTGGTCAGCCTCGCCGGCCTGCCCGAGAGCGTCGCGGTGGACCGCGAGCGCGCCCAGGTCACCGTGAGCGGCGCGATGCGCTACGGCGACCTCGCCCGACACCTGCACACCCAGGGGTACGCCCTGGCCAACATGGCCTCGCTGCCGCACATCTCGGTCGCCGGCGCGGTGGCCACCGCCACCCACGGCTCCGGCCCCACCCACGGCAACCTGGCCAGCGCCGTCGCCGGCCTGGAGCTGGTCACCGCCGACGGCGACCTGCTGCGGATCGACCGCGACACCGACACATTCGCCGGGATGGTGGTGGGGCTCGGCGCGCTCGGCCTGGTCACCCGGGTCACCCTGGACCTGGTGCCGACCTTCGAGCTGCGCCAGTACGTACGGCTCGACCTCGACCCCGACGCGTTGGACGAGGCGTTCGACTCGGCGTACAGCGTGAGCGTCTTCACCGACTGGCGTACGCCCCGACTGCGGGAGGTTTGGCGCAAGCAGTTCGCGGACCAGCCGCCCCCGGAGGCGGACTGGCTCGGCACCACCGCCGCCGACCAGCCCCGGCATCCGGTCCTCGGCATGCCGCCGGAGAACTGCACCCCGCAACTCGGCGAGCCGGGCCCGTGGCACGAGCGGCTGCCGCACTTCAAGCTCGGCTTCACCCCGAGCAGCGGTGACGAGTTGCAGTCCGAGTACCACCTGGCGCGCAGCGCGGCGGCCGACGCCCTCGCCGCGCTGGCCGACGTGGCGCACCTGATCGCCCCGGTCCTGCACGTCTGCGAGCTGCGGACGGTGGCCGCCGACGAGCTGTGGCTCAGCCCCAATTACCAGCGGGACAGCTTCGTCGTCCACTTCACCTGGATCGCCGACACCGACGCGGTGCTGCCCGTGCTGGCGGCGGTGGAGGAGCGCCTGGCGCGGTTCGCGCCGCGCCCCCACTGGGGCAAGGTCTTCGTCACCGACCCGACCGAGCTGGCCGCCCGCTACCCCCGCCACGCCGACTTCACAGCCCTGCTGACCAACCTGGACCCCAAGGCCAAGTTCCACACCAACCAGCTAGACCACTACTTCCCCCGGTGATCATGAAGTTGTTGCCTTCGGGCGCGGCGTGTCGGCGCAACAACTTCATGATCACTGCGAGGAGGCGGGGGCGCGCAGGGTGGCGCGTTGGGCAGCGCGGGAGATGTCGCTGGGGGAGACGATTCCCGTCAGGCGGCCATCGTCGCCTACCACCAGGGCGCGACCGTCGGCGCATTCACTGAGCCGGGGGAGCAGGTCGTTGAGCTGTTCGCCTGGCTGGGCGAGCACCAGCTCGTCGGCCCGGCAGGCGACCTCGGCCAGCGTGGTCGACGCCCGTCGCTCGGCGGGTACGCCCCGCACCCGGTCGACGGTGACCAGGCCGGTCGGACGACCCTGCTCGGTCAGCGGCAGCGCCGAGTGCCGGTACGCGAAGAGGTAGTGGTCGACGAAGTCGGCGACCGTCATGTCCGCCGAGGCGGTCTGCGGCTGTGGCGTCATCACGTCGACGACCCGGATTCCGCGCAGCGCGGTTCCGGTGCGGGCCTGCCGCTCCTCCATCCCGGCGGCGCCGATCAGGAACCAGCCGATCAGCGCCAACCAGAGCCCGCCGAAGCCGACGCCGGACAGGAACTGCCACAACCCGAGGCCGATGAGCAGCGCGCCGAGGACCCAACCGGCCCGAGCGGCGACCACGGACGCCCGGGTCCGGTCGCCGGTGGCCTTCCACACCGCCGCGCGCAGCAGCCGGCCACCGTCCAGCGGCGCGGCCGGCAGCACGTTGAAGATCGCCAGCAGCACGTTGATACCGGCCAGCCACGCGACCGCGCCGAAGAGCAGCCCACCCTGCCCGGCGAGCGTTATCAGCAACGCGATGGCGCCGAAGAACGCCCCGAGCAGCAGGCTGACCAGCGGGCCGACACCCGCGATGCGCAGTTCCGCGCCGGGGTCGCGCGGCTCGCCCTTCAGCTCGGCCACGCCACCGAACAGCCACAGGGTGATGCCGTCGACGGTCAGCCCGTTGCGCTTGGCCACCACGGCGTGCGACACCTCGTGGGCGAGCAGGCCGACGAAAAAGACCACCGCCGCCGCCAGACCCGCGAGGGTGTACGCCACGGGTGAGCGGTCCGGGTACGAGCGGGGGAACTGGTTGGCGGCCAGCCCCCACGCGATCAACGCGAAGATGACCAGAACGCTCCAGTTGACGCCGACCGGCACCCCCGCGATCCGACCGAGCCGAAAACTCGCCCTCATCCTGGGCTCATACCCCCGGCTGGGCGAGCCATGCGGCACGCTGCGCCGGGGTTGTCAGTCAGCGGAGCCGGGCGGGACGACCCACGCGCTGGGTTGCCCGGTAATCGCGCTTATCAGGTCGAAGTCGCCGTCGTAGTGCAGAACGGTGACACCGTGTCGCTCCGCAGTGGCGGCGATCAGCAGGTCCGCCATGGACAACGCTCGGTGGTTGCCCTTGTGCAGTGCCTGCACCTGCACGTCGATCGCCCGGTCCCAGACTTCGTCGGGCATCGACAGCCACCGGAAACCGCCCATCAGCCACCGCGCGCGTTGGGCGTCCTTTGCCGTACGGGCACTGTGAATGACCTCGATCTCGACCGCTCCGCAGACGGCGAGCAGGCCTCGATCGGAGAGTTCGCCGAGGACCGGAGCCACGAGGCGCTTGGGCCAGCGGGCGAGGGCCGATTTGTCGAGCAGGTACTGCTCGTGGTTCACGCCGCGTCCGGCTCGGCAGTCTCGACCGGGCCGGTGAGGTCGGGAAGCCCGCCGCTCTTGAGCCAGTCGGCGAACTCCCGCCGCTTCTCCCGGTCAACGACAGCCTTGAGGGCCGCGTTGACGGTGGCCTTCTTCGTCGTGGTGCCGAGGATCTCGCTGGCTTCGTCGAGCAGTTCGTCGTCGACGTCAAGAATCGTCCGGCTCACGGTGCCTCCTCAGGTCCTCCGCCTGGCCGATGATATCAAGAATGCAGTGCATTGATATCAGGCTCGCCGAAGACCCGGCCGTCAGCGGCGGGGGGTCTCGCTGGCGATCGTCGCCTCCCGGGGCAGCGCCGCCGCCCGCACCGCCCAGTCCAGCGCGTAGTCGGCGATCTCCTCCCAGCCGGGCGCCCCGACCGTGAAGTGCGACCGGTCGGGGAACTCCTCGTACGCGGTGAGCGCCCGGGACTTCTGGTAGAGACCCGCGTTGGCGCGGACCACCGACGCCGGCACCACGTGGTCCTGCCCGCCGGCCATCAGCAGCAGCGGCGCGCGGTCGACGCGCCCGGTGTCGACGCGGGCGGGTGAGCGCGGGTCGACGTTGGCGAACGCGCCCTCGAAGAACACCCGTCCCGCGCCGGGTACGGCGTAGCGCTGCCAGGCCCGGTCGGACTCCTCCCGGCTGAGCGTGTTGCCGAAGGTGTAGGCGAAGTCGTCCGGGGTGAACGGGACGGCCTTGCCACGGTTGGCGGGGTTGCGCAGGATCGGGAAGCCGGAGCGCAACTGGCTCAGCGGCACCTTGAGTACTCCCTTGATCGCCGCCGGGTGCACCCCCACCACCGCCGCGCCGAGCCCCCGGTCGGCGAGGACCTGGGCGAACAACCCACCGAATGAGTGACCCATGATGATCGGTGGTCGTGGGAGCGCCCGGATGATCCGGTCGTAGTGGGCGACGATCGTGGCCATGCTCTGCTCGGCGATCGGGCTCGGATCGTCGCGCAACTGCTCCACGGACCGGTCCATGCCGGGCCAGGCTGGCGCGATCACGTGCATCCCGCGCTCGGTGAAGCGGTCGGCCCACCCGTCCCAGCTGCGCGGGGTCATCCAGAGCCCGTGGATCAGCACGACCGTGTCGACCTGGCCCTGCGGTGTGGCACCCATCGCGTCCTCCCGGTGTCGCGGCGTCCGGCGGCGCGCTTACCCGCTGCCGCCCCCGGAATGCCTGCGTCGGGGGCGGATGTGCCGGTGAGCGTGATGACTCAGAAGCATCTTGATGACTCACAGGCATCATGCTCGTCGCGGTCCGCGCTCGCCGGCGCGGCACGCTGCGTGCCCGCCGGGCTCTGAGCCGTGCCGTCCGGCCCCTGACAAATGTCACGGCCGGAACGTGACGGCCGCTCCGGGAGTCCAGGTCCGCGACACCCCAGCATCTATGGCATGACGAGTACGGATCCGGCCGTCGAGCTGAACGGCCTCACCAAGACCTTCGGTACGGTCACCGCGGTCGACGGGCTGAGCCTGCGGGTGCAGCCCGGCGAGGTGGTGGCGTTCCTCGGCCCCAACGGGGCGGGCAAGACCACCACCATCGACATGCTGCTCGGCCTGGCCCGCCCGGACGCGGGCACGGTGCGCGTTCTCGGCGGAACCGCCGACGACGCGGTGGCCCGGGGGAGGGTCGCCGCCGTACTCCAGACCGGCGGCCTGCTCAAGGACCTCACCGTGGGCGAGACGGTACGGATGACCGCGCACTTCTACCGGCACACCCGCCCGGCCGCCGAGGTGCTGGAGCGCGCCGGGATCGCCGACATCGCCGACCGGGTCGTCGGGCGGTGCTCCGGCGGTCAGCAGCAGCGGCTGCGCTTCGCGTTGGCGCTGCTGCCGGACCCGGACCTGATGGTCCTCGACGAGCCGACCACGGGGATGGACGTCGAGGGCCGCCGGGACTTCTGGCAGGCCCTGCGCCGCGACGCCCGCGACGGCAGGACCGTCATCTTCGCCACCCACTACCTCGACGAGGCGGACGCGTACGCCGACCGGATCGTGCTGGTCCGGCAGGGACGGATCGTCGCCGACGGCACCACCGCGGAGATCAAGAACCTGGCCGCCGGTCGTACCGTGCGGGCCACCCTGCCCGGCGCGGACCAGGCCGCGCTCGCCGCGCTACCCGGCGTGGACGCCGTGGAGGTGCGCGGCGACAGCGTGCTGGTGCGTACCGGCGACTCCGACGCGATCGCCCGTCACCTGCTCACCCGGACCGCAGCCCGGGACGTGGAGATCACCTCCCGCAACCTCGAGGACGCCTTCCTCGCCCTGACCACCGAGCGCATCGGAGCCTGAGATGTCCACCCTGCCGGCCACCCCCGCCGCCACCCGCGCCGACCGCCCCGCTCCGCCCGACCGCCGGCTGCCCGCCCTCGGTGGTTTCGCCCCGGCCGTCCTCGGCATCGAGCTGCGCCGGGTGCTGCGCAACCGTCGTACCCTCGCCTTCACGCTGATCATGCCCGGCGTCTTCTTCCTCATCTTCGGCCTGCCACAGCGGGGGCAGACCCTGGACAACGGCCGACCCGTGACGGCGTACGTCATGATCAGCCTCGCCGTGTACGCGGCGATGGTGGCGACGACAAGCGCGGGCGGCGCGGTCGCCACCGAGCGGGCGTTGGGTTGGAGCCGCCAGCTACGGCTCACCCCGCTGCGGCCGACCGCGTACGTGGCGACGAAGGTGGCCACCGCGATGACCCTCGGCCTGATCGCGGTCGTCATCGAGTTCGTGGTGGGCGCGGCGGCCGGCGTCCGCCTTCCGCTGGACGTCTGGCTGCTGGCCGGGCTGGCCGCGTGGATCGGCTCGCTGGTCTTCGCCGCGTTCGGCCTGTTCATCGGCTACCTGGTGCCGGCCGAGAACGTGATGCAGTTCATCGGGCCGATCCTGGCCGTGCTCGCCATGTTCGGCGGGCTGTTCGTACCGGTGGAGGTGCTGCCGCACGTGCTCCAGCAGGTCGCGAAGTTCACCCCGGTGTACGGCATGGGTGAGCTGGCCCGCGCCCCGCTGACCGGCGCCGGCGTGAGCATGGCCGGTGTGGCCAACATGGTCCTGTGGACCGTGGCCTTCGGTGTCGGCGCGACCCGGCTGTTCCGCCGGGACACCGCGCGGGTCTGACCGGTCCGACCGCTAGCGTGAACCCGATGGACCTTCCGACGGGGCAGCCCCGGCCGATGCACCGCCACTGGCGGTACATCGGCTGGCTGCTGGCCGCCGTGTGGCTGTTCTTCCTCAACGTGCCGATCTCCACCGCGTTGCACCAGCCGGAGTTGTGGCGGCGGGTCGTCGGAGTGGCCGCGTTGGTCGTCTTCGGCCTGGGCTACGTGCTGCTGTTCCAGTGGGCCCGTCAGCTGCGCCAGCTGCTGCTGCCGATCCCGGCGGGGCGCGCGCGGGTGGGCCTGCTGCTGCTGCTCGCGGCGGGCCTGGCCAGCATCCCGGGCACCGACGGAGACTGGCTGGCGGCCCTGGTCTACGTGGCCGCGGCCGGGGTGTTCCTGCTGCCGGCGTGGGAGGCGGCGGCCACCGTGGCGCTCTGCGCCGTGACGCCGGCGTTGGCGTCGTGGCTGGTGCCGGGCTGGGAGTCGGAGAACGGCATCGTCTTCGCGGTGCTGCTCGCCTCGTTCGCCATGTTCGGTGTGTCGAGGCTGGCCCAGCGCAACAGCGAGCTTCAGGCCGCCCAGCAGGAGATCGGCCGGCTCGCGGTCGCCGAGGAGCGGGCCCGGGCGGCACGCGACCTGCACGACATCCTGGGGCACTCGCTGACCGTGGTGGCGATCAAGGCCGAACTGGCCGGACGGCTCATCGAGGTCGACCCCGGCCGGGCCGCCCACGAGATCGCCGAGGTGGAGCAGTTGGCGCGGGCGGCGTTGGCGGACGTGCGGCAGACCGTCGGGGCGTACCGGGAGGTCACCCTCGCCGGTGAGCTGGCCGGCGCCCGGTCCGCGCTCGCCGCGGCGGGCATCGCGGCGGAGGTGCCGGCCGAGACGCCGGAGCTGCCGCCCGAGTGGGACCGGCTGTTCGGCTGGACGGTGCGTGAAGGGGTGACCAATGTGGTCCGACACAGCGGGGCACGGTGCTGCACCATCCGGGTGCACCCGGACGGGGTCGAGGTCGACGACGACGGTCGGGGGCCGTCCACTCCCGAATCCGCCGGATACGGGCTGGTCGGTCTGCGTGAGCGGGCCCGCCGGTTGGATGCCGTGGTGAGCGTGGGTCGGCGGCGGGACGGCACCGGTTTCCTGCTGCGGGTGCACGCTCCGGCGGAGGTCCGGTGAGCGGCTCCGCCACGCCGATCCGGCTGCTGCTCGCCGACGACCAGGCGCTGGTGCGTGGAGCGCTGGCCGCGCTGCTGTCGCTGGAGCCGGACCTGACCGTGGTGGCCGAGGTGGGCCGGGGCGACGAGGTGGTGCCCGAGGCCCTGCGGCACACGCCCGACGTGGCCCTGCTGGACGTCGAGATGCCCGGCCTGGACGGGATCGCCGCCACCGCCGCGCTGCGGGCCGCCCTGCCGGCGTGCCGGGTGCTGGTGGTGACCACGTTCGGTCGGCCCGGTTATCTGCGTCGCGCGATGGAGGCCGGTGCGAACGGCTTCGTGGTCAAGGACACCCCGGCCCGGCAGCTCGCCGACGCCGTCCGTCGGGTGCATGCCGGCCTGCGGGTGGTCGACCCGACGCTGGCTGCGGAGACCCTGGCGACCGGGGCGAGCCCGCTGACCGAGCGGGAGACCGAGGTGCTGCGTGCGGCGCGGGGTGGCGGCGCGGTCGCCGAGCTGGCGAGGGCGCTGCACCTGTCCGAGGGGACCGTGCGTAACCACCTGTCCGCGGCGATCGGCAAGACCGGCGCCCGCAACCGGGCCGCGGCCGTCCGCATCGCCGAGCAGAACGGGTGGCTGCTCGGCGACTGAACCGCCCGATCAGGCGGTCGGCGGTGGCGTGGCGAGCTGGTCGACGACCACCAGGGTGCTGCCGGGCCGGACCTCGGCGAGCAGTTCGCGTTGACCGCTGCGGGTCACCCGGATGCAGCCGTTGGTGGTGTTCTCACCCAGGTCGTCGTCGTTGTACCAGGTGTGCAGACCGATGTGCGCGCCCTTGAGGCCCGTCGGCACCGCCTCCGGGTCGTCCGGCACCGAGCCCAGGGCGTAGATGTCCACCCCGCCGTAGACCTCCTCGGGCGGCGGGGTGCGCCCCAGGATGAAGGTCCGCCCGAGCGGCGTCTCCTGCCCCGACTGGCCGAGGCTCGTCTCCCAGGAACGCACCGCCTTACCGGCCCGGTACCAGGTGAGCCGATGCGTCCTGCGCTCCACCACGATCTGGTCGCGCAGGGCGACGGTGTCGAACCCACCCGGTGGCAGCCAGGCGAGCCGCCGGTTCGCCGACGGCAGCAGGACGGCCGTCCAGCTGGCCTGCCGTTGGGCGATCGGCACGGTCAACTCGACACCGGCGAGCGTCGGCTCGACGAACGCCAACGGCCGGCCGCCCGGGGCGTCGTACGCGGCGATCCGGCGGGTCGGGTGCACGCCCTCGGTCAGCGGGGTGGTGTCCATGGTGGCCGGATCGGCGGGAAAGCCCTTGGGCGCGGGGTCGTAGTCGAGCACCGGCAGCCCGGCCGGGGCGGGCGCGGCCGGGGGGACCGACTCCTCCGGACTCTGCTCGACGCTGCTCGGCGTCGGATCGGCGGCCGCCTGCTGGCCCTCGGGGGCCGTCGAGCGTGGCGTGAGAGCCTGCCCCACCAGCAACGCGACGACCAGCAGCACGGGTACGGCGACCGCGCCAGCGATCCAGCCGGCACGGCGACGGGACGGGGACATTCGGTCAAACGGCACCAAACCACTCTATGGCGGTGGACGCCCCGGGACCCCCGGTTCGGCGATACCCGCCAACCGGAGGTCCCGAGGTCGGTCAGACCCGTGCGCCGATGTGGATGGCCACCGCGTCGTGCGCCGGCACGTTCGCGGCGAACCAGCCGCTACCGTCCACGGTGATCACCGGCCCGCTGCACGAGCCGCCCGCGTACGTGCCGTGGACGACGTCGCAGTACCGGCCGGCGGGCAGCCCGGTGGAGTACGAGCGGCCGTTCACCGCGGAGCCCTCGTCGTTGACTGTGAGGTAGCCCTTGCCGCTGCGACTGAACGCGATGTGGTTGTTGCCGTTGTCGTACCAGTTGGCCACGCCGGCGCCCTCGGTGGCGTTGCGGAAGCCGACCATGTTGGCGATCACCGGCCAGCGGTGCTCGCATTCCCAGCCCGAGTAGCAGGTGGTGTTCAGCGTCCTGTTGCTGCCGTCCGAGGGTGGCCCGGCGTCGCGGTTGCTGAAGGTGTAGCTGGACATGACCGTCGGCGACCCGTACGGCCAGGCCAGCATGAAGGCGTTCGCGAGCGCGTAGATGCCCCGGTCGGCGTAGGTGAGCACGCCGCCTCCGTCGCGCTGGGTGTCGTGGTTGTCGACGAACACCGACGCCGAGCCGCTGGGCAGGTGACCCCAGCCCTCGCCGAAGTTCTTCAGGTAGGCCAGGCGCTCGGAGCGGAACACCCGGGCCAGGTCCTTGCCGTAGCGGAACTCGTGCACGTCACCGTTGCCGGTGTACTCGGTCGGCTGGATCGGTTCCCCGGCGCCGTAGATGACCTCCTGCACGATGTACGCCGGGCGGGAGAGCTTGCCCCTGATGGCGGCGATGTCGGCGGCCGGCATGTGCTTGCTGGCGTCGAGCCGGAAGCCGTCCACACCGAGGGACAGCAGGTCGTTGAGGTACGACGCGATCTTGGTACGGACGTAGTCCGACTCGGTCTTCAGGTCGGACAGGTTGACCAGCTCGCAGTTCTGCACCTCGTACCGGTCGTTGTAGTTGGCGATGTCGTCGCCGCCGTTGCGCCCGCAGTGGTGGAAGTCCTGGGTCTGGTAGATGCCCGGGTAGTCGTAGTGCCCGTACGACGAGCCGGCCCAGCCGGTGCCGCCGTTGGCCTGGCCGGACATGTGGTTGACGACGGCGTCGACGATCACCTTGACCCCGGCCGCGTGGCAGGTGTCGACCATCGACTGGAACTGGGCCCGGGCGCCCTTGCGGGACTCGATCCGGTAGCTGACCGGCTGGTACGCCATGTACCACTGGTTGCCCCGCACGTGCTCCTGCGGAGGCGAGACCTGCACGTAGCCGTAGCCCTTCGGGCCGAGGGTGCTCTGGCACTCGCTGGCCACCGACGGCCAGTTCCACTCGAAGAGCTGGACGATGACCTTCTTCGCGCCGGACGGGCTGGCAGCGGCCGGGGTCGCCGTTGCGGTGAGGGGGACGAGCAGGCTGGCGACCAGGCCGAGGGCGAGGATCGCCGAGCCGCGTCGACGTCGGGGCATCGGGACTCCTGACGGGAGCGGGGGTGGGGGGTGGCGGTGCGGTGGGGGAACGCATCGGCTGCTCGAATCTTGCAACCCATGCTGAAATTTGCCGAAAGATTACAAGCGTGTTGCAAGGACTGTCAATCCATGGACATTCGCCACTGTGCGTCACCTGAAGGGGGTGTGCACAACGCACCGCGGTGCCACTCGGTTCGATCGCGGCCGAGAATTTTTCGCCCACCGATGATCCGCCGGCCCCGCCGTTCCGTACTGGATGGGGGAGCAGGGGTCGGCCGGTGGTGCGCCGCCGCGAGACGATCGAGGAGCAGATGGCCCGGGCAAAGCAGAACCAGAAGGCCACCGAGGTCCGGACCAGCACCAGCAGTCGGGGGGTGCGGACCCGGTCCCGCTCAGCGACCATGTTGCTGATCGCGTCGATGCTCGCCGCGTTCTGGGCGGCGACCATGCTGACCGGCGCCGGGCAGATGGCGTACGCGTACGGCTTCTTCTTCACCGAGTTCTTCGCCGGGGTGATCGCCCTGGTGTCGCTGAGTCTCACCGTGATGCTGGGTCTCGTCGCCACCGACCGGCTGGTGCTGAACATCTCGCACCGCGTGCTGATGCAGTCCGCGCACCGCGCCACCGGCGTCCTGGGCGTGGCCGGGCTGTTCTTCCACGTCCTCACGAAGATCGCCACGGGTCGGGCGGCGGCGACCGACTCGCTCGTGCCGTTCATCGGTGGCCGGGGGCTCTACGTCGGCCTCGGCACGGTGGCCGCCCTGCTGATGGTCAGCGTGATCTGGACCGGCATCATCCGGGCCCGCTTCGCCGGCGTCGGTCCCAAGTGGCTCTGGCGGGCCCTGCACTCCGCCGCGTACCTCGCCTGGCCCTTCGCGATCATGCACGGCCTCAACGCCGGTCGGGCCGCCGCGTCCTGGGTGGTCCTCAGCTATTTCGCGTGCGTCGTGTTGGTCGTGCTGGCGCTGCTGGTCCGACTCTCGGTCACCATCGGTCGGCGCAGCCGTGAGCAGCACCAGGCCGCCGTGCGCAATGCGGCGCTGGCCGGGCGGGGCACCGAGGAGGGCCGCGGGCGTTCGCTGCTGGCCGGCCTGGGCCGCCGTCGCGAGACCAGCGAGGACAAGCGCCCGGCCTGGGCGGAGGCCACCACCGCCACCTGGACGGCCCCGGCCGGCCCACGGCGGCGCGACCCCGAGCGGTTCACCGTTCCGGTGGTGCCCGAGCCCGGCTCGCTGGTCGAGCCGACCCGGCCCAGCCGGCGTCGCCGGGACGAGGAAGCCGCCCGGCAGGACCGTCGCGAAGAGATGGAGACGACGGCGACCCGCCGCTCCGCGCGCCGCACGGCCGAGGAAGAGATGGAGACGACGGCGACCCGCCGGCGCGCCTCGCGCAGCCGCGACCGGGACGAGGAGACCGCCCCGACCCGTCGCCGTCGCGCCGAGGAGCCGGCGGCCGAGCGGAGCAGCCGTCGGTCCCGTTCCGAGGACGAGGACGCCCGGTACTCGGCACCGCCCCAACGGACCCTCGCCGAGCCCGAGGAGCCGTGGGACAGCCCGCGCCGCTGGCAGGCCGCCGAGCCGATCTCGGCCGGTCCGGTCTCCGCCGAGCCGATCTCCGCCGGCCCGGTCTCCGCCGGCCCGATCTCCGGTGGTCCCATCTCGGCGGCGCCGCGCAGCGGCAGCGGCCGGCACAGCGCCGAGGACGACCTCCCGGAGGAGCCCGACTACTGGCGCCCGCCGGCCCGGTACGTCCCCGAGGAGGTGCCGCCGCCCGTCGACGACACCCCGACCCTCGTCGACCTGGCGTCGCGGCGGGCCCGGCGGGCCGCCGGCGAGGGCCGTTCCGCCAAGCGCCGCAAGGCCAGCGCGGACGTCGTGGACGGGGCGTACTGGGCCGGGCTGCGGGGTGAGGCGAAGTGATGCGGACGACCGTGCCTCCGGTGGCCTGCGTCGGTGAGCCTCGGCTGACCGCCGGCTTCGCCGAGTTCGGTCGACTCGACCTGGCCGCACACGAGGAGGTGCACGGCCCGATCGGCCCGATGGAGCCGGCGCAGCTCCTCCAGCTCGCCGAGGGTATGCAGCTCAAGGGCAAGGGTGGCGCGGGCTTCCCGTTCGCCCGCAAGCTGCGCGCGGTGCTCGAGTCCTGCGAGCGGCAGAACCTCGCCGCGGTGGTGGTGGTCAACGCCACCGAGGGAGAACCGGCGAGTTGGAAGGACAAGGTGCTGCTGACCCGCGCTCCGCACCTGATCCTCGACGGCGCGGCGCTGGCCGCGTACGCGCTGGACGCCGACGAGATCGTCATCGGCGTGGCGGATGACGGGGTCGGCCGGGACTCGCTGATGGAGGCGCTCGACGAGCGCCGGATGCCGGTGCCGACCACCATCGTCACCGTGCCGCACCGGTTCATCTCCGGCGAGGGCGGTGCCCTGGTCAACGGGATCAACGGGTTGCCGCACATCCCGCCCGGCACCAAGAAGCGTTCCAGCGACTCCGGGGTCAGCGGGCTGCCGACCCTGCTGTCCAACGCCGAGACGTTCGCCCAGCTCGCCGTCGGTGCGCGGCTCGGCCCGTACGAGTACGCGGCGCTCGGCACCGACGACGAACCGGGCACCGTGCTGCTCACCGTGACCGGCGCGGCGGCCCGTCCGGCCGTGGTGGAGTGCACCGCCGGCATGCCGCTGCGTGACGTCCTCGACCTGTGCGAGGTGCCGGACGTCCAGGGCATCCTGATGGGCGGCTACCACGGCAAGTGGATCACCGCCGAGGCGGCGGAGAAGGCCGAGGTCTCCCGCAAGGGCCTGGCAGCGGTAGGCGGCACCCTCGGCGCGGGCATCATCATCCCGGTCGGGGTCGACACCTGCCCGCTCGGTGAGGCCGCGCAGGTGGTGCGTTACCTGGCCGGGGAATCCGCCGGCCAGTGCGGCCCGTGCAAGATGGGCCTGCCGGACCTGGCCCGCGCGGTCGACCTGGCCGTCGCCGGCAGCCAACCGGCCGACGTCGTCCGGGCCGCCGCTGGCGAGGTCAAGGGCCGGGGCGCGTGCAGCCACCCGGACGGTACGGCCCGGTTCGCACTCTCCGCGATCGAGGTCTTCGCCGACGAGTTGCGGCTGCACAGCACCGGCGACGGCTGCGGCCGGCGGGTCAAGGGCGTCATGGGGCTGCCCGGCGCACCCGACCCCGACCCGCAGAGGCTCACCCTGGACTGGTCCCGTTGCGACGGGCACGGGCTCTGCGCGCACGTGGTGCCGGACTTCATCCGGCTCGACGGCAACGGCTATCCGGCGTTCCCGGCCACGCCCGTGCCGACCTGGCTGCGCGAGGGCGCCCTCAAGGCCGTCAAGGTCTGCCCGGAACTCGCCCTGCGCCTCGCGAAGGCCGAGTAGCGAAAGGCACCGACCACCACACCCGTCGAACGGAGCAGCGGATGCGCAAGCGGATCGGGCGGACAGCCATCGTGGGGGCGCTCGTGGCCACCCTGCTCGCCACGGCATCCTGCACCGGCACGGTGCCGCCCGACGCCGCCGCCGCGGGGACCACGCCGACTCCGACCAGCTCCCCGACCCTCTCGACCACCCCCTCGGCCGGGGCGTCGTCGGCCGCGCCGGCCCCGGTTCCGGACGCTCTGCGCTTCACCGGCACGACCCTCGCCGGCAGCGCGTTCGACGCGACGCGACTGGCCGGCCGGCCGGTGGTGCTCTGGTTCTGGGCGCCCTGGTGCGCCACCTGCGCCAGCCAGGCCTGGACGGTGGCCGAGATCGCGCCGAAGTACCGGGACACCGTGCCGATCGTCGGTGTCGCCGGACTCGGCGAGCAGCGCGACATGAAGAACTTCGTCACCGAGTTCGAGCTCGGCGACATGCCCCAGATCGACGATCGCAAGGGCGCGCTCTGGAAGCGGTTCAAGGTGACCGAACAGAGCGTCTTCGTGATCCTCGACCGGGACGGCACGGTCGTCCACCAGGGCTTCCTGGACGGTGAGTCGCTCACCGCCCGCGTCGCCGCCCTGGCCGGGGCGTGACCGGCCCGCTGCTGCTCGCGCTGACCGCCGGCATGCTCGGGGCGGTCAACCCGTGCGGCTTCGCGTTGCTGCCCGCGTACCTCTCGCTGCTTGTCGCCGGGGCGACGGACGCCCGCGGCGCGGTCGGTCGCGCGCTCACCGCGGCGGCCGGGCTGACCCTGGGGTACGTGGTGGTCTTCGGCGCCTTCGGTCTGGCGCTCGCGCCGCTGGCCGGCTGGCTGCGGCCCCGGCTGCCGTGGCTGACCGTGGTGCTCGGGCTGCTGCTGGTGGCGGCCGGTTGCTGGCTGCTCGCCGGCCGGCGACTGCCCGCACCGGGCTGGACGGCGCGCGCGCCCCGGTTGACCAGGTCGTGGCCGTCGATGGCGCTGTTCGGTGCGGCGTACGCGCTGGCCTCGCTCGGCTGCGCCATCGCACCGTTCCTGGCCATCGTGGTGACCAGCCTCCAGGCCGGCTCGACCGGGCGTGGGCTGGCCCTGTTCGGCGCGTACGCCCTCGGGATGGGCCTGGTGGTCGCGGTCGCCGCGCTCGGCGTGGCGCTGCTGCGCGACTCGCTGGTGGCCCGGTTGCGCGTCGCCGGTGCGCTGGTGCCCCGGCTCAGCGGCCTGGTGCTGCTGCTGGCGGGCGGCTACGTCGCCTGGTACGGCCGGTACGAGCTCCGGCTGGCCGCCGGCCGGCGAGAAGCCCTCGAAGACCCGGTCATCCAGGCAGCCTCGCAGGTGCAGCATGCCCTGGCCGACACCGTCGACAAGCTGGGTCCAACAGTGCTCCTGGCCACCCTGGCGGCGCTGCTGCTCCTGGCAGCCCGCACCGCACGCTCCCGCCGTCCCGCCCGCGATCTTGCACTTTCTGTCGCCGCAAAAGACGCGGATCAGGGCATCGAGACGACAGAAAGTGCAAGATCGGCGGGGTGAGGTGGGGTGGGGTGGGGTGGGGTGGGGGTTAGCGGGGGGTTAGGCGGTTGGTGCCTAGGCGGTCTTGCAGGACCTTGGGGATCAGGACGCTGCCGTCGGACTGCTGGTTCTGCTCCAGGATGGCCGGGAAGAGGCGGCTCGTGGCCAGGGCGGAGCCGTTGAGGGTGTGCACGAAGCGGGTCTGCTTGCCGCCCGGCTCGCGGTAGCGGATCGCCGCCCGGCGGGCCTGGTAGTCGCCGGCCCAGGAGACCGACGAGACCTCCTTGTACTTGCCGGTGCTCGGCATCCACACCTCGATGTCGAGGGTCTTCTTCATCGACGCGCTGGCGTCACCTGCCGACAGCAGCGTGCGCTGGTAGTGCAGGCCCAGCCCCTCGACCAGGCTCTCGGCGTGGGCGAGCATCTCCTCCAACGCCGCGTCCGCCTGCTCCGGCAGGGTGAACTGGAAGATCTCCACCTTGTTGAACTGGTGCCCGCGTACGGTGCCGCGCTCGTCCGAGTGCGACCCGGCCGACTCCCGGCGGTAGCACGGCGTGTACGCGAACGCCTTCAACGGCAGCTTCGCGGTCTCCAGGATCTCGTCCTGGTACGCGCCCAGGATCGCCGTCTCGGACGTGGGCAGCAGGAACTGCCCGCGCGGCGCGGAGGCGGCGTCCAGGTGGTAGACGTCGTCGTAGAACTTGGGGAACTGACCGGCGGCGAAACCGGCCGAGTCCAGCAGGAGGTGCGGCGGGAGTAGGAACTCGTACCCGGCCTTGATGTGCTGGTCGACGAAGTAGTTGAGCAGCGCCCACTCCAGCCGCGCGCCGACGCCCGTGTAGATCCAGAAGCCGGAGCCGCCGAGCTTGACGCCGCGCTCGTAGTCGACGAGACCGAGCGCGCGGGACAGCTCCACGTGGTCGCGGACCTTCTCGATCGCCGGGGGCGAACCGAAGGTCTTGACGACCCGGTTGGCCTCCTTGCCGCCGGGGAGGATGTCGTCGGCGGGCAGGTTCGGCAGCTCGCTCATCGCGTCGCGCAGCCGGGCCTGCACCTCGTCCAACTGGGACTCCAGCTCGGCGAGCTGCTTGCGCTCCGCCTCGGGGGCGGTGACCTGCGGCTCGGTGCCCGCGCGCTTCGCCTGCGCGTACGCCCGGGCCTCGGCCTTGCGGCGCTGCCGCTCATTGTCGATCTCCGTGATCAGGGAGCGGCGTTCCTGATCGAGTCGCTGGATCTCGTCCAGGGAACGGGTGACCTCGGCGGGATCCAGTCGCTTCGCCAGCGCGGTCGCCACCGCCTCGCGATCCTTCCGGATCAACTCCATGTCGAGCATGCTGCTCCGTACGCCTCCGTCCGGGGTTCACTGGTGAACCATCAGATGTTACCGTCGCGCACGTTTCCACCCGACTACGGGGAGCGCGACCGGTTTCTACAGCCGGATCGGCATCAGCACGGAGTAGGTGTCCGCGTCGTCCGGGCGTCGGACGGCCAGCGGGGCGATCGGCCCGTCCAGCTCCAGGACCAGTTGCGGGCCGCCGGCCGCGTCCAGGGCGTCGAGCAGGTACTCGCCGTTCACCCCGAACCGCAGCCCGGCTTCCGGCCCAGTCACCAGGCCGGTCAGCTCAGCGGGGTGCAGCAGTCGCAGGTCACCCGAGTCGTCGAGGCCCAGCACGGAGATCGCCAGCGGCGTGCCGGCGTACTCGCGGGCCAGCGTGGGGGCGGCCGGGTCGCGCAGCGCGGCGCGCAGGGCCGCCACGTCCACCGGGATGCGGTACGCGGCCGGCCGCGCGCCGACGGCCTCGCGCAGCAGCCGCCGGTAGTCCGGAAAGTCGTCCGGCAGGGCGGTGCCCGTGAGCGTCCGGCCGGCCACCGTCACCCGCAGCTCTGTGCCGGCCACGGTCAGCCGTACCGGCCGGTCGTCGGTGTCCAGCAGCCGGCGCAGCCGGTCGACGAGGTCCACCGGCGCCAGTACCCGCGCGGGCGGCCCGTCGACGGCCGCTCCCGCCCGGGCCAGCGCGAGGCGGTGCCGGTCGGTGGCGACCAGCCGCACGCCGTCCGGCTCGATGTCGAGCAGCATCCCGGACAGGGCCGGGATCTCCGGGTCGACGCCGACGGCGAAGCGCACCGCGTCGAGCGCGGCGGCCAGCTCGGCGGGGGAGAGGAGCAGCGTGGTGACCACGCCTCGGACCGGGTCGACCAGGGTCCGCAGCCGCGTGATCTCGCGGCGGGCGTCGGCGAGCCCGTCGGCCAGTCGGCGCAGGTGCGCGTCGAGCAGCCGGTGCACCTCGGCCGGCTCGGCGCGTACGACGGCGGCGATGTCCGGTACCGGCACCCCGACCCGGCGCAGCCCCGCGACCAGCCGGGCCGGGGCGATCTGCTCGTCGGTGTACCAGCGGTAGCCGGTGACCGGGTCGACCAGGGCCGGCGTCAGCACGCCCGCCGAGTCGTAGAAGCGCAGCGCGCTGACGGTCAGGCCGCTGGCCCGGGCCAACTCGCCGATGCTGTGCAGGTCGCTCACCACGTCGGGCATCCTGCCCCCTCGACCTGGTCGAGGGTCAAGCGGCCGGGTGCGCCGGGGCCGTCCCGTCCCGCTTGAGCACCCGGAAGGTGAGCCCGGCGCGGACCAGCCGGTCGAGCAGCGCGTCCCCCATCGCGCTGACCGGGGTGAGCTGGCCGGCGGTCGGCGGCAGGTCGTCGAGCGCCAGGCACAGGGCCGACTCGGCGAGCATCTTCGCCGTCTCGTCGTAGCCCGGGTCGCCGCCCGCGACCTCGGTGACCACGCGCTGCCCGCCGCCGACGCCGACGAACCGGACCCGGAACCAGGACGACGCCCGTTGCTGCGCGGTGGGCCCCTGCCCGGAGGCGAGCCGCCCGAGCAGCCACCGCCGGGTCGGCGGCACCTTCACCAGGCCGATCAGCGCGCCGAGCCCCACCGCGCCGACGAGCACCGTCGGCAGCCGCTTCAGCGCGGCGAAGTGCCGGTAGCGGAAGTCCGGGCCGTACTCCGGGCGGGCCGCAGCCGACCGGCGGACGACCTGGGGGTCGATGGTCGGCAGCGGCACGGTCCAGATGCCCAGCTCCGCGCTGCGGGCCAGCCGGCCGGGCACCGCACGCACCCGGCGGTCGGTGGGGCGCGGCTCGACCGCCCGCCGGGCCCGGGCGGCCCGGCTGGCCTCCCCGGTCCGGGCGAACGCCGTGAGCGCGGAGTGGTACGTGCCACCGGAGAAGCGGGCGCCGGCTCGCACGTAACCGTCCACGGTGATCGGTTCACCGGCCGGCAGGTGCTTGACGGTGAACCAGACGCCCAGGTCGTGCGGGACGGAGTCGAACCCGCAGGCGTGCACCAGCCGAGCACCCGTGCGGGTCGCCTCGGCGTGGTGGCGGACGTACATCAGGTCGACGAACTCCGGCTCGCCGGTGATGTCCAGGTAGTCGGTGCCGGCCCGGGCGCAGGCCCCGACCAGCGGCTCCCCGTGGTGGACGTACGGCCCGACGGTGCTGGCGACCACCCGCGCGCTCTGCGCCACCACGCGCAGCGAGTCGGCGTCGGTCACGTCGGCGTGCAGCAGCGGCAGGTCGACAAGCGTGGGGTCGATCGCGGCGAGCCGGTCGCGCACGCCGGCGAGGCGGCCGGGGTCACGGCCGGCCAGCGCCCAGCGCAGACCGGGCGGCGCGTGCCGGGCCAGGTATTCCGCCGTCAGCCCGCCGGTGAAGCCGGTCGCGCCGAACAGCACCACGTCGTACGTACGCTCGCCCGTCATCGCCCGAGTCTGCCACCCGTCATCGCCCAGCGCCGATCCCGCTGACGCCGGTCACGGCGTGAACACGGCCCGCACGCACCCGTCGGCGCGGTCGGCGAACAGCGCGTACCCCCGTGGGCCGTCCGCAAGGGGGAGCCGGTGGGTGGCCAGGTGTTCGGTCCGCAGCTCGTCGCGGGCCATCCGGTGCAGCAGCATCGGTACGTCCCGCAGGTCCGGCCGACGTGCCCCGCGCACCGTGAGTCGCCGGTCGGTGACCGCGCCCAGGTCGAACGCGTCGACGAACCCGCCGGTCCCACCGAGCACCACCACCACGCCGTCCTTGCGGCAGGCGTGCACCGCCTCGCGCACCGCGTCCGGACGGTCGGCACCGGTGAACCGATCGGCGACCGAGCGGGGCCGTGGCGGGCCGACCGCGACCACGCACACGTCCGGGCCCCGCCCACCACTGCGTTCGCACAGCTCCGCCGCCACGTCGGTGCGGCGGTAGTCCAGCGGCTCCGCCCCGGCGTGCCGCTCGGCCATCCGCAGCCGTTCCTCGTGCCTGTCGACGACGAGCACGCGGGCCGCGCCGCGCAGCACGGCGGCCCGGGCGGTCAACTGGCCGACCGCCCCGGCGCCCCAGACCGCCACCACGTCGCCGGGCCTTACCTCGCCCAGCTCGGCCGCCAGCCAGCCGGTCGGCGCGGCGTCGGCGGCGAACAGCGCCCGGTCGTCGTCGACGGCGTCCGGCACCCGGAACGCGCCCACGTCGGCGTACGGCACCCGCACGTACTCCGCGTGCCCGCCGGCGAAGCCGCCCGCCGCCCGGGGCCGTCCGAAGCAGCCGGCGTCCGAACGGCCCCAGCCCGGATCGACGCTCGCCACGTCGACGCCGGCGTTGTCGCAGCACGAGTGCCGGCCTCGGCGGCACTGCCAGCAGCCGCCGCACGCGACGCTCGCGCCGACCACCACCCGGTCGCCGACCCGGTGCCCCCGGATCGCCGGCCCGACCTCGACCACCTCGCCCACGAACTCCGCCCCCAGCACGTCACCGGCGCTCAGCAGCGGGTCCCGTCCCGCCAGCAGCGGCAGGTCGCCGCCACAGGTGGCGCTGCGACGGACGCGCACGATGACGTCCCGCTCGTTGCGCAACTCCGGGTCGGGCACCTCGCGTACCGCCAGCTCGTCGGCGGCCACCCAGCACAGCGCCCTCATCCGCGGACCCTCGGGCGGTCCACCGCCGAGCGGTCCGCGCGCAGCACCTCACCGGCCTCCACGCGCTGCTTGACCTGGCGCAGGGTCCGTCGGACCAGCATTCGCGGATCGTCGCCGACCAGGTGGGCGGCGAGCCCGGCCGCCGCGGTGGCACGGGGCAGTGGACGGGCGGCGAGCTCGGTGCCCCGGTCACCCGGGGCCTGCCGCACCCGCACCTCCACCACGCCGTCCAGGTGGCGCAGCGGCTCCGGCCACCGGCCGCCGGGAAGCACCTGCTCCGGAGGCCGATCCACGGTCACCACCTCCCACCCGGCCGTGGTGGGGTCCTGGTCCGCGCCGGTCCGGCCACCCCGTCGGGGTACGCGCAGAAGCCGTGCCGCCCCGGCCCGCGCGCCGCCGCCGAGCGCCGAGCCCGCCCGCATCAGCCGTCTCCTGCGTCCCATCCGTCCTCCCGGTCCACGTCTTCCGATCGTCGGGCGGGTCCGGGTGAAGCGGGCTCGCCCGGAAGGGGTGAACCGGTCCGCTCCGGGTAACCGCTCGCCGACCGGGGGTGGAACGCGGCGGCGGGGGTGGGGCCGGGTGCCGGAACAGCAGGATCACGCGCGGGTCGGCACGGCGGTGGGGCGACGGGGCGAGCAGCCCCTGCTCTCGTCCCGGCTGACGCCGACGGTGCCGCCCGAACCGGTGGTGGCCCGACCCCGCCTGCTGCGCCGCCTCGACGAGGGCGGCGCGGGGCCGGTCACCCTGGTCGCCGCACCCGCCGGGTGGGGCAAGACCACGCTGCTCGCCTCCTGGGTGCGGCTGACCGAACCCGAGTACGCGTCCGCGCCGGCGTGGGTCTCGGTGGAGGCCGGCGACGACGGCGACCGGCTCTGGGCGTACCTGGCGGCGGCGCTGCGCACGGCCACCGGCGCGGCGGACGACGACCTGGTCACGCCGCTGCCCACCGGCCCGCCGCGCCCCGACCAGCTGGAACTGCTGGCGGCCGGGCTCGCCGCAGCGCCGCGGCCCGTGCTGCTGGTCCTGGACGACCTGCACCGGATCACCGACCCGGCCGCACTGAGCGGGCTGGAGTTCCTGCTGCGGCACTCCGAGCAGCGGCTGCGGCTGGTGGTCGGTGCTCGGGCCGGCCTGCCGCTGGCCCTGCACCGGCTCCGCCTCGCCGGTGAACTCACCGAGATCGGCCCGGACGACCTGGCCTTCACCGACGACGAGGTGGCCGACCTGCTCACCGCGCACGGTGCGCCGCTGCCGACCGAGGCGGTACGCCGGCTGCGCGACCGCACCGGAGGCTGGCCGGCCGCGCTGCGGATCGCGGCGCTGGCCTTGCGGGGGCAGCCCGACCCGGAGCGCTGGGTGGGGCAGTTCGGCGGCGACCAACCGGAGATCGCCGGCTATCTGCACGAGGAGGTGCTGGCCGCGATGGACCCGGCCGACCGGGACCTGCTGCGCCGCACCGCCCTCGCCGAGACCGTCTGCGCCGACCTGGCCGAGGCGTTGACCGGCCGCGCCGATGCCGGGCAGGCGCTTGCCGACCTGGCCGGGGCCGGTGGCCTGCTGCGCCGGGAGGACAGCCGCCCGCCCTGGTACCGCTGCGACCCCCTGCTCGCCGACCTGCTCCGCGCCGAGCTGGCCCGATTGCCCGACGACGAGGTGCGGGAGCTGCACGCGCGGGCGTCCGACTGGTACGCCGACGCGGAGCGACCGGCCGACGGGCTGCGGCACGCCCTCGCCGCCGGGCGCTGGGACCTGGCCGCCGACCTGTTCGTCGCGCACTGGCCGGAGCTGACCCGCTACGACCACGATCCAGTCGACGGTCCGCCGCCGCCGTCCCCGCCTCCGGACGCGGTCGCCGCCGATCCGGAGGTGGCGTTGGCCAGTGCCGCCGAGCGGGCCTACGCCGGTGACCTGGGCGCCGCCGCCGCCCACCTGCGCACCGCCGCCGGGTACGCGGACGCGCTGCCGGTGCCGCGACGGGACCGGTTCCTGCGGTTGGCCACCGCGTTGGAGCTGACCCTCGCCCGGCTCGTCGGCGACCTGCCGCAGGCCCGGGCCGCCGCCGCCCGGCTGCTGCGTACCCGCGCAACCGCCGCCCCGCCGTCCGGCTCACCGGTCGGCCCGTCGGTCGACCCGGCGGGCGGGTCGCCGACTGGGGCGTCGACTGGGGCGTCGACGGTCGAGGACGCCGACCTGCGGGCGTTCACCGGGACCGCGCTGGGTCTGGTCGAGATGTCCGGCGGTGGGCTGCCCGACACACGGTTCGTCCGGGTCCGGGCGGCCGCCCGGGAGGCGGGCCGACCGCGTACCGAGCTGGTCGCCGCCAGCCGCGCCGCGCTGCTGCTCGCCGTCCGCGGCGACCTCCGCTCCGCCGAGCAGGCGGCCCGCGACGCGCTGGGCATGCCGCCCTGGCGGGGCTGGTCCTGCCGCCTCGACTGCGGCTACGCGTACCTCGCGCTGGCGGTGGTGGCCCTGCACCGCGACCAGCCCGAGGAGGCCGCCGCGAACCTCGCGCTCGCCGGCCCGGCATTCGGCGTGCCCGACCTGCCGGAGGCGGTCGGCGAGCCGGTGGCCGTGGCCGTCTTCGCGCTCTGCCGTGCCGCTCTCGACCGGGACTCGGGTGACCCGGCGGCCGCCCAGCGGCTGCTCGTCCGCGCCCGGGAGGCCCTACCCCACGAGCCGGCCGCCACCGAACTGTCGAGCCTGCTCCGGGCGGCCGAGGCCGAGACCCGGGCCGAGCGGGGCGACCTGGACGGCGCCCGGGCCCTGCTGGCCGGTGCGACCGGCGACGCCGGCACCCCGGCGCTCGACGTGGCCCTGTCCCGGCTGTCGCTGCGGGCCGGCGACCTCGGCGCCGCCGGGCGGGCTCTGCCGGACTGGCAGGCGTCGCCGGCCACCGCCTGGCCCCTGCCGGTACGCCTGGACGCCGGCCTGCTGGAGGCGGTGCTCGCCGAGCGGGCCGGAGACGTACGCCGGGCCGGCCGCGTCCTGGAGCAGGTGCTGGACCTGGCCGGCCCGCAGGGCTGCCGTCGGGCGTTCACCCGGGCCGAACCGTCGGTGCGGGACCTGCTGGCCGCCCGTCTCGACGCGGGCACCGCGCACTTCCCACTGGTCAGCGACCTGGTCCGGGGCGTCGAGGAGAGCACGCCCCGCCCGGCGGTCGTGCCGGTCGGCCTGCTCGACGAGCCGCTCACCGAGCGCGAGCTGACCATCCTGCGCTACCTGCAGAGCATCCTGTCCAACGTGGAGATCGCCAGTGAGCTGTCGCTGTCGGTCAACACGGTCAAGACGCACGTGCGCAACATCTACCGCAAACTCGGCGCGACCCGCCGGCGTGAGGCGGTCCGGCGGGCGCGCGAGCTGCGGCTGATCTGAACGGCGGGACCGCCGCCCGGACCAGCCGACGCGGATCAGGCGTTCGCCGCCGCGTCCACGGCGGCCAGCAGGTCGGGCAGGTCGTACCCGCCGTCGTGCCGGACGTCGTTGACGAAGAGGGTCGGCGTGCCGTTGACCCCGCTGCGGATTCCGCCGACGAAGTCGCGGCGCACCCGGTCGGCGTACGTCCGGCGCTCCACCTCGCCGTTCACCTCGTCCGTCGGCAGCCCGAGCTGCTCGACGCCGAGCGAGAGGTGCACGGGGTCCAACTGGTCCTGGTGCTCGTACAGCCAGTCGTGCATCTCCCAGAACTTCCCCCGCGCCGCGGCCGCCTCCGCCGTCTCCGCGGCCCGCTCGGCGTACGGGTGGACGTTGGCGATGGGGAAGTAGCGGTAGACCAGGCGTACCGTGTCGGCGCGCTGGCGCAGCAACTCGTGCAGGTTCGGGTAGGCGGCACCGCAGAACCGGCACTGGAAGTCGCCGTACTCGATGATCGTCACCGGCGCGTTGGACGGCCCGCGGACATGGTCCTCGACGGTCACCGGTTCCCGCAGCCGGGCGGTGACCTGAAGTGGGGTGGTCATCGGGCCATCACCTTCCGCTCTCGATCGAGGTTGTCGAGCGCGTCGAAGATCCCGTCCGCGCCCGGGTTGACGTCCATCGGGGAGAGGTAGCTCCACGCCACCGTTCCGGCCTGGTCGAGCACCACAAGCGCGCGGGCCGCCTCGCCCTGCGGGGCGTACGCGCCGTACCGGCGCGCCACCTCGCCCTTGGGCTCGAAGTCGGACAGCAGCGGGAAGGTGATGCCCTGGTTCTCAGCGAACGCCCGGTGCGACCAGATGCTGTCCACCGAGATGCCGAGCACCATCGCCTGGTACTGCTCGAACACCGGTGCCGCCGCCTGGTAGAGCGACATCTGGTCCCCGCAGACGGGGCTCCAGTCGGCGGGGTAGAAGACGAGGACGACCGGGCGACCCCGGAACTGCTCGGGCCCGGTCCGGCGCCCGTCCGGAGTGCTCGCCAGGGTGAAGTCGGGCGCGGGACGCCCGGGTTGGATCAGCCCGTTCGGATCACTCATGCCCCCAGCCTGTCCCCGGGGCGGGTGAGGCCGGCTCACCCGTCCCGGGTGGTACCGCGCTCAGCGCAGGACCGGCGCGACCGCGATGTGGTTCTGGACCTCCCGGATGCCCGGCGCGGACCAGGCCACCTGCTCGACCTCGGCCCGTTCGGGCATGGAGTGCACCAGTCCGGCGAGCACCGCGGTGTCGCCGTGCACCCGGACGGTGACCCGCTCCGCCTCGGTTGCCCCGGCCCGGGCCAGCGCGTCCACGATCTTCTCGGCCAGGTTCACCCCGTCCGGCGTCGCGTTCGGCTGGACGGTGATGCCGTTGCTGACACCACGGACGCCGGTCAGCCGGCAGACCGCCCGTTCGGCGGCCCGCCGCTGGTACTCCCACTCGACCTCACCGTGCAGCGTCACCCACCCGGCAGAGACGGTGACGTCGAGCTTCTCGATGGGCACGAACGCGTCCCACTCCAGGGCGTTGCCGGCCGCGGCGGCCAGGTCCGGGTCGGCACGCTCGTCGCTGCCGGTCAACTGCACGGTCAGGTCGTTGGCGACCGCCCGGACCCCGGTGACGCGGTGCGTGGCGCGTTCCCCGGCCCACTTCTTGGCGTAGCTGTCCACCCGTCCGGTCAGCGTGACGACGCCCTCGGCGACGGTCACGCCGATCTCGTGCGGCTGCACCCGGGGTTCCCAGGTCAACTCGTCGAGGACGGCGGACTGGATGTCCTGGTCGGTACGCGCGATCGTCGCGATGGCCATCTGTCCCTCCCTTGCGCTCGCGTGCCCTTCCTGGCGACCCGGTATGAGGGCCGTGGCCAGTGGGCCCGCCGAGGTCCGATCCTGCCGGTCGTGCGGGTGACCCGCCCTCACCCGGTGCGGGCGACGGGCCCGCGCGGACCTGCCCGAGGCGGGTGTCGGCGGGCAGCGATGGGAGCGCTTCCATAGCGGCGTCGAATCGGTTAGGGTGAGTGCGTTCCTCGATCGCGGGAGCCTCGCGTCGGGTGGTTGGAGCCAGGGCAAGCTCCGATCCGTTCCCTGCGTCGTCGTCCGTCCCCCGGGCCACGACGCGTCACCTTCCGATCGACCCGTCCCCGCGTCGCCGTGCTCGTCCCCCGGGCCGCGACGCCATCCCCGGTCGATCCCGACTCCCGGGTCCCCACCCCCGAGAGGAACGCAGATGCCCAGATCACTGGCCGGTGCGGTCGTGTCGGCGTTGGCCGTCGCCACGGCCGTCGTGGCGGTCCCGATCACCGCCGCGGGCTCGGTGCCGGCTCCGGCCGCCGCCGAGGCGTACACCTGGCGCAACGTCCCGGTCGGCGGCGGTGGCTTCGTGCCCGGCATCGTCTTCAACCCCACCGAGAAGAACCTGATCTACGCCCGCACCGACATCGGCGGGGCCTACCGCTGGGAGCAGTCCAGCCAGTCCTGGACGCCCCTGCTCGACTGGGTCGGCGCGGACCGCTGGGGTTACAACGGCGTGGTCAGCATCGCCACCGACCCGGTGCAGACCAACCGGGTGTACGCGGCGGTCGGCATGTACACCAACGGCTGGGACCCGAACAACGGCGCGATCCTGCGCTCGACCGACAAGGGCGCCACCTGGCAGGTCACCGAGTTGCCGTTCAAGAACGGCGGCAACATGCCGGGCCGGGGCATGGGCGAGCGGTTGGCCGTCGACCCCAATCGGAACAGCACCCTCTACTACGGTGCCGAGGGCGGCAACGGGCTGTGGCGCAGCACCGACTACGGGGCGACCTGGGCCCGGGTCACGGCCTTCCCCAACGCCGGCAACTACCGGGCCGACCCCAGCGACCCGAACGGCTACAACGGGCAGAACCAGGGCCTCACCTGGGTCAGCTTCGACAAGAGCACCGGCACCGCCGGCGCCACCACGCAGACGATCTACGTGGGTGTGGCCGACAAGGACAACCCGGTCTACCGCAGCACCGACGGCGGTGTCACCTGGTCGCGCATACCCGGGCAACCCACCGGCTACCTGGCGCACAAGGGCGTCGTCGACCCGGTCGGCGGCCACCTCTACATCGCCACCAGCGACACCGGCGGCCCGTACGACGGCGGCAAGGGCGACGTCTGGAAGTTCACCCGGTCGACCGGGGCCTGGACGCGGATCAGCCCGATCCCCTCCACCAGCGGCGACGACTACTTCGGCTACAGCGGCCTGACCATCGACCGGCAGCACCCCAACACGCTGATGGTGGCCACCCAGGTCTCCTGGTGGCCGGACGCGATCTTCTTCCGCAGCACCGACGGTGGCGCGAGCTGGACCCGTATCTGGGACTTCACCAGCTACCCGCAGCGGTCCAAGCGCTACACGATGGACATCAGCTCGGTGCCCTGGCTGACCTTCGGCACCAACCCGGCGCCACCGGAGGAGACGCCCAAGCTGGGCTGGATGAACGAGTCGGTGGAGATCGACCCGCACGACTCCAACCGGATGATGTACGGCACCGGCGCCACCATCTACGGCACCACCGACCTCACCAAGTGGGACACCGGTGGTCAGTTCACGATCCGGCCGATGGTCCGCGGCCTGGAGGAGACCGCCGTCCTCGACCTCGTCAGCCCGCCCAGCGGCGCGCCGCTGATCAGCGCGCTCGGCGACGTCGGCGGCTTCCGGCACGTCGATCTGGACACCATCCCGTCGATGCTGTTCACCCAGCCGGTCTTTACCAGCACCACGAGCCTGGACTACGCCGAGAGCAAGCCGGCCACACTGGTCCGCGCCGGTAGCTTCACCGACTCCGACCGGCCCAACGACAGCCACGTCGCGTTCTCCACCGACGGCGGGGCCACCTGGTTCCAGGGCACCGAGCCGTCCGGTGTCAACGCCGGCGGCACGGTCGCCGCGGCCGCCGACGGCGGCCGTTTCGTCTGGTCGCCCGGCGACGTGGGCCAGCGGGTGGTCTACTCGGTCGGCTTCGGCAACTCGTGGGCGGCGTCCAGCGGCATCCCGGCGAACGCGACAATCGAGTCCGATCGCGTCGACCCCAACCGGTTCTACGGCTTCAGCGGCGGGCGGTTCTACCTGAGCACCAACGGCGGTGCGACCTTCACCGCGACGGCGGCGACCGGCCTGCCCACCTCCGACGTGCGGTTCAAGGCGCTGCCCGGCCGCTCGGGCGAGTTGTGGCTGGCCGGCCCGGGTGGACTCTGGCGGTCCACCGACTCCGGTGCCAGCTTCACCAAGCTGGGCGGCGTCAGCGCCTCCGGCAACGTCGGCTTCGGCAAGGCGGCCCCCGGGCGGACGAACCCCGCCGTCTTCCTCTACGGCACCGTGGACGGCCAACCCGGCGTGCACCGCTCCGACGACGGCGGCACGACGTGGGTACGCATCAACGACGACCGCCACCAGTACGGCAACCCGACCGAGGCGCTCACCGGCGACCCCCGGGTCTACGGCCGTGTCTACCTGGGCACCAACGGTCGCGGCATCCTGGTCGCCGACCGCACCGGCGGCACACCGACGACCCCGCCTCCGACGACCCCGCCCCCCACCACGCCGCCCCCCACCACGCCGCCTCCGACGACGCCGCCTCCGACCACGCCGCCCCCCACTACGCCGCCCCCGACGACCACGCCGCCCCCGGTCGGTGGCTGCGCGGCGACCTACCGGGTCACCGGCTCCTGGTCGGGTGGATTCCAGGCCGAAGTGGTGGTCAGCAACCCCGGCACCAGGCCCATCGCCGGCTGGACGCTTGCCTGGACCTTCCCCAACGGCCAGCGCATCAGCCAACTGTGGGGCGGCACCCACACCCAGAACGGGGCGGTCGTCTCGGTCGTGGACAGCGGCTGGAACGGCGCGCTCGGCGCCGGGGCCAGCACCACCATCGGCTTCCTCGCCTCCTGGACCGGCACCAACTCGCCGCCGACGGCGGTGACCTGCACGAGTCGCTGACCCGGTGGCCCGGCGTCGTCCGGGCCACCCGAGAACACCGGTCCGCCGGGGCTGCCTGAGGGGTCCGGCACCCCGGCGGACCGGGCACAAGCCACCGGCCCAGCACCGCCACCCGATGCGAGCGGGCCCCGCCGACGCGATGTCGACGGGGCCCGCTCGCTCACCGTGTGCCAGGGCGTGTGTCAGAGCCCCTGGCCGGTCTCGGCTTGACCGAGGACTTCGACAAACGCCCTAGTCGTCCAGGCCGACGGGGGAGTTGGGGCGGTCGACGTCGACGAACTCGACGTCGTCCACCGCGCGGTCGTCTCGACTGCCGGCTGCGCGGGCGGCGGAGCCGACGGCCCAGCCGACCGCCGCGCCGACCAGCGCGGCGCCGATCAGCAGCGTCCACGGCAGCGCCGGCTGGCGGCCGGCAAGCGCGTCGAAGGCGCGCGAGGCGCGACGCCGTGCCTCCTCCGCCGCCGAGCCCACCAGGTCACCGGCGCCGTCGGCGAGGTCGCCGCTGCTGCGACGGGCCGACCGCGCGGTGTCCAGGACACTGTCTCCCGCGGAGCTGACGGCGGAGAGCAGTTGCTCCCACGCCTGGTCCGCAATCCGCTCCGGCTTGCTGCGCCGGTCCAGCAGGTTCGTTCCGAACATCGTGGTTACCTCCTCAGGTGCCGAAGCCGCCGGCCACTTCGGACCTCGGCGTCCGTCCAGCGCGACACGGTTCGCTGATTGCGCAGTGCCCCAGGCCGGTCCGGCGCAAACCCGGTCCGGCGTACCCTGCGGCCGGGTCAGCGCACCGCCACTGCGGCCACGCCACGTGCAAAATCGTCGTCATCGTCGTCGTCATCGTCGTCTCCGCCGCCGAAACCGCAGGCCAGTACGAGGGCGAGCAGGAGACCGACGCCGGCCAGCCCGGCCAGTCGCTTGATCATCGAAGGTCCTCTCCGTCACGGTGGGTGCCCCGGCCGATGCTAGACAGCGCCGGCAAGCACCTGGCCGGGTCGCACCGCGCTGGGCTGTGCGACACGCCGAGCCCAGGCCGGGACGGGCGTGCGGGGCGGGACGGATGTCGGGCTCGCCGCGCCGCGACCGCTACCCTGGTCCGGCGACGCGTCGGTTCCGACCGATGGTCGACTGATCAGATAACGAAAAGTATTGAATGATCAGATGCCGAAAAGTGGGGATATGGGCAACTTTGTGCGCCCGGATCCGTGAATTGCTCATCCCGAGGGGTGGCGACCGAGGCCGTTGGAGGAATACTCTCGGTCGCGGCCCGCGTACTGATGAGGCGCCCGGGGGACGGGCGGGTGGAGGTGCTCGCGTGAGCCTGTCGATCGTGAAGTCGGTCCTGTCCGGTGGTGTCGTCGAGATCGCCCCACGGGGTGAGATCGACGTCGACACAGCGTACGAGGTTCGTGAGGCGATTGCGGAGGTGCTGGCCAAGAGCCGGCCGCTCCGCATCGAGCTGAACATGAGGCTGGTCACCTTCATCGACTCCGTGGGCATCAGCGCCATGGTCGCCGGCTTCCAGACCGCCGAGGTCAGCGGCGTCAAGCTGGTCGTCACCGAGCCGAGTCGGTTCGTGCACCGTCAGCTCTGGGTGACCGGCCTGCTCGGTCTCTTCGGCGCGCCGGAGCCCTACTTCGCCGGAGCCGCCACCCGCGAGGTGCTTCCCGGCGCCTGAGTGCGGCACCACCGTCAGGACTGCTCGTCCAGACCGGTGAGGTCCACGTCGGTCACCTCGGTCACCGCCCCGAGCGCCAGGTTGTACACCTCGTCCAGCTCGTGGCGACTCAGGCGCTCATCGGGCACGTCCACGACCTCCTGCCGGGAGTCGTCCCGCCCGTCGTGCACGTACCCGCCGCTGCCGGAATCGCGGACCACGGCGTCCCATCAGCCGACCGTGGTGGGAACGCTGCGCGGATACCGGGACAACGCACGGTGTCCGTCCGGCCGATGCCAGCCGGGCGGGGGTACGGGACCATCGTGCGACCAGCGACGTCGGGAGACGGTGTGCTCAGCAGCGATACCTTCAGCTACACCGTCCAGGCCCGCTGCACCCGTGCCGAGGCGGCGGCGTTGTTGAGCGACCTGACGCGTCAGGGTGAGCTGCATCCCCTGATCATCCGGGTCCGCGAGGTGGCGCCTCGTCCGGGCGCCCGCGCCAGCTACACGATCAACGACAGGCTGGCGGCCGGCCCGCTGCGCTTTCGCACCACCTACCAGGCGGACGTGCTGGTCAGTGAACTCGACGAGATCGTCACCGTGGCCCGCCAGTGGCCGGCCACCACCGTGCGCAACCACACCCGGCTGCGTGCCGACTCGGACGGGCTGATCCGCATCGACGTCGACATCACCCTGCGCGCGCCGACACCCCTGTTCCGGTACGCCTTCCGCCAGGCCCGGGCCGCCCACCTCGCCCTGGCGGCACGCCTCGCCACGGTCCTGGACACGCACGCGGCATGATCGCGCTCGATCCAGCAAGGAGTGGCGTCGACGCGGCTCGTGGCCACTACTTCCTGGTTGTCGCCTGACCCAACGCCGCGCCCCGTGCGGGCCGCACCTGCGCCGTGCCGCGCCGGGGTAGGCGTCCCCAGGGCTTGTACGTGGAGAGCACCGTCGCGATGATCATGAGGGTGGTCGACACCGCCGGCGCGATCACCAGGTCGGCGCGGCCCCGGGCGGGTAGCGCGGCGCCCAGCGCGCCAGCCTCCCGCAGGTTCGGGGTGAGCAGGAACAGCACCAGCCCGACCATCACCGTCGTGATGACGAGCTTGATGAGCACCCACCGGTAGCGCAGCAGGCCCCAGGGAGTGAGCAGGGCGCTGGCGACGCCGACGAGCCAGACGAGCACGCTCAGCGGCGCGAAGAGCACGGTGCCGACGAGCCTGGCGACCGGGTAGACCACGTTCGGATCGGCGCCGCGTTGTGCCGCGATGCCGAGAGTGAGCAGCACCAGGTCGGTCCCCAGCCAGCCGAGGGACGTGACCAGGTGCAGGGTGAGCAGTGCCTTGCGGGTGGCGGGCGCGATTCTCGGCATACCGGAATGCTCCCGGCCCGGCCCGCGGTCGTCGTCCGACCGCCGACGACGTCCGGGGTACGCCCGCTGACGTACCCCGGACGGTCCCGGTCAGTACACCGACAGGTGTACGTGGTTGGTGTGGTCGCTGGAGGGGTCGCCACCCGCCCCGCTGTACGACTTCCAACCGCTGCTGGGCAGCCAGATCTGGCGGTACCAGATCACGTACAGCACCGCGAGCCGGTCGGCGTTGCGGATGAAGTACGCGGCCAGGTTGTTGCCGTACGTCTTGTCGGCACCGCTGGCGTCCCCGCCGAACCCGCCCTTCGCCGCGGCGAAGTCGCAGGCCCGGCCCTTGGGGTGCTCGCCGGAGCCGCCGGAGCGGTGACAGGAGACGTAGTGGGTGAAGCCGGCGGCCTTGGCCTGGTTGAGCGCGTGCAGGGTGCGGGGGGTGATGCAGCCGCTGGCCGGGGTGGGGTCGTCGATGCTGCACGACTCGGACGGCCAGGAGCCGTTGGAGTTGCGCGGGGCGGGCTGGGCGTTGGCGGTGGAGGTGCCGCGGTTGGAGCTGGTGTCGGCGGCGGTGGTGCGCGCCTTCGTGGTGGCGACGGTCAGGGCCCGCTCGGCCTGCTCCTTGCGCTTGGCCATCACCTCGACCTGCTTGCGCTGTTCACGGATCTCGCCGTCGAGGGCGACGCGGGTGCGGTTCGCCTCGTCCCTGATGGTGTGCAGGTCCCGCAGCACCCGGTCCTCGTTGGCGGCCACCACGTCCAGCGCGGCCGCCCGGTCCATGAAGCCCTCGGGAGTGTTGCTGTTCAGCAGGGCCGAGACGGTGCCGAGGCGGCCGGTCCGGTACGCGACGCCGGCGATCTCGCCGACCTTGCCGGTGCGGACGGTCATCTCGGCCTCGGTGGTCTTCAGCTTGACCGCGAGTTGCTGTTGCCGCTGGACTGAGGTGTCCAGGGCGCGCTTCGCGTCCAGGTAGCCCTTGCTGGCCGCATCGAGTTGGGCCCGCAGCGCGGGTGTGCCGCCCTCCTCGTCGCTGTCGGGCGCTGCGGCGGCCCGCAGGCCGCCGGGGGGAGCGGCGGTGGCGGCGCCCACCGGGAGCGCGATGCCGAGAGTGACCATCATGACGATCAGGGCCGCGAGTCGGGCGGCGGGTGGTCGTGCTGGTGCCACTACGCATGTCCTTCCGTCAGCCGCCGACCGGGTTAGCTGACGGGTTCGGGACGGAAGATCCCTACCGCTGACGCGGATGCACCCCAGGAACATGGTTCCCCGGTTCGCCCTGTCGGGCGATTAGGCGGCGGCCACCACCGGCGCCGGGAGGCGCCGCCGGGTGGAGGCCGGGACCGAGCTTACCGGTATCCCTGGGGCTGGTTGTAGTCAATGTGACGGAAGGTGTCTCCGCCGCCACCATCGGTCGATGGTCTGCCCTGAGGTCCCTCTCGCGGCTCATGGGTGCTGGAGCGTGCGTCCCGTTTCGGGGACCTCCTGTACTGCTCACGCTGCCGATAGGGTTTCTTTGTTTGGGCCGAGTGGCCAATCGACTTATCAGGATGGATCTAGTAGTGAAGCTTCGCAGATCGTTGGTTGTCTCGACGGTTGCCGTGCTCGTCGCGGCCGCCGTCATTCAGCCCGGTACGAGCGGCGCGGCGGCGTCCGCCACGACCACGGCAACAACCGCAACCGCAGCCGACGGGTGGACCGGTACCTGGTCGACGGCGTACGAGAACGCCGGTGGGGTCTTCCCGGCGCAGACCACGACCCGCCAGATCGTGCGCACGAGCATCGGTGGCACACAGGCCCGACTTCGGCTGTCCAACGTGTTCAACACCAAGGCGCTGACGCTGCAGGACTTCCACGTGGCGCGTCGGTCCTCCGGCTCGTCGATCGTTTTGTCCACCGACAAGGCGGTGACCTTCGGTGGGAAGTCGTCGGTGACCATCCCGGCCGGCGGCGAGGCGGTCAGCGACCCGGTGTCCTTCCAGGTGCTCGCCGAGTCCGACGTGGCGATCAGCTTCTACGCGCCCACCAGGGCCGAGAACGTCTCCAGCAAGCAGTTCGCCTTCTCCGACCAGTACATGGCCAACGGCAACGTCGTCGGCGCCCAGTCGCTGTCGGTGATCCAGCAGTTCTCCAGCTACTTCATCGTCTCCGACCTGGAGGTGATCAACAGTGCCGCGACGGGCGCGGTGGTCACCCTGGGCGCGTCGATCACCGAGGGGCACAGCTCGTCCTACAACACCAACCACCGGTACCCGAACCTGCTGGCGGCCCGCCTCAACGCGTCCGGCCGCACGGTGGGGGTGCTCAACGAGGGCATCGCGGGCAACCAGCTCCTGGGTGTCGGGACCGGGCCGAGCGCGCTGGACCGCTTCGACCGGGACGTTCTCGGCCGGTCCGGGGTACGGTCCGTGATCTTCGCGGACAACCCGATCAATGACCTGGCCAGCGGCCGGGAGCCGACCGGCACGCAACTGATCAACGGACTCCGGCAGCTCATCGCCAAGGCCCACGGCGCCGGCATCGCCTTCTACTGCGCCACCCTCACCCCGTTCAACGGGCACTGGGCCTGGTCCGCGTCCCACGAGACCGCACGCAGCGAATACAACACCTTCGTCCGTAGCTCGGGTTCCGGTTGCGACGCGTACGTCGACTTCGACGCCGCCACCCACGACCCGTCCGCACCGACGAAGTTCCGGTCGGACATGGACTCGGGCGACCACCTGCACCCCAACGACCTGGGTATGGAGGCGATGGCGAACGCCATCCCGCTCACCCTGTTCGGTGCCGGCGCACCGGTTCCGACGCCGCTCACCCTGGCCCAGGCGGTCAACAACGTGGCGGTCTCCGCCGACGCCAACACCAATCCGGCGGACTTCGACGGCGGGGGCGCGAGCTTCTCCGCCGAGGCTCTGGCGACTGCCAAGCTGGTCCGCGGTGCGACTGTCACCCTCAACGGTGTCAAGCTCACGTGGCCGTCGAGCGCCGGTACCGGCCAGCTGGACAACGTCATCGCCACCGGCCAGACCGTCACGGTGTCCGGTTCCGGTAACACCCTCGCGTTCCTCTTCTCGGCGGCTCACGGCCAGGGCACCGGCACCGGCACGATCACGTACACCGACGGCACGACGCAGGCGTTCACCCTGACGTCGCCGGACTGGTTCGTGACCGCGACGCCCGCCGCGCCCACCACGTTGGTGGCCGTTGCCGCCTACCAGAACCGGCAGGGCAACACGCGGTACGACAGCCCGAGCGCGGTGTTCGGTGTCACCGTGCCGTTGGCTTCGGGCAAGACCGTCGCCCGGGTGACGTTGCCGGTCGCGGGCGTCGCTCCCGTGCAGGCGGGGACCCCCACCCTGCACATCTTCGCCGCCGCTGTCGGTACGCGTTCCTGACCGTGCCACCGCCTCCTTGGTGGGGCGGCATCGCCGGGGTCACCGTCCCTGCCTCGCGCGGGGCGGTGACCCCGGCGCTGCCCTGTCGTGGCTGACCGTGGACGACCTCACCACTCGACGGAGCCGCAGACGCCCGGGGCGGCCCCGGGCTCGATCTGCAACGTGGCGTGCTCGATGCGGAAGTCGTCCCGCAGGGCGGTACGCGCCGCGGTGAGCACCGCGCCGACCTCCGCGCCCGGTGCCATGGTCAGGTGCGCGGAGGCCACCTCCATGCCGGAGGTGAGCGTCCAGACGTGCAGGTCGTGCACCTCGACCACACCGGGCACCGCGGCCAGTCGGTCGTGCACGGCGGTGACCTGGAGGTGTTCCGGGGCGGCCTGCACCAGGATGCGGACGGCGGCGCGCCCGAGCCGCCAGGTGCGCGGCAGGATGAACACCCCGATGGCGACCGCGACCAGCGGATCGGCCCACCACCAGTCGGTGACCGCGATGAGCAGGGCCGCACCGATCACGCCGATGGAGCCGAGCAGGTCGCCCAGCACCTCCAGATAGGCGCCCTGCAGGTTGATGCTCTCCCGCGCGCCGGTGCGCAGCAGCGCGAACGCGATCACGTTCGCGAGCAGTCCGAGGACGGCCACCACGAGCATCGGGCCGCTCAGCACCTCGTGCGGGTTCCCGAACCGGCCGATCGCCTCGATCACCACGTAGACCGCGACGCCGGAGAGCAGGACGGCGTTGGCCAGGGCGGCGAGCACTTCGAGGCGGTAGAGCCCGAACGTGCGTTGCGGATCGCCGGTGGCCCGTCGGGTGGCGGTGATGGCGGCGAGCGCCATCCCGATGCCGAGCACGTCGGTGAACATGTGCCCGGCGTCGGAGAGCAGGGCCAGTGAGCCGGTGTGGAAGGCGGCGACCGCCTCGACCACCATCAGGGCGGCGAGCAGTCCGAAGGCGGCCCAGAGCCGTCCCCGATGCTGGTGGGCGGCGTTGGCGACCGACCCGTGGTGGTGGTCATGACCTGCTCCCACGAAACCCACCCTCCGACGCCGCCCGGGACCGGGTCAAATGTATGCTCACATCGCTATGTGTGCAAGTGTAAGGACGGGCCCGCCCACGGACACCGCCAACGCGACACTCAGGCGGTCGGGTCGACGGTGGTGAGCCGCTGGGTGGCACGGGAGAGCGCCACGTAGAGCGTGCGCACGCCGGAGCCCGGATCGGCCCGGATCTCGCTCGGGGCGACCAGCACGACTCCGTCGTACTCCATGCCCTTGGCCTCCAGGCTGGTCACCACCTGGAGGCGCGTCGCGGCGAGCGCGCCGAGCCAACCGGCGACCTCGTCGCGGCGGGTGACCGGCGTGATCACGCCGACCGTGCCGTCGACCTCGGCCAGCAGGCCGGTGGCCGCCTCCACCACCGCGGCCTCGAGCCCGGCGGGCGGCACCACCAGCTCGACCGGGTCGACCCCGGTGGAGCGGACGGCGTTCGGCAGGGACAGGTCCGGATAGAGCCGACGGATCTCCGCCGCGGCCACCGCGAAGATCTCCGCCGAGTTGCGGTAGTTGGTGGTGAGCGTGAACTCGTGGCGCGGGCGCCGGCCCAGCGCCTGGTCGCGGGCCCGGGTCAACTCCTCGGGGTCGCCGGTCCACGCGGTCTGCGCCGGATCGCCCACCACCGTCCACGAGGCCAGGCGTCCCCGCCGGCCGATCATCCGCCACTGCATGGGCGAGACGTCCTGCGCCTCGTCGACCACCACGTGTGCGTACTCGCGGTAGTCCTCCGGCCGCTCCCGGGCCGCCGCCCGCGCCGCCTGCTGGCGGTCGGCGGCGGTGCTCAGCTCACGGACGCCGCCCGCGAGCAGGAACGGGTCGCGCCGGGCCCGCGCCGGCTTCGCCGGCTTACCGAGCAGCGCGTCCAGTTCGTCGAGCAGCGCCACGTCCGCGATGGTCAGGCCCGCGGTCTCCAGACTCTGGTACGCCGTGCCGAGCAGCCGGATCTCCGCGCCGGAGAGGATCCCGCCGGCGTACCGGCGCAGCCGATCCGGTCGGGCCAGCCAGCCGAGAACGTGTCGGGGGTGCAGGCGGGGCCACCACGCCTTGAGGAACTCCCGGAACTCCGGCCGCTCGGCGATCTCGCCCTCGAAGGCCCGCTGCTCGGGCAGCCGGCCGATGTTCAGCCGACGTGCCTGCGCCCACAGCGCGGCGAAGACGCCGTCGAAGCCGGCGCGACGGGCCTCGTTGCGCCGGGCGCCCCGGTGCAGCGCACGGTCCCGGATGGCGTCCAGCTCCCGGCGGTCCAGCCGCAGCAGCCCTCCCCGGTAGAGCAGCCGCAGCTCGGCCGGCGCTCCCGGCGCGGCGTCGCGGGCCGCCCGCTCCAGGACCCGGCGCATCCGCAGCGAGCCCTTCACGGCCGCCACCTCGGGCGGATCGGTGCGGGTGGCCGTCATCTCCGGGAACAGGGTGCCCAGCGAGTGCAGGGTCGCCGTTTCCTCGCCGAGCGACGGCAGCACCGAGGCGATGTACTCGACGAAGACGGTCGACGGCCCGACCACCAGGATGCCGCCGCCGGCGTACCGGCTGCGGTCGGAGTAGAGCAGGAAGGCCGCCCGGTGCAGGGCGACCGCCGTCTTGCCGGTGCCCGGGCCGCCCGCGACGATCGTCACACCGGAGCCGGGAGACCGGATCGCCTCGTCCTGCTCACGCTGGATGGTCGCCACGATGTCACGCATGCCCCGGCCGGTGGCCCGGGAGAGGGTGGCCAGCAGCGCGCCGTCACCCACCACCGTCATCCCCTCTTCGGCGGCGTCCGGGTCCAGCAGGTCGTCCTCGATGCGGGTGACCCGCTCACGCTGGGACCCGATGGTGCGGCGGCGCACCACGCCCAGCGGCTGCGCGGGAGTGGCCTGGTAGAACGCGGAGGCGGCCGGCGCCCGCCAGTCGACGACGAGCGTGGTGGCATCGTCGTCGCGGATGCCGAGCCGCCCGACGTGCAGCACCTGCCGGTCGCGCAGGTCCAGGCGGCCGAAGACCAGCCCCTCGTGCTCGGCGTCCAGGGTGTGCCGCCGCCGCGCCGCGTGGAAGACCATCGCGTCGCGCTCGACCAGCGCGCCGAATGTGCCCACCCGCGCCATCCGGTAGCCGTCCCGCTCGGCGCGCACCGCCGACTGCCGCAGCTCGGCCAGTCGGGCGTACACCCGGTCGAGGTGCCGTTGCTCGACGGCGATCTCCTGCTCCAGGGCGGTCTGGTCGGTCAACGCACGCTCCTTAGATGTCGCCGGCAAGCGGCGAGAACCGCGCGGGCCAACCGCAGAAGGGTACGGCCCCCGGCCCGGCCCGCCGCGCCCGAGGTGCGTGGACGTGCTCAGCGACCCGCAGCGACGGCGCCCGCGTCGAGCCCGCGCGGCGACGGCGTGGCACTCGCGTCGCGCCCGTGTGGCCCCGACCGGGCCACCACCTGACCCAGCACCCCGGTGAGCGCGGCGTTCACCTCGTCCGGACGCTCCAACATCAGCATGTGCCCCGCGCCCGGGCAGACGGTCAGCTCGGTCGCCGGCAGGGCGGCGGCGATCGACTCGGCGCACGGCGGCGGGGTCAGCCGGTCCCGGTCACCCACCAGGGCGGCAGCCGGCAGGTGGCCGAGGGCGGTGAGCGTGTCCAGCCGGTGCTGGGCGCCGATCGAGGCCCGGAAACCGCCGATCGAACGCAGCGAGGCGCGGGCCACCGCCGAGGTGACCAGGCGGATGTCGGACGGGTCGCAACGGTCGCCGAAGAGCATCCACCGGATGCTCGGTTGCAGCGCGTTCAGCAGCGCCCGGGGCGCCCGCCACGAACCGCACCGGGCCAGTACGCCGGCGCCTGTCGTCTCGGCGAGCCGGATCAGCCGGGCGATGCGCGGCGAGAGCCCGTACACGGTGTGCGTGTGCCCCTCGGCGGTGGTGGAGACGAAGACCAGGCCCGCCGTACGGGCGGCGAAGTGCGCCCGGTGGCGGTGCGCGTATTCCATGATCGTCATGCCACCCATCGAGTGCCCCACCAGGACCACCCGGCCGCTCGGCGCGACCGCGTCGAGGACGGCGGCCAGGTCGTCACCGAGCTGGGCCAGGGTGGCCGTGGGCAGCGGCATGCAGCTCGACCGGCCGTGGCCCCGCGCGTCGTAGGTGACCGCCCGCACCGCGTCGCCGAACGACGACGTGAGCGCGTCGAGCTGCCGGTGCCAGCTCCGCCCGTCCAGCGTCCAGCCGTGCAGCAGGACGGCCGTGACCGGGGCGTCCGCCGGCCCGGTGGTCTCGACGTGCAGTCGTACGCCGTCGGACATACCGACCTCGAACCGCTCCGGCATCGCCACCTCCCAGGGCCGCCCAGGCATCACCAGCACCGGGATACCCGGCGGTAACACGGGCTACCCGCCACGACGCCACGCCAATCGCGCCGGAGCGAAATTCCCGACGCCACCCGCGGCCGTCGGCGGCGCGCCAAGCTGAACGGCATGAGGGTGGCGGGGCAGGAGCGGCAGGCCGGCGGCACGCCCCGCGCCGCGCTCGCCGAACTGCTCTCCGGCAACCGGCGGTTCGTCAGCGGCCAACCCGTGCACGGCCACGACGTCACCGCCGCGGCCGCCGCCTCCGGCGACCAACAGCCGTACGCGGTGGTCCTCGGCTGCATCGACTCGCGCGTGCCGCTGGAAGCGATCTTCGACCAGACCTTCGGCGCGATCTGCGTGATCCGCACCGGTGGGCACGTGCTCGACCGCGCGGTGTGCGGCTCCATCGAGTACGTGGTCGGCCAGCTGGGCGTACCGCTGGTGCTGGTGCTCGGCCACGAGCGCTGCGGGGCGGTGGGCGCGGCGGTGGACGCGCTGCGTACGGGGGAGCGGCCCGGCGCCTCGCTGGCCCACCTGGTCGACGAGATCGCCCCGGCGGTCACCGAGGTGGGGCTCGACGATCCGGCGGTGCACCAGCTGTCGATCCGCCGGCACGTCCGCCGTACGGTCCACACGCTGCGCGAGGACGACCTGCTGGCCGGGCCGGTGGCCGCCGGCCGGGTGGCCGTGGTCGGCGGCCTGTACGACCTGAGCACCGGCGAGGTCGCCCTGCTCGACCCGGCCTAGGTGTTCTGCCCTGGGACCCGGACGCTGGGACCCAAACGCGAAACCGCCCGCCGGGAACTCCCGGCGGGCGGTCTGCTGGTGCTGTGGTGGGGGAGGGGCTCAGCCCTCGAAGACGCCGGCCGCGACCAGACGCTTCTCGGTGGCCTCCCAGCCGTCGTTCGGGTGAACGCTGGCCAGGTTGTTGATCTCCGCCCGGATCTTGGCGGCGTGGCCGGCGGCGGCCAGCACCCGGATCTCCTCGACGAAGGCGTCGGAGTCGGTGCGCAGGTGCGCGGTCTTGCCGTTGGTCAGGTTCCGCACGTAGGCGTGCTTGCCGCCGTTGAGCGGGATGAGGTACTTGAACTCGCCCAGCACGCTGAGGGCGCCACCCTGGCCAGCCTGGCCGGCCCGGACGGACGCGCGCGCGGTCTTAGAGGTGTTGCTCGCCACGGAGGTACTCCTTGCAAGACGTACGGGAGGACTGGACGTCCGGGGGCTGTGTGCGGGTGACACGGGGTCGGCCCGCAGAGGTGTAACGCGGCAGAAGCCGCCGATGGAACTGTACAGGACCACGACATCAGGCTGGTCGTCGCGGTGTCCTGAGAGGCAACGGAGACCACCCGTCCGGCTATTCCGGGAGGCGTTTTTTCCGATTCCCTGGCGCACCATCCGTCACAGCAGTCATCATGTGTTGCAGCAGCCACTCGGGTGAACGAGGTCGTAGGGGAAGACGCACCTCGCTCTCCGGGAGGTCACCGTGCCAACGCGTGGCGTCGTATACGTCCACTCGACCCCGCTCGCCGTGTGCTCGCACGTCGAGTGGGCGATCGCGCGCGTCCTAGCCGCGCCGGTCAACCTGCAGTGGACGGCTCAGCCCGTCGACCCCGGCGCCCGCCGGGCCGAGTGCGGGTGGACCGGCCGTCCGGGGACGGGCGCCGAGCTGGCTGCTGCCCTCCGGCAGTGGCCCATGATCCGTTTCGAGGTCACCGAGGAGCCGAGTCCCGGCGCCGACGGTGAGCGCTTCATGTACGTGCCTGCCCGTGGTCTGTTCCGGGCCACCGTCGGCGCGGCCGGTGACATCCAGCTCGGCGAGGACCGGCTGCGGGCCCTGATGGCCTCCGCCCGGGCCCCGGAGGCGTTGTCGCACGCCCTCGACAAGGCGCTCGGCACGGCATGGGACGCTGACCTGGAGCCCTACCGGTACGCCGGGGACGGCGCGCCGGTGACGTTGCTCACCCGGGTCGGCTGAGGTGGGTCCTCCCACGCTGCCCACCTCGGTGTCGGGGCACCCCCACGGCGGCGACCGGTAAGGTCAAGTTGCCCCGATAAGGGGGAACTGGTGGGATGGACGACGTGCCGATTCGCCCGCGACACGCCGCCGTCGCCGTCGCCGCCCTGACCGCCCTGCTCGTGTCCGGCTGTTCGGGCACCCCGGATCCCGACCCGACGCCCGGCCCGACCGGCGTCTCGGCGGCCCCGAGCGCCCCCGCCTCGCCTCCCACCGACGACCCGGCCGCCCGGGCCGCCGCGCTGGTCGCGACGCTCTCCGACGAGGACCTGGCCGGGCAGGTGCTGATGCCGTACGCGTACGGCGACTCGGCCACGAAGGTCTCGACCGGCTCGGCGGCCGGCAACCAGGCGCTCGCCGGTGTCGACACCCCCGCGGAGATGATCGCCAAGTACCGCCTCGGCGGGTTGATCCTGGTCGGCTTCAGCGCCGACGACCCCACCAAGGGCAACCAGGAGACCACGAATGTTGAGAACCCGAAGCAGGTCCACGACCTGACCACCGGGCTGCGCGGTGCCGCCGGGCGGCTGGCCGCCGGCCCGGCGCCCTTCCTGATCGGCACCGACCAGGAGTACGGCGTGGTCACCCGCGTCACCGACGGGGTCACCATCCTGCCCAGCGCCCTCGCCGCTGGCGCGGCCGGCGACCCGAAGCTGACCGAGGCCGCCTGGCGGGCCGCCGGCGCCGAACTCGCCGCGATGGGCATCAACATCGACTTCGCCCCGGTGGCCGACGTGCTGGCCACCCGCAGCACGGTCATCGGCTCGCGGTCGTTCGGCGCCGACCCGAAGATCGCCGCCGCGCAGGTGGGCGGCGCGGTCCGGGGTCTACAGGCCAGCGGCGTCGCGGCGACCCTGAAGCACTTTCCCGGGCACGGCCACAGCGCGGACGACTCGCACAAGGACCTGCCGGTGCTCACCCAGTCCGCAGCGGCATTGCAGGCTGGCGCGTGGCCGCCGTTCAGCGCCGGGTTCGAGGCCGGCGCGATGGCCGTGATGTCCGGCCACCTCGACGCGCGGGCCATCGACCCGGGCACCCCGGCGACCTTCTCGCACAAGCTGCTCACCGACGTCCTGCGCGGTCAGCTCGGCTTCAAGGGCGTGGTGATCACCGACGGGATGAACATGCCGCCGGCGAAGCGGTGGGCGCCCGGCGAGGCCGCCGTCCGGGCGTTGAAGGCCGGCAACGACCTGATCCTCATGACCCCGAACGTCGGCCAGGCGTACGACGGGCTGCTCGCTGCCCTGCGTGACGGGTCGCTGCCCCGGGCCCGGCTCGTCGACGCGGTCACCCGGGTGTTGACCATGAAGTTCCGGCTGGCGGCGGCCCCGGCCGAGCCGATGTCCACGCTCAACACCCCGGCCCACCGGGCGGCGGCGGACGCGCTGGCCGCCGGAGCGGTCACCGTGCTGCGTGGGGCCTGCGGCGGCGCGGTACGCGGGCCCGTCACCGTCACCTCCTCCGGAGGGCGGGACGGCACCCGGGCCGCGCTCACCGCCGCGCTGAAGGCGGCCGGCGTGACCGTGAAGCCGAGCGGCGGGACGGTGGTGCACCTGGTCGGCTACGGGGACGGCGAGAAGGACCTGAGCGCCGACGCGGCGGTCACCGTCGCCATGGACACCCCGTACGTGCTGGCCAAAGCCAAGTCGCCGACGTTGCTGGCGACGTACTCCTCCAGTCGGGCGTCGATGACCGCGCTCGCCGCCGTGCTGGCCGGCAAGGCCCGCCCGGGCGGCCGGTCACCGGTGGCCGTGTCCGGCCTGCCCGCCACCACCTGCACGAGCTGACACACCGGCACGCCGGACGTCGGTCAGTCGCTGCCCTCGACGATGCGGAAGTCGCGCTCGACGCCGTCGGAGAGGACGGCCAGCGCCTCCTGGTAGGCCGCACTGTCGTGCGCCGCGACGGCCTGCTCGAAGCTGTCGAACTCGATCAGTACGGTGCGCTCGGCGATCCCGGCGTCGTACGCGGCGACCCGACCGCCACGGACGAGGACCCGCCCGCCACCGGCTGCGACGGCCGCAGCGGCCAGCTCGTTGTAGGCGGCCAGCTTGTCGGGGTCGGAGATGGTGCGGTAGGCGCTGACCCAGTAGCCCTTGGGCATGGAATCTCCAGTGTGGGATGCGTGCATCTGACTCACGGGTTGGTCTCGGACGAGCGTCGGCGCGCGAGAGCGAGGCTGGTCAGCGTCGTGATCGCCATGGCGCCGACGCCGACCAGCGCCGCCGTGGTGTAGGCGCTGTCGGCGGGAAAGAGCCGGCCGGGGTCGGTGCCCGCAGCCAGGATCAGACCGCCGATGGCGCTGCCCAGCGAGTAGCCGACGCTGCGGACGACGTAGTTGAAGCTCATGGCGCTCGACGTCTCGCTCCTGGGAGTGACGGCCAGGATGACGCCGGGCATCGCGGCCGAGAAGCCGCCGACGCCGAAGCCGAGCACGCCCATCGCCGCGAACAGTTCGGCCAGGTCCGACCGGGCCGCCGCGAACAGGACGAAGCCGCCGCCGACCACCACGGCGCTGCCGGCCAGCAGCAGGGGGTCGGCGACCCGCGTCCGGACCCACGGGGTGAGCTTGCCGGCGACGAACCCCAGCAGTGAGAACGGGATGAGGACCAGCCCGGCGACGAAGGTCGTCAGCCCGAAGCCGTACCCGACGCCGCGTGGCGTCTGCGCGTACCGGGTGATGAGCGTGAGCAGGAGGTACATGCCGATCCCGCCGACGAACATGGCGAGGTTCGCCCCTGCGACCGCCGGGTGCCGCACCGCCCGCAGATCCACCAGGGGCGTCGTGCTGCGCAGCTCGATGACGGCCCAGACGCAGAGCAGCACCGCCGCGCCGACGGCGAGGCCCGCCGCCACGGCGAGGTGCCGACTCCACAGATTCCGTTCGCCGGCGAGGAACAGCACCAGGAGCAGCGCAGCGGCCAGGACGACCGCGCCTGCCACGTCGACGTGGGCGGAGCGGCCTTCTGGCGCCTCGGGCACGGAACGCCACGCGGTCAGGAGGGCGGCGGCGGTGACGACCAGGCCGAGGCCGTAGGCGGCCCGTACTCCACCGAGCTCGGCGAGCAGTGCGGCCAGTGGGTAGCCGACCCCGGCTCCGATGATCGAGACCACCGAGATCAACGCGATCACGGCCGCGCCGCGCTCCTCGGGGAGGTGGTCCCGGGCCACCCCCATCATCAGTGCCGTGAGCCCGAGCCCGACGCCCTGGGCCGCCCTGCCGGCCAGGAGCCACGCGAACGGCAGTGGCAGCACGGTGAGCGCGCTGCCGGCGACGACGACAGCCAGCGTGGCGAGGATCGTGGCCCGCCGGTGCGGGCCGGCACCGAGCCGGCCCAGGACCGGCGTGGCGACGGCACCGCTGAGCAGCGCGACGGTCAGCGTCCACTGCGCGCTGCCGAGCGAGACGTGCAACGACGTCGCCACGCTGGTGATGAGTGGCGTCCCGAGGCTGGCGACCGCCGCCACGACCAGAGCGATGAACAGCAGAGCGGGGACCAGCAGCCGCGCCTCGGAACGCGTCTGCGGAAACGCCTCCACCGCGACCCCGTCGGCCGGCTGCCCGGTCACTGCTGCGGCCCCTCGCGGTCCTGGTTGTCGAGCTCGGCCAGATGCGTCAGCGCCGGAAGGGCCGCCACCAGCGCCTCGACCTCGTCGCCGGTCAGCTCGTCGATCAACCGCTCGAACGCGTGGACGCCCGCCTGGCGTCGCGTCCGGACATAGGCGGCGCCGGCCTCGGTCAGACACACCAACGTGACCCGCCTGTCGGACGCGTCGCCCCGCCGCTCGACCAGGCCGGACACCTCCATCACCCGGACCAGGGTCGTCATCGCCGGCTGGGTGATGCCCTCGACCGCGGCCAGATCGGTGATGCGCCGTGGGCCGGTCCGGTCCAGGGTGGCCAGGGTGGCGGCGGACGTCAGGCTCATGTCCCGGGGCAGGCGTCTCGCGGCCCTGGTGGCCAGGGCGTAGAGGGCTGCCCCGATGGCGGCGGACGCGCCAGGAGGAGTGTCTGGACGACTCACACCAGAAGCATAGCCCTTTTATATTCATCGTCTATGCACATGAGCTCGGCACGGGAATCCGGTCGCGCTGGCAGTGCCATCCTGGCAGCGTGTCGGCCATGGGTCAGGCGCAGGGCTTCCGGTACGACCAGCGGGCCGACGGCACGGTGGTGATCACCCATCACGGCCGGGTGGCGGGCACGCTGCGCGGCGCCCGAGCGGCGGAGTTCCTCGCCGAGGTCGACGACGACCCGCAGCTCGTGATGGCCCGCTGGACGGGCAACTACCGCCACGGCAACGAGCGCACCGCCCGGCAGCACCCCCGCAACCGGGGTTGAGCACACGAAAAGGGCCCCCTCGCGTGCGGGGGCCCTTTCGCTGACCTGCGGATCGGCCGTCTCACGGCCGCTGCCTCACGGCCGGGCGAAGACCAGAGCCACGTTGTGGCCGCCGAAACCGAACGCGTTGTTCAGCGCGGCGGGGATCTCCATGTGGCGTGGCTTGTGCGCGGCGACCTCCAGGCTCAGCCCGGGTTCCGGGTCGTCCAGGTTGATCGTCGGAGGCACGACGCCGTCACGGATGGCCAGGATCGTGGCGATCGACTCCAACGCGCCGGCCGCGCCGAGCAGGTGGCCGGTCATCGACTTCGTCGCCGCCAGCACCGGGTGGTCGCCGAGCGCCTTGTGCAGCGCGCCGATCTCCAGCATGTCGCCGACCGGGGTCGACGTGGCGTGCGCGTTGACGTGCACGATGTCCTGCTTCGCGATGTCCGCGTCCGCGATGGCCCTGGCGATGGCCCGGATGGCGCCCTCACCCTCGGCGTGCGGCTGCACGATGTCGTACGCGTCGGAGGTGATGCCGGCGCCCGCGAGGCGTGCGTACACCCGGGCGCCCCGTGCCGCGGCGTGGTCGGCCCGCTCCAGCACCACGATGCCCGCGCCCTCACCGAGGACGAAGCCGTCGCGGCCGGTGTCCCACGGACGGGAGGCGCGTTCCGGGTCGTCGTTACGGGTCGACATGGCCCGCATCGAGCTGAACCCGGCGATCGGCAGCGGGTGGATGACCGCCTCGGTGCCGCCGGCCACCACCACGTCGGCCCGGCCGGCGCGGATGATGTCCAGGCCGAGCGCGATCGCCTCCGCGCCGGTCGCGCAGGCACTGGCCACCGTGTGCACGCCGGCCTTGGCGCCCAGCTCCAACCCGACCCAGGCAGCCGGACCGTTGGGCATCAGCATCGGGATCGTGTGCGGGGAGACCCGCCGCGGCCCGGACGCCTCCAGGATGTCGTCCTGGGCGAGCAGGGTGGTGGCGCCGCCGATACCGGAGCCGACGCTGACCGCCAGGCGTTCGGAGTCCAGGCCGGCATCCGCCAGACCGGCGTCCGCCCAGGCCTGCTGCGCCGCGATGAGCGCGATCGCCTCGGAGCGGTCCAGCCGGCGCAGGCGAACCCGGTCCAGCACCTCGGACGGCTCCACGGCCAGTTGGGCGGCGATCCGGACCGGCAGTTGCGCGGCCCACTCCTGGGTGAGAGCACTCACCCCGGAGCGGCCGGCGAGCATGGCGTCCCAGGTCGACGCGACGTCCCCGCCAAGCGGGGTCGTCGCGCCGAGCCCGGTGACGACGACGTCAGGACGACTCATGATCAGGACTGCGCCTCGATGAAGCTGACGGCGTCCCCGACGGTCTTGAGGTTCTGGACCTCGTTGTCCGGGATCTTGACGCCGAACTTCTCCTCCGCGGCCACCACGACCTCCACCATGGAGAGCGAGTCGACATCGAGGTCGTCGGTGAAGGACTTCCCCTCGGCCACGTCGTCCGGGTTCACCCCGGCAACCTCTTCGAGGATCTCGGCGAGGCCGGTGGTGATCTCGTCACGGGTCATTGCGGTTGGTTCCTCTCATAGGGGGTTCTCCGGCGGCCGGCCTCGCCGACCGCCGCTCCTGGAGCGCGTACGCGCCCCGAGGGGGCTTCAGGGGCAGCGGACGACCTGACCGGCGTAGGTCAGACCACCGCCGAAGCCGAACAGCAGGACCGGTGCGCCCGAGGGCACCTCCCGCCGCTCGACGAGCTTGGACAGGGCCAGCGGCACGCTCGCCGCCGAGGTGTTGCCCGACTCGACGATGTCCTTCGCGATGATCGCGTTGGGGATGTTGAGCCGCTTGGCGATGCCGTCGATGATCCGGGAATTGGCCTGGTGCGGCACGAACGCGGCCAGTTCCGACGGGTCGACCCCGGCCCGCTCGCACGCCTGGAGCGCGAGCGGCGCCAGCGCGGTGGTGGCCCAGCGGAAGACCGCCTGCCCCTCCTGCTGGATGTACGGGCGCCAGCCCTCGATGCGTACCGCGTCGCTCTTGTCCGGCACCGAGCCCCAGACCACCGGGCCGATTCCGGCCGGCTCGTCGTCGGCGGTGGCGGAGACCACCGCGGCACCGGCCCCGTCCGCGAAGATGATGCAGGTGGAGCGGTCGGTCCAGTCGGTGAAGTCGGACAGCTTCTCCGCACCGATGACGATCGCGTTGCGCGACGCACCGGCCCGGATGGCGTGGTCGACGGTGCCCAACGCGTACGCGAAGCCCGAGCAGGCGGTGTTGACGTCGAACGCGCCCGGGGCGCCGATGCCCAGCTTGGCGGCGACCCGGCAGGCCACGTTGGGGCTCCGGTCGATGGAGGAGCACGTGGCGACCACGACCAGGTCGATGTCGGCGGCGCTGAGCCCGGAGTTGGCCAGGGCCTTGCCGGCGGCCGCGGCGGCCATGTCGGCCACCGTCTCGCTGTCGGCGATCCGCCGGGTCGCGATGCCCACCCGGTCGCGGATCCACTCGTCGTTGGTGTCCACGAGCTGGGCGATGTCGTCGTTGGTCACCACCCGGGATGGCTGGTAGTGCCCCATCGAGACGATGCGACTGCCGGTCATGAGTGTCCTCCGATGGGGGCGAGCGGTTGGCCCGCCGTGCCGTGGCGGGCGATCAGGTCCCGTGCGGCCGGCAGGTCGTCCGGGGTGTTGAGGGTGACGATCTCCGGCGCGCCGTCGCCCCTGAGCTCGCGCTTGACCAGACCAGCGAGGGTGCCGGCCGGCGGCAGCTCGATCACGCCGGTCACTCCGTGCTCGGCCAGGGCACGCATGCACAGGTCCCAGCGCACCGGGGCGGTGACCTGGCGGACCAGCCGCCGCACCAGCTCGTCGCCGTCGGTGACGGCGGTGCCGTCGAGGTTCGACAGCAGGACCCGGGCCGGGTCGACGGGGGCAATCCCGGCGGCGACGGTGCCCAGCGCGGTCTCGGCCGGAGCCATGTACGGGGTGTGGAAGGCGCCGGCCACCTGGAGTCGGATGACGCGGGTCTTCGCCGGTGGCGCGGCGGCGAACGCGTCCAGCCCGTCCAGCGCGCCGGCGGCGACGATCTGGCCCGCGCCGTTGCGGTTGGCCGGGTGCAGCCCGTTGGCGTCGATCGCGGCCAGCACCTCGTCCGGGTCGCCGCCGAGCACGGCTGCCATCCCGGTCGGCTCCAACGCGCACGCGGCGGCCATCTCCCGGCCGCGAATCCCGGCGAGGGTGATCGCGGCCTCGGCCGACAGCACCCCGGCGACCGCGGCGGCTCCCAGTTCGCCGACGCTGTGCCCGACGGTGAGCGCCACGTCGTCCAGCGGCAGGTGCTCGGCGGCGAGCAGCGCCGCCGCGACCAGCAGCGGCTGGGTACGGGCAGTGTCCTTGATCTCGTCGGCGTCGGCGGCGGTGCCCAGGTGCACCAGATCCACGCCCGCCAGCGCCGACCACCAGCGCAGTCGCGCTTCGGTGCCGGTCAGGTCGAGCCAGGGAGTGAGAAAGCCGGGTTTCTGCGAACCCTGGCCGGGACTAAGTACGGCGAGCACGCCTATGACTCTCCCGGATACGCGTGGGTAGCGCTGTGCCGAGGCCGACCAAACCGCACTAGAACCTTTGGAGGTTTCTTACAAAGATCGGCGGGGATCATCACTGGTTTGGGTGGATTTCCGGGTGGCCGGGGTCAATGTCTGGGTCGGGACCGACGAGGCCACCGGGACCACCGGATCCAGCCGACCCACTGTCAACGCCACCTGAAGGGCGAACGCGTCCCGCGGCGACAGCGGCGAGAAACCGGTCACCTCGGCGATGCGGCGCAACCGGTACCGCACCGTGTTCGGGTGGACGAACAGCGCCCGAGCCGCGCTCTCCAGGGTGCCACCGGCGGCCAGGAAGGCGTCCAGGGTCTCCAACAGCTCGCCACCGGCGCGTACCAGTGTGGCGTACACGTCGTGGCGCAGCCGGCGACGGGCCTCCGCGTCGCCCGCGAGGGCCCGCTCCGGCAACAGGTCGGCCGCCGCCACCGGGCGGGGGGCGGCCGGCCACGCCGGCGCTGCCCGGAAGCCGGACAGCGCGGACCGCGCCGACTCCGTCGCCTCGTCCAGACTGGGTACGGCCGGACCGACCACCACCGGGCCGTCACCGAACGCGTCCAGCAGCTTGCCGGTGGCGCTCAACGGGTCCGCCGCGCCGCCCAGCACGATCACCAACCGGTCGCCGTGCACCCCGCCGATCACCTCGACACCGATCCGCCGCGCCAGCCGGTACACCACGTGCAGCACGGCGGAGACCTCCCCGCCGGGGGAGTGCCCGACCGCCACCGCGACCGGCGGCGCGTCCGCCCAACCCAGCGCAGCGGCCCGGCTCGCCAGGACGTCCGGCGAGTCGCCCCGCAGCAACGCGTCGACCAGCAGGGCCTGCAACCGGGCGTCCCACGCGCCGCGCGACTCGGCGGCCCGCGCGTACACCCGGGCGGCGGCGAACGCGATCTCCCGGGAGAAGCGCAGCACCGCCTCGCGCAGCAACTGCTCCTCGCCCTCGGCGGCGAGCTGCGACACCTGCTCCTCGACGACGTCGATGGTCACCTTGATCAGTGCCACGGTCTGCTGAAGGGTGATCGACCGGGCCAGCGCCTGCGGCGCCGCGTCGAACACGTCGTCGGAGACCTCCTGCGTGCTGTCCGCCGTGCCGCCGCCCTCGCGCAGCCACTGCACCAGCGACCGGGCGCCCGCCTGGGCCACCAGCATCACCCAGGAGCGCTGGTCGGCCGGCAGGGCACGGAACCACGGCAGTGTCTCGTCCATCCGGGCCACGCTGGCGGTGGCCAGCGCTCCCGCCGAACGCTCGATCCGACGCAGCGTGGCCGCCAGCTCCCCACCCTCGGCCGTGCTCACCGCTCTAGCCTGACATGCCGTGAGCAGGCCACGAACGGCGGCACCGGTCAGCGGACCGCCGCAGCTCAGGGCTGCGGCGGCGCGGGCAGGCCCAACTCCTGGGCCAGGATCGCGGCCTGCACCCGGCTGCGCAGGTCCAGCTTCGCCAGAATCCGGCTCACGTGGGTCTTGGTGGTGCTCTCCGCCAGCACCAGCCGGTCGGCGATCTGCTGGTTGGACAGGCCGAGCCCGAGACAGGCCAGGACGTCGCGTTCGCGTGGGGTCAACGTGTCCAGCGCGGCCCGGGTGGCGGCCGACGCGCCCGGGGCCGTCGCCGCGAACGCGGCGATCAACCGACGGGTCACCGCGGGGGCGATGAACCCCTCGCCGCGCGCCACGGTGTGCACCGCCGCGACCAGCCCCGCCGCGTCGGTGTCCTTGAGCAGGAACCCGGACGCGCCGGCGCGCAGCGCGCCGAAGACGTACTCGTCCCTGTCGAAGGTCGTCAGCACCAGCACGTCGGCGAGCCGGTCGGCGACGATCGCCCTGGTCGCGGCGATGCCGTCGAGGCGTGGCATCCGCACGTCCAGCACCGCCACGTCGGGGCGTACCTCCCGGCACAGCCGGACCGCCACGTCGCCGTCGGCTGCCTCGCCGACCACCTCGATACCCGGCGAGCCGGCCAGGATCAGGATCAGCCCCGCCCGCACCGCCGGCTGGTCGTCCGCGAGCACCACCCGTACCGGTGTCGTGCCGGCCTCGCCCGACCCGCGAGCCGGCGCGGTCATCCGCCCTCCCCGGTGGGCAGCGCGGCGCTGACCTGCCAGCGACCGTCCCGCGGCCCGGCGGCGAACCGGCCGGCCAGCAGTGCCACCCGCTCCCGCATCCCGATCAGTCCGGCCCCGGCACCCGGCAGTTCCGAACCGTCCGGCCGCACCGGGTTCTCCACCGTCAGCACCACCTCCGCCGGCCGGTACGCGATCGTCAGGTCCGCCTCGCCGGTGCCGTGTTTGAGGGCGTTGGTCAGCGACTCCTGCACGATCCGGTACGCGGCGAGATCCACCCCCACCGGCAGCGGGCCGGGCGTGCCGTCGGTGCGGAACCGCACCGCGAGGCCGGCCGCACGGATCTGCTCGACCAACCCGTCGGCCTCGGCCAGTCGCGCCGTGACCGCCTCCGGCACCGTGCCCGCCACGCCGTGTCCGCCACCATCCGGCTCCCGCAGCAGTTCGATCATCTGCCGCATCTCGGCCAGACCCTGCACGCTGCTCTCCCGGATCACCCGCAACGCGGACTCCACCTGGCCACGTTCCAGGCCTCGCACGGAGAGCACGGCGGTGGCGTGGATGGCCACCGCGCTCAGATGATTGGCGACCACGTCGTGCAGTTCCCGGGCCATCCGGGCCCGTTCGGCGCTGACCGCCTGCCGACGGTCCAACTCGACCAGCCGGGCGGTCTGCTCGGCCCGTGTCCGCTCGGCGGCGGCCTGGTCACGGTACTGCCGCACGCTGATCCCGGTCAGCACCGGCAGCAGCCCGGCGAGCACCACCGGCACCCCGACGGCGGCCCCGCGCCACTGCCCGAAGCCGAGCACGCCGGCCACCGCCCCGACCACGCTCAGCGTCACCGTGATCCCCAACAGCCACCGCCACAGCCGGGGCGGGCCGTACACGCAGGCGTCGTAGAGCACCTGGGTGTAGACGACGACCGTGCCCAGCGAATTGCCCAGCGCCGTGTCCACCACGAGCGCCCCGGTCCCCACCGCCAGGCTCGCGCGGGGCGCGACCCGGCGCAGGCCGACGGCCCCGCACACCGCCAGCAGCGGCACCAGGAACAGGGCCGGCGGCACATCCGGGTGCGGGACGATCTGCGGCTGCATGCCCAGGCCGTACAGCACCAGGCCGCCGACCAGCGACGCGCCGGCCAGCGTGAGGTCGCGGCCGGGCGTACCGGAGCCGAGCCACGGTGGCGGTCGCATGCCCCGATCCCATCACAACCGCCGGCCCTCCGACTCCGACCGGAGGAGGAGCCCGGTCGCTCCGACATGCGCCGAAAGGGGTACGTCGAGCGCGGCCCCGGATGGCTGGTCCGTCGAAGGGAGGACCCCGATCTCGTCTCCGGTGTCGAGGTCCGCGCCCCGCCGGTGGACGACGCTGGTGGCGACGACGGGGGAGGCCGCCATGGTGGTAGCGGTGATCATCGCTTGTGAGATCGCGTTCTGGGTGCTGCTCGGTGCCGGGCTGGTCGCCCGTTATCCGCTGCGCCGGCCACGGCTCGGCGGGGTGCTGCTGCTCTGCGTACCGTTTGTCGATCTGGCGCTGCTCGCCGCGTCGGTGATCGACCTGCGGCGCGGCGCCAGCGCCGACTTCGGCCACGGCCTCGCCGCCGTCTACCTCGGCTTCTCGGTGGCCTTCGGGCACTCGATGGTGCGGTGGGCGGACCAGCGCTTCGCCCACCGGTTCGCCGGCGGGCCGCCGCCCGTCAGGCCTCCCCGCGACGGCTGGGCCCGTGCTCGTCACGAGTGGCGGGAGTGGGCCAAGGGGCTCCTCGGCTGGGCCGTCGCGTGCGGCCTGCTCGGTGCGGCCGTCCTCTGGGTGAACGACGTGGAAAGGACCCGTGAACTGGGCAACTGGATCCGCAGCCTGACCACCGTGATCCTCATCTGGCTGGTCGCCTTCCCGGTCTGGGCGACCCTGTTCCCCGGCCGCCCGAAGCGCTGACCCCGGGGTACGCCGTGCACACCCGTCGGTCCCGGCCAGTACGGTGACAGGGCACGTACGGGGGAAGCACCTGCGCGTGAGTGCGAGCGTGAGGAGACCGGGGATGGCGCACGGGGAGGCCGAGCACGGCTGCGCCCAGGGCGAGCCCTGTCGGCTGGGCCACCACGACCCGCAGGTGGCTGGCAAGCCTCGCCGGGCGGTCGGCCCGGCGGCGGCGCACCCGACCGAGGCGCCCACCGGGCGACCGGACGAGGAGATCCCGCGCCAGCGGGCCGGTGAGCTGGCCGCTCTGGGTGAGCCGGAGTCCGACGTCGTCGCTGGTTGCCTCAGTGAACTGCCGGGCTGGGCCGGTGCCCATCGACACGGCCCGGTGCGGCCCCGCCAACGGGCCACCCGACGGGAGCGCCCGCCGCGCCGCTGGTGCTGACCCTCGGGTCAGCGGGTCCGGCGGCGGATCAGCAGGGCGATCCCGGCGAGGCCGACCGTGATGGTCAACATCACCCCGACGTTGAGCAGCAGCAGCCGCTGCAACTCGCCCAGCGCCTCGTCGATGTCCCGGACCGGGTCCATGGTGTCCTCCGGCAGCACCCGTTCGCCGCCGCCCACACCGCCGCTGACCGTGTCGAACTGCCGCTCCAGCGGCACCCCGGCGGTGCGCAGCGTCTCGGACATGCTGAGCCGACCGAGGAACCAGCCGCTGTTCGTCCTGCGGCCGTCCGGCTGCTTGGCCGGGCGGTAGACACGCGGGCCGCCAGCCGCCTTCGGGTAGAGATCGTAAGCCTGTTTCGGGGTCTCCCCGGCCAGCACCACGACCGTGTACTTCGGACCGAGGTCGGCTGCCTTGGGCCCCGTCGGCATGCCGGTACGACCGAAGAAGTTGACCTGGTCGATGACCGCGAGGACGTGCGCGGGCTGGGTCTCGGCCCGTAACCGCAGCGGCTCGGTGAGCCCTTCGCCGCTGATGTCCACGCCGGCTGGCGCCGGTTTGGGCGCCGCGCTGGCCGGGCCGGTGGCGCCCAGCGTCAGCAGTGCCGCCGCCAGCGTGGCCGCCAGCACGGCGACCCGGCGCCTCAATTGTCGGACCATCCCGCCTCCTCGCCCCGTTCGATGGATGGCTTCGCCGTGACGTCCGGGTCGGTCAGCCGTTGACGGCACCGACGTGGTCGGTCCCACTCCTACAGACTCCGCAGAACGTCGATGGATTGCAGCTTGTGGAACAGTATTTGGAACTATCTGCGATCTCTGCTCGACTAATGAGGAGCTGTTTGATCAGCGGGCGGATCGTACCCTTACGGAGGGGTTCATGGGGGGCAGGGTTACACGGATGGCACGCGTCGTGCCAGTGGTGCTCGGCGTGGCGTTCGGTGTGTCGTTACTGGTCCCGGCGACACCGGCCGCCGCGCACAACTCGCTGACCGGCAGCAATCCGCGCGACGGCGCACGGGTGGCCACCGCGCCGGCCCGGATCGAACTGCGTTTCCTGGCCAAGCCGTCACCCACTACGACGAAGATCACAATAACCGGACCGGACAATGTGGTCGCCGGAGGGCGGCCCACCTTCGACGGCACCCGCGTGCGTGTGCCGTTCGAGCCCGGTGCGGCGGGGCTCTACATCGTCGGTTACCAGCTCCCGTCGAGCGACGGCCACCCGATCAAGGGCGAGGTGCGGTTCACCCTCACCACCGGCACGGCCGCCGACCCGACAGCCAGTCCCTCGGCCGTCGGCACCGGTTCGTCGGGACCCCCGGCCGGCTCGCCCACGGCGTCCCCCGCCGGGCCCCTGTCGCCGTCAGCCGGCACGCTGTCCGCCGTACCGGTCGCCGGCGAGCAGTCCGACACCAACGGCAACTGGTGGCTCTGGACGCTGGGCGCCCTGGTACTACTGGCCGCCCTGACCGGTGCCCTGCTGCTGCTCCGCCGCCGCAGAAGCAACACCCCCTAGGCGAACCCGCCATAACCCGCCATAACCCGCCCGCGCCCCTCGCCCCACCCTCGCTCCGCCGATTGCCCCGCCCTGGCCCCGCCCTGGCCCCCGCCCTCGCTCCGCCGATCTTGCACTTTCGGTGGCGACATAGTGCGCATTCCACTGCATGTCGACAACCGAAACTGCAAGATCGGCGCGGGGGCGCGGGGGCGCGGGGGCGCGGGGGCGCGGGGGCGCGGGGCGCGGGGGCGCGGGGGCGCGGGGCGCGGGGCGCGGGGCGCGAGGTTAGACCAGCCCTCGCTCCGTCGATCTTGCACTTTCTGTGGCGACTTAGCGCGCATTCCACTGCATGTCGACAACCGAAACTGCAAGATCGGCGCGGGCGGGGCGCGGGGCGCGGGCGGGGCGCGGGGCGCGGGGCGCGGGGCGGGGTTTAGACCAGGCGGAGGCGGGCTGCGCGCATTCGGGTCAGGGTGCGGTCGCGGCCCAGCACCTCGAGGGACTCGAAGAGCGGCAGGCCCACGGTGCGGCCGGTTACCGCGACGCGGACCGGCGCCTGTGTCTTGCCGAGCTTGAGGCCGCGCTCGGCGCCGACCGCCTCCAGCGTCGACTTCAGCGACTCGGCGTCCCAGGACTCGAGCGCCTCGAAAGCCGCGACGGCGGCGTCGAGCAACTCGCCCGAGCCGTCCTTCATCGTCTTGGTCCAGGCGGCCTCGTCGATCGTGGGCGAGGCCAGGAAGAGGAAGTCGACGTTCGGCACGATCTCGCTGAGCACCGCGATCCGGGTCTGGGCCAGCGGCGCCACGGCGGCGAACGCGTCGGCGTCGAACTCCTCCGGCTGCCACGGCGGCGGCGTGATCGTCCCGGTGCCGGTCAGCCACGGCTGGCAGGCGTCGACGAACTCGGCGACGGGCAGCGCGCGGATGTACTCGCCGTTGAAGGCGCGCAGCTTCTTCTCGTCGAAGAACGCGGGGGAGGGGTTGACCTCCTCCAGCCGGAACTCGTCCTCGACGACCGACCAGGGGACGATCTCCCGGTCGCCCGACGGCGCCCAGCCGAGCAGCATGAGGTAGTTGCGCATCGCGCCCGCGAGGTAGCCCTCGTCGCGGTACGCCTCCAGGGCGACCTTGTCGCGGCGCTTGGAGAGCTTCTGCCGCTTCTCGTTGACCACCACGGGCACGTGCGCCCAGATCGGCGGCTTGACGCCGAGGGCATCCCAGAGCAGCTGCTGCTTGGGCGTGTTGGGCAGGTGCTCCTCGGCGCGGATCACGTGGGTGATGCCCATCGTCATGTCGTCCACGACGTTGGCCAGCAGGAACACCGGCGAGCCGTCGCCGCGGGCGATGACGAAGTCCTCGATGAGCTTGTTCTCGAAGGTGGGCTCGCCGCGGATCAGGTCGACGACCACCGTGGTGCCCTCGTCCGGCGTACGGAAGCGCAGCGCGTGCCCCGGCCCCGGGCCGAGGCCGAGGTCGCGGTGGTAGCCGTCGTAGCCCTGGTACTGCGAGCCGGTGCGGGCCTGCACGTCCTCGCGGGTGCAGTCGCAGTAGTAGGCGCGGCCCGACTCGTAGAGGCGGGTGGCGGCGGCGCGGTGCTCGCCGGCGTTCGCCGACTGGAAGTACGGCCCCTCGTAGCTGCCCCGGGAGATGCCGATCCAGTCCAGCGCGGAGAGGATGCCCTCGGTCCATTCGGGCTTGTTGCGGGCCGCGTCGGTGTCCTCGATGCGCAGCACGAACACCCCGCCCTGCTGCTTGGCGTAGATCCAGTTCTGCAGCGCCGAGCGGGCGCCGCCGACGTGGAACATACCGGTCGGGGAGGGGGCGAAGCGCACACGTACCGTCACGTCCTCCAGCCTACGGCGGCACGTGAACGCTTCCGGCCACGGCCCCCCGACTAGGACGTGTGTCAGAGCCTCTGGCCGGCCTGCGGCGGGCCCAGCCGACGGCCGGCCGCGTTGGAGATCGGCCCCGATGCAACACCGGTATCCGAGCCGATCTCCGCCCTGCCGGACCGCCGGCTGGACTCCACCTCGGCTCGACCGAGGGCTCTGACACACGCCCTAAGCGACTGAGCGGATCTTGACCACCAGGGCGCTGCCCACCACGGTGACCACGGCGGTGACCGCGTACAGCGTCGGGTAGCCGCCCAGGTGGACGACGAGCGGCGCGGAGAGGGCCGGCCCGAGCACCTGTGGCGCCGAGTTGGCGATGTTGATCACGCCGAGGTCCTTGGCCCGGTCGGTGGCCCGGGGCAGCACCTGGGTGATCAACGCGGCGTCGACCGAGAGGTAGACGCCGTAGCCCGCCCCGAGCAGCAGCGCGGCGACGATCGCCATCTGCCACACCGGCGCGACGGCGAGCAGCAGCGCCGCCACCGCCATGATCAGGCCGGAGACGATCACGTAGACCTTGCGTCTCCCGGAGCGGTCCGACAACCGGCCGGAGACCACGGCGGTCAGCATCATGCCCAGCGTGTAGAGCAGGATCAGCACCAGCAGGCCGCCCTCGGGGTCGGGATAGTGGACCCCGTCGGTGAGGAAGTACAGCAGGTAGAGGGTGCCCAGCGCGTTGCCGAGCTGGACCAGGAACCGGGTGATCCACGCCCAGGCGAAGTCCGGGTGCCGGCGCGGGCTGATCCACATCGAGGCGAGCAGTGTCCGGAAGCGCAGCGCCGGCCGGTGTGCGCGGGGCAGCGGTTCGTCGGGAGTGAGCAGCGCGAACGGCAGCGACAGCAGCAGGATCGCCACCGCGATCGCCAGGTAGCCGGCGGCGTTCCCGGTGACGACGGCGGTGACCAGGACCGCGCCGAGGACCAGCCCGAGCGCCTGCGGGATGCCCACCCAGCCCGAGACGCTGCCGCGCTGCGTCACCGGCACCCGGTCCGGGATGGCGGCGGTGAGGCTGGCCAGCATCGCGTTGAAGCACACCTGCGCGGCGACCCAGCCGACAGCGACCCCCAGGATGGTGCGCTGCTGGGCCAGCAGCACCAGCGCCGCAGCGCCGAGCACCGCGCCGCCCGCGGTCCAGACGTGCCGTCGACCGAACTCCCGGCCCGCGATCCGCAGGCAGGTCCGGTCGGAGAGCGCGCCCGCCAGAGGGTTCGCCAGCACCGCCGCCAACGCGCCCAGGCCGGTGACCACGGCCAGCATGGTCTCCTTGTCGCCGGGCGCGATCCGCTCGATCTGCTGCGGCAGCAGCACCTGGATCGGGGTGAAGAACGCCATCCACACGCCCAGGTTGGCCGCGAAGACCAGACCGATCCAGCCGCGCCGCACCGGCACTGTCGGCTCGGCGAGCGCCGCCGGCAGCGGGTCGAGGGTGGTCACCGCGCCGACCCCGGCGCGCTGCCCGCGATCACGTCCCGCAGCCAGGTGTACGACGATTTCGGCGTACGCCTCTGGGTGGCGTAGTCGACGTGCACCAGCCCGAAGCGCTTGGTGAACCCCTCGGCCCACTCCCAGTTGTCCAGCAGCGACCAGACGAAGTACCCGCGTACGTCCACCCCGTCGTCGATGGCGGCCCGGACCGCCCGCAGATGCCCGTCGAGGTACGCGATCCGCTCCGGGTCCGCCACCTGCCCGTGCGCGTCCGGCTCGTCGTCGTACGCGCAGCCGCCCTCGGTGATCTCGATGGGTGGCAGTGCGTCGCCGTACGTGTCGCGTAGCCAGCCGAGCAGCTCGTGCAGCCCGTCGGGGGCGACCGGCCAGTCGAAGGCGGTACGCGGGTAGCCGTCCAGCGGCACCAGGTCGAACGGTAGGGGCGAGCCCTCCTCGGCCGCCCGTACACCGGTGGGGTTGTAGTAGTTGACCCCGAGCACGTCGATGGGCGCGGCGATCGTGGCGAGGTCGCCGGGGCGGACGACGCCCTGGTCGAGGCCGGGCAGGTCCGGGTAGCCGCGCCCGAGCAGCGGGTCGGTGAAGAGGCGGTTGTGCAGCGCCTCGTACGCGGCCCCGGCGGCCCGGTCGGCGTCGCTGTCACCGACCACCCGCACCGGCGAGTAGTTGTTGGCGATCGCGACCGGGCTGGTGGTGTGCGCCCGCAGCGCCTGCACCGCGAGTCCGTGGCCGAGCAGTTGGTGGTGGGCGACGGGAAAGGCGTCGAAGAGCAGCGCCCGGCCGGGGGCGTGTTGGCCCATTCCGTAGCCGAGGCTCATGTGGATGAACGGCTCGTTGAGTGTGATCCACAGCCGGACGCGGTCACCGAGGCGGGCGGCGGTCAGTTCGGCGTACTCGGCGAAGCGGGCGGCGGTGTCGCGGTGCAGCCAGCCGCCGGCGTCCTCCAGGGGTTGCGGCAGGTCCCAGTGGTACAGGGTGGCCACCGGGTCGATGCCGGCGGCCAGCAGGGCGTCGACCAGTCGGTCGTAGAAGTCCAGACCGGCGGCGTTCGTTGCACCGCTGCCGTCGGGTCGCACCCGGGGCCAGGCGATCGAGAACCGGTACGCCCTGACGCCCAGACCGTCCAGCAGCGCCACGTCCTCGGCGTACCGGTGGTAGTGGTCGCAGGCGACCGCGCCGCTGCTGCCGTCGCTGATCCGGCCGGGGGAGAGCGCGAAGGTGTCCCAGATGGACGGGCCGCGTCCGTCGGCCGTGGCGGCGCCCTCGATCTGGTGGGCCGAGGTGGAGACGCCCCAGCGGAAGCCGTCGGGGAACTCGGGCATCGGTGCGGTCGACATGCGCCCTCCCGGTCAACGTGAAACGTGTTCGGGACTCTAGGGCGCTGTCGATGAATGCGCCATAGGCCCGCCTGGCCTAATCCGCAATGGTTGATCGGCGTGTCTTTTTCCGAACCCGTCCAGGTAAGTCCGATTTGACGCATAGAGTGCCGATATCGTGGGATGTCCTCACTGGAGGAAAGACGGAAATGATCCTCGTGGAACGTAGTGCGCACGTGGCGGCGCCGATGGAAGTGGTCTGGGACGTCGTGCAGCGGGCGGAGCAGTTGCCGGCCTGGCTGGCGGGGGTTCGCGCGGCCGAGGTGCTCTCGGGAGAGGGCTTCGGGCGGCGACAACTGGTCCAGGCGGGGCGCGGTTCGGCGCATGAGGCCGAGGTGATCGCCTATCAGGAGCCGACACTGATCGGCTGGCGGGAGCGGGCCAGGGGCGCCGGTGCTCGTGCGGAGGCGCGCACCGAGATCTACGTCCAGCTCACCCCGGATGAGGAGGAGGGCGGGACCGTCGTGCGGCTCATCGTGGTCCGCTGGCCCGCGGGGCCCGTCAAGGCGGCCCTGCTGCGCCTGGGCCTACGCCGGGTCGGCGCCGACCTGGAGGACTCGCTGGCCCGGCTCACCGACCTGGCCGCCGTCGGTTGACCCGCAGCGTCCTCCCGGCGTCACCCGCGACGGCGGTGGTCCGGATCCCCGCCAGGGACCCCGGACCCCCGCCGCCGCCGCGCCCACCCCCCAGTGGGGGGTCGATCATGGACTTATGGTGCCTGGTACGAGGTGATATAGCCGCTTCGTCCCCCAGCACAACTTCATGATCGACGTCGGTGGGGTGGGACGTACCAGAAGGAGGGCCCGGCGCGGGTGCGCCGGGCCCTCCTTCTGTCGTGCGGTTTAGCTGTCGCCGCCGGTCTCGCCCACCGGGGCGGCGTTGACGTCGTCGATCGCGTACTTCTTGGCGGCCTCGGCCGGCACGGTGGCCTCGACCGCGCCACTGCGGGCGAGCTGCCGCAGCGTGGCGACCACGATCGACTCGGCGTCGACGTGGAAGTGCCGGCGCAGCGCGTGCCGGGTGTCCGACATCCCGAAGCCGTCGGTGCCGAGCGACGTGTAGTCGCCGGGGACCCAGCGGGCGATCAGGTCCGGTACGGCACGCATCCAGTCGCTGACCGCGACCTTCGGACCGTCCGCGTCGGCGAGCTTCTGCGCGATGTACGGCACCTTGGCCTCGGCGCCCGGGTTGAGCAGGTTGTACTCCTCGGTCTCCACCGCGTCGCGGCGCAGCTCGGTCCAGGAGGTCACCGACCAGACGTCGGCGGCCACCCCCCAGTCCTGGGCGAGCAACTGCTGGGCCTTGAGCGCCCACTGCATGCCCGTGCCGGAGGCGAGGACGTTGGCCTTCGGACCGTCGACCTGCGGTGCGGGCGAGTAGCGGTAGATGCCCTTGAGCAGGCCATCGACGTCCACGCCCTCCGGCTCCGCCGGCTGCAGGATCGGCTCGTTGTAGACCGTCAGGTAGTAGAAGACGTTCTCCTGCGCATCCCCGTACATGCGGTGCAGGCCGTGCTCCATGATCTGCGCGATCTCGAAGGAGAACGCCGGGTCGTACGCGACCACCGCCGGGTTGGTGGCGGCGATCAGCATGGAGTGGCCGTCCTCGTGCTGGAGACCCTCACCGTTCAGCGTGGTCCGACCGGCGGTCGCGCCGAGCAGGAAGCCCCGCGCCATCTGGTCGGCCGCGGCCCACAGCCCGTCGGCGGTCCGCTGGAACCCGAACATCGAGTAGAAGATGTACATCGGGATCATCGGCTCGTCGTGGGTGGCGTACGCCGAGCCCGCGGCCGTGAACGAGGCGACCGAACCCGCCTCGTTGATGCCCTCGTGCAGGATCTGCCCCGAGGTCGACTCCTTGTACGACAGGAACAGCTCCCGGTCGACCGAGGTGTACCGCTGGCCGTGCGGCGAGTAGATCTTCGCGGTCGGGAAGATCGAGTCGAGACCGAACGTCCGCGCCTCGTCCGGGATGATCGGCACCCAGCGCTTGCCGAACTCCTTGTCCTTCATGATGTCCTTGAGCAGGCGGACGAAGGCCATCGTGGTGGCCACCTTCTGCTTGCCCGAGCCGCGCTTGACGTCGGCGAACCGCTCCGGACCGGGGATGGTCAGCCGCTTGGTGCTCGTCCGCCGCGACGGCAGGTATCCGCCGAGCTGCTCGCGACGCTCCTTCAGGTACGCCAGCTCGTCGGACTTCTCACCCGGGTGGTAGTACGGCGGCAGGTAGGGGTTGTCCTCCAGCGCCTTGTCCGGGATGTCCAGGTAGAGGCGGTCGCGGAAGGTCTTCAGGTCCTCCAGCGTCAGCTTCTTCATCTGGTGGGTCGCGTTACGGCCCTCGAAGTGCGACCCGAGCGTCCAGCCCTTGATCGTCTTCGCCAGGATGACCGTCGGCTGACCCGTGTGCTCGGTGGCCGCCTTGTAGGCCGCGTAGAGCTTGCGGTAGTCGTGCCCACCCCGCTTGAGGTTCCAGATCTCGTCGTCGCTCAGCGGCTCGACCATCTTGCGGGTGCGGGCGTCCCGGCCGAAGAAGTGCTCCCGCACGTACGCGCCGGACTCCGCCTTGTACGTCTGGTAGTCACCGTCGGTCGTGGTGTTCATGAGGTTGACCAGCGCGCCGTCGGTGTCCGCGGCGAGCAGCGGGTCCCACTCACGGCCCCAGACCACCTTGATGACGTTCCAGCCGGCGCCCCGGAAGAACGACTCCAGCTCCTGCATGACCTTGCCGTTGCCCCGGACGGGGCCGTCCAGCCGCTGCAGGTTGCAGTTGATCACGAAGGTGAGGTTGTCCAGTTCCTCGCGGGCGGCCACGCCGATCGCGCCGAGCGTCTCCGGCTCGTCCATCTCGCCGTCGCCGAGGAACGCCCACACGTGCTGCTGCGAGGTGTCCTTGATGCCGCGGTGCTGCAGGTACCGGTTGAACCGGGCCTGGTAGATCGCGTTCAGACCGCCGAGACCCATCGAGACGGTGGGGAACTCCCAGAAGTCCGGCATCAGCCGCGGGTGCGGGTACGACGGGAGGCCGCCACCCGGATGTGACAGCTCCTGGCGGAACCCGTCGAGCTCGTGCTCGTTGAGCCGCCCCTCCAGGAACGCCCGCGCGTACATGCCGGGCGAGGCGTGGCCCTGGTAGAAGATCTGGTCGCCGCCGCCCGGGTGGTTCTTGCCCCGGAAGAAGTGGTTGAAGCCCACCTCGTAGAGCGACGCCGAGCTGGCGAAGGTGGAGATGTGCCCACCGACGCCGATCTCCGGGCGCTGCGCCCGGTGCACCAGCATCGCGGCGTTCCACCGCACGTACGCCCGGATGCGCCGCTCGACGTGCTCGTCGCCCGGGAACCACGGCTCGCGTTCGGGGGTGATGGTGTTGATGTAGTCGGTGGTGGTCAGGGGCGGAACCCCGACCTGGCGCTCACGGGCCCGCTCCAGCAGGCGCAGCATGACGTAGCGGGCGCGTTTTGCTCCCCGCTCGTCAATGACACCGTCAAGCGACTCGACCCATTCGCTGGTCTCTTCAGGGTCGATGTCCGGAAGCTGGCTCGGTAGGCCGTCGCTGATCACCGGGCGCTTGCGTTCCGTAGCCACAGGCGTTCCCTCGGTTGTGTGTGGGATAGGTCTCTAGCGCCATCCTGCCCCCTGGTGGCACCCGTCGTCACGTCTAGGTCCCCCGGACGCGATGCTGAACACAGGTACCCGTCGGTAACTTAGCGCTACGGCGGCCCCGCTGCCCGCTTGCCCGGGCTCGCTACGGTGCCGAATATGAACCGGCTGCGGGTGGTGAGCGGCGGCGTGATCCTCTCGGTTGGCGCACTCGGGGCGCTTCTCTCCTTGCCGGTGCTCCTTGCCGGGGACACCGCCGTGCTGCCGATCACGATTCTCGGCGCCGGAGCGATGGCGCTCGGCGCGATGCAGCTACGCGCTGGACTGCGCGCATCCGCGCCCCGACGGGGGCCTCGTCGTGTGCCCGGTCCGCGCCGACGGTACGCCGACACCAGCGTGCCCCTGATGTACTACGGCGACCCGGGCGGCGGGGACCGCTCCGATGGCGCAGGCGGCTCCGATGGTGGGAGCGGCTCCGATGGTGGGAGCGGCGACTCCGGGGGCGATGGCTTCTCCGGCGGCGACTCCGACGGCGGCTTCTTCGGCGGTGACTCCGGGGGCGGCGGCTTCTTCGGCGGCGGGGGCGACTCCGGTGGTGGCTTCTCCGGCGGCGGTGGGGACTCCGGTGGCGGTGGCGGCGGCTCCTGATCGCGCGTTGCGGCAGAATGCGACGTATGCGCAGTGACGTGATCACCGTCCAGACCGGGTCCAGGCCGACCGTCCGGGACATCACCGCCGAGGCCCAGAGCTTCGTCTCCGGCGAGGGCGACGGCCTGCTGCACGTCTTCGTGCCGCACGCCACGGCCGGGCTGGCGATCATCGAAACCGGGTCGGGCTCCGACGACGACCTGCTCACCGCCATCGACGCGCTGCTGCCGACCGACAACCGCTGGCGACACCGGCACGGCTCACCCGGGCACGGCCGGGACCACGTCCTGCCGGCCTTCGTTCCGCCGTACGCCACGCTGCCGGTGCTCTCCGGTCGACTGGCCCTGGGCACCTGGCAGTCCGTCTGCCTGGTCGACACCAACGGCGACAACCCCACCCGCCAGGTCCGCTTCTCGTTCCTGCCCGCCTGACGCCCGCGCCCCGTCCCCGTCCCGTCCCGTCCCGCCCCAAGATCCGCGCAACTAACCCGAAACTGCTGCCTCCGGGCGCGCCGAGGCAGCACTTTCACCGAAGTTGTGCGGATCTTGACCGCCCGGCGGCCGTTGCGGCTGCGCCCGACGCGAGCCCTCATCCGACGCCGCCCGACCGAGCCCGGCGGGCAGGGCCCGGCAGGCTGGGGCGGCCTCATCGCTGAGCTGGGCGGTCCGCGTGACGCGTACGATGTGGGCGTGGCACCGCAGGGGGGCTCCGCGGCGGGCCGACAGGGGGATCGGGCCGGGCTGGCCGCCGACGCGATGGGTCGGATGGCCCAGCTGACGGCCTCCCTGCGGCATCGGCAGGGCAGCGCGTTCGTCGAGTTGGGGCTCACCCCGGCGGCGGCCCGGGCGTTGCACGAGCTGGACCCAGACCGTCCGATGCCGGCACGGGACCTCGCCGACCGGCTGAGCTGTGACCGGTCGAACGTGACGGCGCTCGTCGACAAGCTGGAGCAGGCCGGCCTGGTCGAACGCCGGACCGACCCGGCCGACCGCCGACAGAAGACGCTCGTGGTGACCGGTGACGGGCGCGTCGTGCGGGACCGGGTGTCCGAGGTGATGTCCGACTCCCGACTCCTCGCCGCGTTGAGCGACGAGGAGCTGTCCACCCTGCGTGACCTGGTGTGGAAGGCGTCCGACGGCGGTTTTCCGGAGCCCTGCGACCCGCAGTGAGTCGACCCGCGGCGGCCGTGTCCCACTGGGCGACGGTGGCCTGCGTCGGTAATGCTGTCGGACGTGACCACCCCGCAAGATCTCGACGACCGGTTCCGGGAGACGCTGGCGGCGCTGCCCGCTCCAGCGCAACGGCGTGACCTCGCCGATCCGGTCACCGACGACGCCCCGCTGACCGGTGCCCAACTGCTCGATCTGTTCGACGCGCAGGTGACCAGCCGGCAACTCGACCTGGCCGGGCGCTGGCTGCGCAGCTTCGGGGAGGGTTTCTACACCATCGGCTCGTCCGGGCACGAGGGCAACGCCGCCGTCGCGGCTGCGCTGCGCCCCACCGACCCGGCGCTGCTGCACTACCGCTCCGGTGCCTTCTACTGCGTCCGCGCCGCCCAGGTCGCCGCCGACGCCCCGACACCCCCCGCCGACGCCCCGACGTCCCCGGCCGCCGACGCCCCGGACCCGGACTCCGAACCCGAGCCGGCCGGGTCCGAGGCACCCGTCGGTGGCTTCGTGCCGTACGCGGAGGCGGCCCGGGACGTGTTGCGAGGGATGGTCGCGTCCAGCGAGGAGCCGATCGCCGGCGGCCGGCACAAGGTATTCGGCCGTGCCGATCTGGCCGTCGTGCCGACCACCTCCACCATCGCCTCGCACCTGCCCCGCGCGGTCGGGATGGGGCTGGCCGTGGAGCGGCTGCGCCGGCTGGACACCGCCGGGCGGCGCACCGGGACCGGAGTGCGTGTCGGCAGCGGCGCCGGCGCGGCGCACGTCCCCTGGCCGCCGGATGCCATCGTGGTCTGCTCGTTCGGCGACGCGTCGGTCAACCACGCCAGCGCCACCGCCGCCTTCAACACCGCGGGCTGGTACGACCATGCCGGCCTGCGCATCCCGGTGCTCTTCGTCTGCGAGGACAACGGGCTGGGCATCAGCGTCCGCTCGCCGGAGGGCTGGGTGGAGGCGACGCTGCGCGCCAAGCCGGGCATCCGCTACTTCAGCGCGGACGGCGCCGACCCCGTGGGGACGTACGCGGTAACGCAGGAGGCTGCCGCCTGGGTACGTCGGTACCGGCGGCCCGCCGTGCTGCACCTGCGCACGATCCGGCTCATGGGCCACGCCGGGGCCGACGCGGAGTCGGCGTACCGCAGCCCGGCCGAGCTGGCCGAGGACCTGGACCGGGACCCGGTGGCCGCCACCGCGCGGCTGCTCGTCGACGCCGGTGTGGCGACCGCCGAGGAGCTGCTGGCCCGGTACGACGAGACGGGCTGGCAGGTACGCCGGCTCGCCGAGGAGGTGCTGGGCGAGCCGAAACTGGCCTCCGCCGCCGACGTGGTGTCGGCGCTGGCCCCCCGCCGCCCGGTGCGCGTGGCGCGGGCCGTGGCCGACGCGGCGGCACGGGCCAGCGGGCCGGGCGCGGCGGCCCGCGAGGGGGCGTTCGGGGGCAAGCCGCCGGAGCTGAGTGGGCCGATGACCCTGGCGCAGAGCATCAACGCGGCGCTCGCCGACGGGCTGCTCGACCACCCGCAGATGGCCGTCTTCGGCGAGGACGTGGCCGTCAAGGGCGGCGTGTACGGCGTGACGAAGGGCCTGCGCGACCGGTTCGGGGCGGCCCGGGTCTTCGACACACTGCTCGACGAGACGTCGGTGCTGGGGTTGGGCCTGGGCGCCGGGCTGGCCGGGATGCTGCCGGTGCCGGAGATCCAGTACCTGGCGTACCTGCACAACGCCGAGGACCAGCTCCGCGGCGAGGCCGCCACCATGCAGTTCTTCTCGCGGGGCGCCTTCCGCAACCCCATGGTGGTGCGGGTTGCCGGGTTGGCGTACCAGCAGGGGTTCGGCGGGCACTTCCACAACGACAACTCGGTGGCCGTACTCCGGGATGTGCCGGGTCTGGTGATCGCGGTGCCGGCGCGGCCGGACGACGCCGCGCCCATGCTGCGGACCTGTCTGGCGAGCGCGGCGGTGGACGGCAGCGTCTGCGTGTTCCTGGAGCCGATCGCGCTGTACCACACCCGCGACCTGTACGCCGATGGCGACGGGGAGTGGCTGGCCGGCTATCCCGAGCCGGGCTCGTGGGTGGCCGGGCACGTGCCGATCGGCCGGGCCCGGGTCTACCGGATCGGCTCGGCGGACGACCTGACCATCATCACCTTCGGTAACGGGGTGCGGATGTCGCTGCGGGCCGCGGCCGTGCTCGCCGAGGAGGGCGTGGGCACCCGCGTGGTGGACCTGCGCTGGCTGGCGCCCCTGCCGGTGGCCGACATCATCCGCGAGTCCTCGGCGACCGGCCGGGTGCTGGTGGTGGACGAGACACGCCGGTCGGGCGGGGTCGGCGAGGGAGTGATCGCCGCGCTGGTCGACGCCGGATATGTCGGTGCAGCGCGGCGGGTGGCCGGAGTTGACTCGTTTGTACCATTAGGTCCGGCGGCACGTCATGTTCTGGTCTCCCCGGAAGCCATTACCGACGGTGCCCGTACGCTGCTGGCACGGTAAATTCCGTTCCACCCGGTGCGCCACTTGCGCGCAGACGCACAACTGTGTGGACTTTGCCTGACGGCGTCGGTCCGACGCCGCGAGCAGGGACGAGATGAGGAGGCACGCGACAGTGAGCGCGACCGCTGGTCAGGCCGCCGACGGGGTACGCAGCCTGGCGGACCGGTTCGGCATCGAACCGGGGATGGTCGTCATGGAGATGGGGTACGACGACGACGTCGACCAGGATCTCCGGGACGCCCTGACCGACCGCTGTGGAGATCTGGTCGACGAGGACACCGACGAGGTGGTCGACGCGGTGCTCGTGTGGTACCGCGACGGTGACGGTGACCTCTTCGAGCTGCTCGTCGACGCCCTCGGCCCGCTGGCCGACAACGGGGTCGTGTGGCTCCTCACCCCCAAGGCGGGGCGCGAGGGGCACGTCGAGCCGAGCGAGGTCGCGGAGTCCGCGCCCACCGCCGGCCTCCAGCAGACCTCGACCGTCAACGCCGGCCGGGACTGGAGCGGTGCCCGCCTGGTGCTCCGCCGAGGGGCCAAGGCCAAGAAGTAACCCGTTCTCGTCCCCTCGCGTCCCGACGGTCCGCCGTCGGGCGCGCCGGGCTGACCCCGTCCCCCGAGTCGACCCGAGGAGAGCCGCATGCCCATCGAGGTGGGCGCCCAGGCGCCGGACTTCGTGCTCAAGGACCAGAACAACCAGGAGGTCCGGCTCTCGGACTTCCGCGGCAGGCGCGCCGTGCTGCTGGTCTTCTACCCGCTGGCGTTCACCGGCACCTGCCAGGGTGAGCTGGCCGAGGTGCGGGACAACCTCGGGGAGTACGCCAACGACGACGTCCAGGTTCTGACGGTCAGCGTCGACTCGGTCTACAGTCACAAGATCTGGGCCGACCGGGAGGGCTACCAGTTCCCGATGCTTGCCGATTTCTGGCCGCACGGTGGCGTCGCTGCGGCGTACGGGGTCTTCAACGACGTGGCCGGCATCGCCAACCGGGGCACGTTCGTCATCGACAAGGCCGGCGTGGTCCGCTTCGCCGAGATGAACGGCCCCGGCGAGGCCCGCGACCAGCAGGGCTGGCGCAAGGCCATCGCCGACGCGACCATCTGAGGGGGGTACGCGTGCGGTCGGGGCGGCGGCGAGCAGGTAGGCTTGCCAGCCACCGGCCCGTCGCACACGGGGCGTTCCGGGGCGCGTAGCTCAGCGGGAGAGCACTCGCCTTACAAGCGAGGGGTCGCAGGTTCGAAACCTGCCGCGCCCACCAGTCACCACCGGCTGTAGCCGGCGAAGTGGACGCTCCTGTTTCTGTCAAGCCTGCGGCCGGGGCACCCGGGTCGTAGTCTCGACCCACTGCCGAAACAGGTGTAGCGCCTCGCCGAGGTTGAGTGGCCCACACGCTGCCCTGAACTGGTCTTCGGCGACCCAGGTCATGACCCACTCGTGCTCGCTCCTACGGAGCTCCTGCCGCTCGTAGGCCGTCCCCGACAGTGCCGTATCGCCCAGGTCGATGCGGACCGACCAGCCGGGGTTGTCGAGCGTTTCGATCTGAATGCCGTATTCGTGTTCCCACTCGCCATCGCACTGAGTCGCGTACCAGGCTTGCAGCCAGGACCAGACCCCCGGCGCTAGCTCGTCGTGATCATGCATTCCGTAGTCCTGATCTCGCTGTGGTTCGTCGGCGTCGAGTAAGGGTAGGTCTCGCGGGCGATGTAGCGCTTGAGGCAGAGTCGCCCGGCATGCAGCTGGGTGCCTGACCCGCAAGCCAGGTTGTTCGTCGTCGGTATCACGGAGCTGGATGGAGCCTGGCTCTGGCAGTCACGGGCCTACCCGGGTACGACCCCCAGCTGGAGCTGTCGTTGTCCGATGCCCTCGCGCGGCCGGAGCTTGCCGTCGCCGTCTTCGACGGGGTCGCGGGGTCCTTCGCGGAGCGAGGGATTTCCAGTCCCCGCCACGGCTGAGTGACTATCTGGGTGACGACGGGTACGAGCGGCGGTGGGCGTGCGCGAACGATCGTGGACGGTTGCCGCAGGTGCATGCTCATGACAGCGCAGGTCGGCGAGCCGTGTTGGTTGCCTGGGGGCCAAAGGGGTCGACGGTTCTTGCGTTACGTCGAGCGCTGTCACGCTAAAGGCCGCAGCCGGCTGTCCAGCCCGCCATCCGTCGCTCAGCGCCTTGCGGATAACTGCGGCGACCATCGATGGACGGACAGGGACCGGCGGCCCGCCGATCCAATTGCTCGGATGGTTCTGGGGCATGTCGACTAGCAGTACGCTGCCCTTGCAGTCGGCTTGCTCAACGGCGAGGGTGAGTGGTCGCTCACCGAGCGCTTGGGCGTAGGTTGGCCTTCGGCGCACCCGCCACCTGTAGACCACGCTGTCGACGGTGATGAGCCGAGAGCCCTTCTTGGTCAACGCCACCGTCGATCCTCTCGCCGTCGGATGCTAGGACGACAGCTAATCACTCCGTATCGGCAGGTGGGGCACACAGGGGATCACAAGACATCGTCAAACGCCGTCAACCAGCCACCAACGATGGCAGCCCAAGACGCCGCATGAGCAGGTGTGGGGCGGCATTGCCGCTGGTAACGCGGCAGCGGCACTGAGTCCCTCTTCAACGTCTGAATGCTCCTCCTCTACGCGCCAGGAGCGTGGCTCGGGCTGAGCGGGCCGTTCCTCGCTGGCCTACTCTCGGGTATGACCGACGACAGACGATGGCAGCTACTCGAAGACGTGATCGAGGCGGTCGTCCACGGAGAGGTGGCCGGCAACGCCGACACCTTCTCGATCCGCCGAATGAGCGAAGAGCCCGAGATCGAGGTCACCGTCGGCGATCACGCGACGGTGTATCGGATCACCGTCTCCCGGTCTACCCGTCCTGCTGACGGCTGACTCGACGAGGCGGGCCAGCGGGCAAGGCAGCAGCCCAGAGACCAACAGGTTCGAACGGGGCTAGTTAGGAAGGGCCGGCTGGACGGTTTGCCGTCCGACTCGCCCGTGGTCTCGCCGACGGCCGCGGCGATCAGATGCTGCCCTGCGGGCAGGAGGGCGACCCGTCGTCGGACACGCTTCGCGTGCAAGATCCGGTACTTCAGGCTCTCGATCTCCACCACCGCGCACTCGTCGCCTGGTTCGTCGACGGAGGACAACTCCACTGTCACCGGCCAGCCTTCCTTGCCAGCCTTGTAGAGCCAGACCTCGAAGGCGCGTTGCTTGCCGTCATCCTCGGATACCCGGGCGATGATCTCGATCGGGTCTGTCCGGCTCTCCATCGTCGTCCTTCGCTTTGGACTGAGGTCGGTGGGCAACAGGGGGTGCAAGCCCCGGCCGAGATGCCGCTCACTCGACAACTATCGGCGGCCCGGCCGAGCCTCGGCATTCGCATTGCGAAGCGGGGGTGCAAACCTGGCCCGGACCTTCAGGCGGCACCATCAAGAAGATGATCAGTAGGGCTGTAGTTGATCTTCCAGTCGGCATAGACGCCCATCGTGCCATCCTGAACGCACCGTAGTCCGACGCTGATCCAGCGAACCTCACCCTCCGCGTACAGGGCGAAGCCGACGGCGACCTGGAAAACTTCGCCGCCGCATGGGCACGCGCAGTCGCCCGGCTCGGCGTCCATCCAGTAGTCCGCGCTGTCCGCGACGAAGGCACTTTCGCCACAGGCCACGCAGCTCACCTCGGCGCAGCCCTCCTCGTCGTCGACGAGGACGGCGAAGGTCGTGCCCGCACACCGGGGGCAGATCACCTCCTTGACCCGCGCTACCGGGTAACCGCCGGGCTTGAACTCGCGGAGATAGTCGGCAAGGTCCGTGAAGTCCTCGCCCCGCCAGAACTCGCCTTTTCTGTCGATCGCCACCGGCGCAGCTTGCCGTGTGCGCCCAACGGTGTCGAGAGGAGGCGGCGGTGCGTGTAACGGCCAGGGAGCCGGTTCCGCGATGTCAGGACTGGGTGCGGGTCCACTGCTGGTTGGTACCGCTGCCGCAGGTGTACTGGGTGATGTCGGTGCCGTCTGCCGTGCCGCTGCTCACCACGTCCAGGCATTTGCCGCTGTGTCGGGCGCGCAGCTGGTAGTAGCTGCCGGTGGCGACCCACTGCCACTGCTGGTTGGCGCCCGCGCCACAGGTGTACTGGACGACGTTGGCGTTGTTGGCGGTGGCGGCGTTGGCGACGTCGAGGCATTTGCCGCTGTTCTGGTTGACGATCCGGAAGTAGCCGTCGCCGGTGTCGCGGAATTCCCACTTCTGGTTCGCGCCACCGTTCCAGGACCATTGTCTGACTTCGGCGTTGTCGGTGACGGCATGGTCCAGCACGTCGACCACCTTGCCGCTGTTGCGGTTGGTGATGCGGTAGGAGAGCGGCGCCTCGCCGCTGCCCGTGACGGTGCCCGCGTCGGCGTCGATGGTGATGGTGGGATACCAGGTCAGGCTCATGGTCGTGGCGGAGGGGAAGGCGATCGGCAACCACACGTACTGGGAGTCGTTGACCGGCCCGCCCCAGGCGCCGGCCCAGCGGTCGCCGAGGTAGAGGTAGCTCGTCGTCGACGTGCCCTGGATGGGGAGCACGAAGGCCGACTGGGAGCGGAAGGTGGTCGAGTCCCCGACGTTGGTCATGCCGGTCCACGGACCGGAAATGCTGGACGCTGTGGCGTACCTGGCCTGGTTCGGGCTCCAACCGGTCAGGCCCGAGGTGAGCAGGAAGTAGGTGCTACCGCGCTTGAACAGAGCCGGCGCCTCGCGGTTGCCGTCGTTCCAGAAGTTGCCGACCAGCGTGGCCGCAGTGAGGTAGTCGACGCTGAGGCGGTAGATGAGCAGGTCGCGGTTCTCGTCGCCAGCCGAGATCATGTAGGCGGTGCCGCCGTCGTTGTAGAGCGTGATGTCCCTCGACATGTTGCCCAGCGGCCGGAAGCTGCCGTGGTAGGTGTAGGTGCCGTCGATGGTGGCCGAGGAGGCGACGGCGGCCCTGGCCTCGCCGTAGTCGCTGCCGTTCTCCTTGTGCATCCACATCACGTACCGGTTGGTGCTGGCGTTGTAGATGACCTTCGGCCGCTCGATGTTGGCCGACTGCAGTTCCGCCGCCGACGACTGGGTCAGCACGTTGTTGCGAAACTCCCAGTCGCGCAGGTTGGTCGAGCGGTAGACGGAGACCGCCCGGAACGTGTTGTTGGCGTTGCGGTTCTCGCCGAACCAGTAGTAGTAGTCGCCGACCTTGAGCACCCCACCGCCGTGCGCGTGCAGCAGGTTGCCGGTGGTGTCGGTGAACTGCGTGCCGTTCTGGATCGTGACCGGCGCCGCCTGGGCCGGGGCGGCGGCCATGGTGGTGACCGCCACGATCGCCGTTCCGACCAGGGTGAGCGCTGCCACCAGGGATGAAAGCAGTCTGTTGCGTCTCACGACGTTCGTCCTTCCGTGGGCGGGCGGCGACCGCCGCCGGCAGCGGAGCGACCCCTGGACTCCGGCGCGATCGTCCGGACCAATTCATGCATCAATGTACATCGATTGTTTCGACCGCATCACCCGCCGGCTGGCGCCGTCGTGGCAGACCAGTGGGGGAGGCGGACGGAGCTGGTCGACTGACCTGGGTCGCGGCGTCAGGCGCGTTCGGCGACCAGCACCCGGCTGTGGGCGAGTGACGTGGCACGCCGGATCGGCAGGCCGAGTGCTCGCGCCGTGTCGAGCAGGTCGTGGTCGCCGGTGACGGTGAAGCCGTGTCGGGTGAGCAACGCGGTCATGGCGGCCGGTGTCCAGGTCGAGCGCCACGGCTCGGTCGCCCAGAAGCTGCGCCGCCCGGTGGACGCCATCAGCAACCGTGCGACGAGCCGACCCAGCGTCAGTGACGTCCCGGGAAGCTGGAAGTTGACGACGAGGCGGCTCGTCGGCGCCGAGCAGGCGGCGAGCGCGGCGACCGTCGTGGACACCTCGGCAGCCGTCAGGTACGGCACGACGCCCTCCCAGATCCACGTTGTCGGTTCGTCGGGGCGATGCCCCGCGGCTGCCAACGTCTCGACGAGCCGGTCCTGGCCGAAGTCCACCGCCACGAACGTCGGTGGCGTGCCGGGCAGCCCCTCGGCGCGTTCGCGCTTGTCCCGCTGGCTGTTCGGCTGGTCGACCTCGAAGACCGTCCGGTCCGCGAGTTCGGGCATCCGCCAGGCGCGACCATCCAGCCCGGCCCCCAGGATCACCATCTGCGAGCTGCGGTGGTCACATATGGCGTCGTCGATCGCGACCGTGCGGGGCACCATCATCTCGGCGCAGGCCCTGGCAGACGAGCACCGCCGTGCGGCTCGCAGACGGCGTCTCCGGCATCGCTCGCGCTCCTGTCCGAGCCGCGGCATCGGCGGCTCGGTCCGACGTTACCGTCGGACCGAGCCGCCCGGACTGCTGCCTCGGTCCGCGATCAGCAGTTGACCGCGCCGGATAGCCTTCGCGGCTATGGGAGCGATCAAACCGTGGCACCTTGCGGTCTTGAGTATCTGTTGTCTGCTGCCGCTGGCGGTGGCTGTCGCCGGTGGAGTCTGGGCCGTACGCCGGAACCGCACCCGGCGCTGAGTCGAGGGGACGCACAGCTCAGCAACCCTGTTGACGTCCCCAGCCATGGCCACCGTCGACGAGCACGGTCAGGAGTACGCGCGGCACGTCGGGCAGACGACGCGGCGTCTGGGCTCAGACGACCACCGAAGAGCCGAAGGCGAATTCGATCCAGTCTTCGGCGCAGTAGGCGAAGCTGCTCTTGCCGCCCGACTTCCACGGCCCGAGGACCGTCCGCCAATTGCCGTTGTTGTCCTCGCAGTAGACCTTGGCGCGGTACTGCCGGCTGCCGCCACCGGTGCAGCCCGCCCATGCGCCCCAACGGCCGATGCTGGAGTCGTGGAAGTAGCCAGAGTTGCAGTCCATCGCCGCCACGGTCGACGCGCTGGCCATCGCTGGTGCGGCGGCGGTGGCGGTGAGCATGGCCGGTACCGCGGTCAGCAGCGCGACTGCCGTGGCGGCACGACGAAGCCTGGTCCGTTGTCCCATCAGAACCCCCGTGAATCGAAAATAATCGACAAGCCTAAATTCGATATCGGATGTTGTCCAGGATGGGTCACCGGTCACCTCCCGCCGAGGACCGATGCGTGAACCACCGCCAGACTGGGCGCGTGCAGGACACCGTCGCCATCGCGCTGATCACCTCACTGTCCACGTTGGCCGCCGCCGCCCTGACCGGGCTGATTGCCGCCCGCAGCACCCGCCGGCAGCTGGCCCACCAGCTCACCATCGCCCGCGAGGAGAGCGCCGAGGTGTCCGCGGCGCGGCGCGAGGAGCTGCGGCGCGACGCGTACGTCGGGTTCCTGAGCGCCTGCGACGCGGCGTACCGGCGGTTGGACCGGCGGTGGGTCGAGCCCGGCGCGGACGGGCTCACGAGCGGCTACGACGAGACGTACGTGGCGATGCGCGCCGTGGACGAGGCGTACAACCTGGTGTTGCTCCAGGGCCCGGCGGACGTCGCGGCGGCGGGCCGGTCGGTGGTGGCCAGCCTGACGACGGAGTACGCCGAGCAGCGCCGGCTCGCCGACGAGCCGGGCGACGCGGCGGCGTCGCTGCGCGACCGGCAGCGTGAGCGCTGGCTCGCCGCCATCGAGGTACGGACCAACCGCCGCGTCGCGTTCGTCGACGCCGCGCGTCCCGCCGTCGACCGCGAGGGCTGACGGGACGCCCCCTATGCTCGGGCGGGAACAGGGGGTGGTCACGTGGATCTGTCCGGCATCGGCGCGGTGCTCTTCGACATGGACGGCACCCTGGTCGACTCCGACGCCGCCGTCGAGCGGGCCTGGGAGCGCTGGGCGTCCGAGTACGCCGTCGAGCCGGCGGCGGCACTCGCGATCGCCCACGGCAGACCCGCCGACCAGACGATCAGGCGGCTCCTTCCCGCGCTCGACGACGCCGCGGTCGCCGTGGCGGCGGCACGGCAGTTGGCGTTGCAGTACGACGACCTGTCCGACGTGACGGCCACCCCGGGCGCGCTGGAGCTGCTGTCGACGTTGGCCCGGTTGGGGTTGCCCTGGGCGGTGGTGACCAGTGCCGACGTCCGGCTGGCCGAGGCCCGGCTCGGTGCTGCCGGCATCACCGCGCCCGTCCTGGTCACCGTCGAGGACGTGCGCGCGGGCAAGCCGGCCCCCGAGGGCTACCTGCGCGCCGCCGCGCTGCTCGACGTGCCACCGGTGCGCTGCCTGGTCGTCGAGGACGCCGAGGTCGGGTTGCAGGCCGGGCGCGCGGCCGGCGCGATGACCGCTGCCCTGAAGGGGCTCGACGCCGACCTGCGCCTCGACGACCTGGGGCAGTTGGCGCGCCACCTGGAGTCGGCGCCCACCGCACCCTGACCGGCCCGGCGTCAGCCGAGGCGGGCAGCCAGCCAGGGGAGCAGCGCGTCGGCCTGGGCCTGCTGGAACGCCCGTATGGCGGGGATGCCGGGCGGCGGCGGACGGCGGGCGCTGTCGGCGAAGAAGGCGGCCAGCCCGGCGTACACCCCGGTGAGCGCGGCCGGGTCGACGTCGGCGGTGAGCGGCAGCCGTCGCAGCATCGCCTCGGTGTCGTGCCCGCCGTGCAGCCGTACGTTGACCAGCAGCAACGCGGTGTCCAGCCAGGCCGGCCCCCGGCACGCCCACGGCCAGTCGACGACGGTCACCGCGCCGGACGCGTCGAGCAGCAGGTTGTCGGCCCGTACGTCCACGTGGCAGAGCGTGTCCCCGCCCAGCGCGGCGACGCCCTCGTCGGCGGCGGCCCGCAGCTCGTCGAGGTGCGCCCGTGCCCACGGGTCGAGTCGTGGCGGCGGGTCGGCGGCGATCCGGTGCCAACCCGCGAAGTCTCCGGTCAGCAGTTCGGCGGCGGAAGGGACGTGTGCGACGGGGCTCGGGGTGAGCGCGACGGCCATCGCCTCCAGCGTCGTCAGCACACGGCTCAGCTCGTCGGCCCGCCACGGGACCGTCGGGTGTCGCCCGTCCACGTCGGAGAAGACCAGCGCCACCCACTCGCCGTCGTCGTGGCAGCCCAGCAGGCGGGGCGTCGGCGCGGTCGCCGGAAGCGCGCCGGCGGTGCGGGCCTCGGCGCGGTGCATGACCGGGCTGTCGGGGTTCTGTGCCGGGCTGACCGCCTTCACGAACGCCCGTCGGCCGGTCGCGGTGCGGACCCGGTCGGCGGTGCCCGGCGAGTAGCCGCCCGACTGGGACACCGCCTCGACCACCCGATCACCGATGATGCCCTCCACGGCGGATCTGACCGCCGCCGGTAGATCACCCCAGCCGATCCGCGTCGCTGTCCCCTGCATCCGGCCACGGTGCGCCCGGTCCGGCCCGGCGAACAACCCATTTCCCGGGACTTCCCGGCGGATCGGGCGGGTCGAGGCCCCGCCGCGGGTATCCCGCTGGCGACGTCTCGCGTGGTTCTGCTGCACTACGTGCCGGATCGGAGATCGAAGGGGAGGCCCTGGTGGAGTTGACAGTGACGCCGATGACCGAGCAGGAACTGGCCCGGCTGTGGGAACCGCTGGAGGTGGGATACGCCGAGGACCTGGTCGCGCACCGGGGCATGACCTCGGAGGCGGCCCGGGAGCGGTCGGCGCAGCAACTGCGGGAAGGACTGCCCGCCGGCGCGGCCAGCGAGGGGGTCCTGCTGCGGATGGCGCGGGTCGACGACACCGAGGTCGGATGGATCTGGGTGACCCTGCCCGGCGCGACGGGCGTGGTCGGCTCGACGCAGGCGTGGATCCACAACATCGAGGTGGATCCGGCGCACCGGGGGCGTGGGTACGCGCGCCGGATGATCCAGCTCATCGAGGCGGAACTGGCCAATCTGGGCGTACCCGAGCTGGGGTTGAACGTCTTCGGCACGAACACCGTCGCGATCGGGCTCTACCGGAGCCTGGGTTTCGAGGTCACCGCTCAGCAGATGGCGAAGCGGATCGACCCAACGAGCTGAACCGGGACTGTTCACCTGCCCAGCGGGAAACCCGCGCGGACCGCACCTGGGGAGGAGCGACGGATGACGCACGGCGCCGGACTGACCATCGGTGTGCTCGGCTCGTACGGCGGCCGGAACCTCGGCGACGAGGCGATCCTCACCGGCCTGCTCACCGATCTACGCACGCAGGAACCGAACGCCCGGATCATCGTCTTCTCCCGCCACCCGGAACACACCCGGGCCGCCCACCCGGACGTGGAGGCGGTGCCGTGGGAGGGCGTCAGCCGCACCGACTCGGCGTTGGTGCTGGCTCAGCTCGACCTGCTCATCCTGGGCGGCGGCGGCATCCTCTACGACCGGGAGGCCCGCCGCTACCTGCGGGTCGTCCGGGTCGCCCAGGAACGCGGCCTGCCCCTCATCACCTACGCGGTGGGGGTCGGGCCGCTCAGCGACGCGGTCGACACGGGCATGGTCCGCGAGACCCTCGCCGGCGCGACCCAGGTGACCGTCCGGGACCAGGAGTCCCGGATGGTCCTGGAGGAAGCCGGACTGCTCAACCCGATCACGGTCACCGCCGACCCGGCGTTCCTCCTGGAGCCGGCCGACTTCCCGGCGCACCTGCTCAGCGAGGAGGGGGTGCCGGCCGGCAAGAGGCTGGTCGGGATCAGCGTGCGGGAGCCGGGACGGGCCGCGGAACGCCTCGACGTCGACGGCTACCACCGGCTGCTCGCCCAGATCGGTGACTTCCTGGTGCACCGCATCGACGCGTACGTCCTGTTCGTGCCGATGGAACGCGACGACATCCGGCACGCGCACGGGGTGCTGTCGCACATGGTCGCCGCCGAGCGGGGGCGAATCCTGCACGGCACCTACTCGCCGGAGCAGGTGCTCGGGCTGATGCGCCACTTCGACCTCGCCGTCGGCATGCGCCTGCACTTCCTGATCTTCGCGGCGATGGTGGGTACGCCGTTCCTGCCGCTGCCGTACGCCGGAAAGGTCTTCGACCTGGCCCAACGGCTCGGCGTACCGGCGCTGCGCGGTGTGGAACGGGAGGTGGAGGGGCCGCTGCTGGCCGAGGTCGACCGCCTCTGGGACGAACGTGCGGAGCGCGCCGAGGCCACGGCCCGCCGGGTCGCCGAGGTCTGCGAGCAGGCCCGCGGCACCTCCGAGGTCACCCGCGGCGTGTTGGACCGGCTGCGCAACCGGACCCTCACCCGCGCCTGACCCGCGGTCACACCGCCGGGCCGGTCCACCGGTAGAGCCACTCGCGGGCCTCCTCGCGGGCGGACTCCAACTCGTAGATCTGCGCCTCGGCCAGTCCACCGGGTCCGAGGTGGTGGTGGGTGAGCGGCGGGCGGCCGTTGGTGTCCAGTTCGACAGTGACGGTCTGCCCGTCCGCCGTGCCGCCGACGAGGGGAATCTGCACGGAGGAAGCCATGCGCCCATCCTGCCCGCCGTGCAGCCGGCTCGCAGCGGGATGGGGGCAGCGCGAGGGTTCGCCGCGGCTAGGGTCGGCGACGTGACCGAGCAGACCATCGATCCAACGCTCGGACCCGTGCGCGCCCGCGTCGGCGACGAGCGCGCCATCCTGGAGTCGTTTCGTGGTGTCGTGCTGCGCAAGCTGCGCGGCCTGTCCGACGCCGAGGCGGCCCGCCGGCTGGTGCCCTCCGCGACGACACTCGCCGGGCGCGCTCTGAGCCTGGCGGTAACCCTCGACTCGTCGATCTTGCACTTTCTGTCCCGACGTAACGGGCATTACCACGCAGGTCGACGACAGAAACCGCAAGATCGGCGCGGGCTTGTCGCGCGGGGCCGCCTATCCTGGGCCGGGGCGGCGACGAGGGGGAGTACGTGCTGGTCATCCACGGGCTGTGGCTGCCCGGCTCCGGGCTCGCCGTGTGGGGCGAGGACAGCACCGCGCCGGTGCCCGTCGCGCGCTCCGGCCGGGCGCCCCGGGAGCGCCCGCACCCCTTCGCCGCCGGGCACGCCAACCTGGTCGCGGCCCTCGCCGACGCCGCCGAGCCAGCTCGCCCGGCCACCGCGCTGCTCACCCTGCCCACCCGGGCGGGCGCGCCGACCGACTCGCCCGAGCTGATCCGGACCACCGTCGCACCGCCGGCCCGCGGTCGGCTCACCCTCGCCGCGTGGCGGGTGCCCACCCTGGTGTACGCCCCAGACGACGCCCTGCCCCTGCTCCGCTCCCTGGACGAACTCCCGGTGGTGCCCGGGGCGACCCTGCGGCACCTCGCCGAACTGGCCGACTTCGCCGCCGACCTGGTGGCCCGGGGCCGCGTCCTGCCGGGCGTCCACGCGCCGACCGACACGAACGCCCTGACCGCCGCCGACCCAGCTGGTGCCGCCCCGGCCGGTGTCGATCGGGCCGACCCGGCCGCTGCCGACCCGGCCGCCGCCGCCTTGGTCGCTGCCGCCCCGGCCGCTGCCGTCCCGGCCGGTGTCGATCGGGCTGGTGCCGGCGTGGCCCGCTCCGTCGACGAGCGGGGCCAGATAGTGGCGCGGGCGGTGTGGCGTCCGCTGCTCACCGGCACCGACGCCGCCTGGGCGCGCTCGCTGGCGTTGGCCCTGCCGCCGGCCGCCCGCGCCGCTGCGGTCGCTCCTGCGCCCCCTGCCGCCACACCGCAGGCCTCCGCCGCCGCGGTCGCTCCTGCGCCTGCGCCGCTGGCCCCTGCCGCCAAGCCGCCGGCGGTCGCCGCTGCCGAGGCCGCCGCCGGAGCGGTGGTTGCCCGAGCGGTTGACGATGCCGCCGACGGTGAGCTGACCGTCGCCGCGCTCGTGGCGGACGCGCTCGACGCGCTCACCGACGCCGCCGCGCGGGCCGCCCTCTCGAGCACCACCCTGGCCCGGGGACTGCGTCCGGGTGGACCCGCGCCGGCCTGGCTGGCCGCGCTGGCCGGGCCCCGCCGCGACTTCACCCTCGACCGGGCGGCGCTGGATCTCCTGCGTAGCGAGCTGGACGACTGGCAGCGTGACGCGGCCGGTGGGGCCGTGCGGGCCAGTTTCCGGCTGGTCGAGCCGGCCCCCGACGAGGTCACCGAACCGATCCTGGCCACTCGTCCAATGCCGGGCGACGTGTCGCCTCCGTTCGTCCGCAGGGACGGCCCTGAACTGGCCGAGGGTGGCGCGCGGTGGCGGTTGGAGTTCGGGTTGCAGGCCGCCGACGAGCCGGGCCTGCACGTCGACGCCGCCGAGGTCTGGCGGGCGCTAACGCTCGATGGTCCCGCCGGCCGTACCGGTAGCCCGCAGGAGACCCTGCTCGCCGAGCTGGGTCGGGCCAGCCGACTCTGGCCCGACCTGGACACCGCGCTGCGCACCGCCGCGCCCGAGGCGATGGAGTTGGACGTCGAGGGCGCGCACCGGTTCCTCAGCGAGGGCGCCCCGGTGCTGCACGCGGCCGGCTTCGGAGTGCTGCTGCCCTCCTGGTGGCAGCGCCCGTCGGCGCGGCTCGGCGCTCGGCTGCGCGCCCGCAGCCGTACCGCGCCCGGCACGGTGGCCGGCACCGAGGCCGGTGTCGGGTTGGACGCGCTCGTCGACTACCGCTGGGAGATCGCGCTCGGCGACCAGCCACTGTCGGCCGAGGAGTTGGCGGCGTTGGCCGAGCTGAAGACCCCACTGGTACGGCTGCGTGGCCGGTGGGTGGAGCTGGACCCGGGGCGGCTCGCCGCCGGTCTGCGCCTGCTCCGCTCGGCCGGCGAGCTGACCGTCGCCGACCTGCTGCGCCTGGGGCTCACCGACGGCGACGACACCGGTGCGCTCCCGGTGCTGGAGGTGAGCGCCGACGGGGCGTTGGGCGACCTGCTCGCCGGGGCGGTCGAGCACCGGCTCACCCCGCTCGACCCGCCGCCGGGCTTCGCCGGGACGCTGCGGCCGTACCAGCGGCGGGGGTTGGCCTGGCTGGCCTTCCTGCGGTCGCTGGGGCTCGGCGGCGTACTGGCCGACGACATGGGGCTGGGCAAGACCGTGCAGCTGCTCGCGCTGCTCGCCGGAGATCCGCCGGACACCGGGCCGACGCTGCTCGTCTGTCCGATGTCGCTGGTGGGCAACTGGCAACGGGAGGCGGCGAAGTTCACGCCGGGGCTGCGGGTGCACGTACACCATGGGGCGGAGCGGGCGCGGGGGGCGGAGTTCACGACGGCCGCGCACGGCGCGGACGTGGTCCTCACCACCTACTCGGTGGCTGCCCGGGACGCCGTCGACCTGGCCGGCATCGACTGGCACCGGGTGGTGGTGGACGAGGCGCAGGCGATCAAGAACGCCTCCACCCGGCAGGCCGAGGCGGTCCGCGCGCTGCCGGCCCGGCAGCGGGTGGCGGTGACGGGTACGCCGGTGGAGAACCGCCTCGCCGACCTCTGGTCGATCATGCAGTTCGCCAATCCGGGGCTGCTCGGCCCGGCCGCGACGTTCCGCAAGCGGTTCGCCGAGCCGATCGAGCGGCACGGCGACGCGGAGGCCGCCGAGCGGCTGCGCCGGATCACCGGCCCGTTCGTGCTGCGCCGGCTCAAGACCGACTCGTCGATCATCTCGGACCTGCCGGAGAAGTTGGAGATGGAGGTGGTCTGCAACCTCACGGCCGAGCAGGCGGCCCTCTACCGGGTGGTGGTCGACGACATGCTCGCCCGGATCGAGACCAGCGACGGCATCGAGCGCCGCGGACTGGTGCTGGCCACCATGACCCGGCTCAAACAGGTCTGCAACCACCCGGCCCAACTGCTGCGCGACGGCTCCCCGCTGGACGGACGCTCGGGCAAGCTGGCCCGGCTCACCGAGATCCTGGAGGAGGTCCTGGCGGCGGGGGAGCGGGCGCTGCTGTTCACCCAGTACGCGGAGTTCGGCGCGATGTTGCGCGGGCACCTGTCCGCGCGCTTCGGCCGGGAGGTGCTGTTCCTGCACGGTGGGCTCGGCAAGGCCGAGCGGGACGCCATGGTGCAGCGCTTCCAGTCCGCCGAGGGGCCGCCGCTGTTCGTGCTGTCCCTCAAGGCCGGCGGCACCGGCCTCACCCTGACCGCCGCCAACCATGTGGTGCACGTCGACAGGTGGTGGAACCCGGCGGTGGAGGACCAGGCCACCGACCGGGCGTTCCGGATCGGGCAGCGGCGACGGGTGCAGGTCCGCAAGTTCGTCTGCGCGGGCACGGTCGAGGAGAAGGTGGCCGCGCTGATCGCCGACAAGCGCAGCCTCGCCGAGCGGGTCGTCGGCACCGGCGAACAGTGGATCACCGAGCTGTCCACCGGTCAGCTCCGGGACCTGTTCGCCCTGGAGGCCGGGGCGGTGGTGGAGTGAGCGACCGGTTCGCCGACTACGGTCGCCCCCGCAAGGTCGACGGAGGGCTGAAGGCACGCAGCACCCGGGGTGCCATCGGGCGGTCCTGGTGGTCCCGGCGGTTCCTGGAGGTGCTGGAGTCGTTCGCCCTCGGTACCCGGCTGACCCGCGGCCGGTCGTACGCGCGGGCCGGTCAGGTCCTCCGGCTCGACGTCGCACCCGGTCGGGTCACCGCCCAGGTGCAGGGCTCCCGACCGCGGCCGTACGAGGTCTCCATCGCGCTGGAGGTGTTCCCGGAGGCGCTCTGGTCCCGCATCGAGGACGAGCTGGCCGGGCAGGCGTTCTTCAGCGCCCGCCTGCTCGCCGGGGACCTTCCCGACGAGCTGGAGGAGCTGTTCGCGGCGGCGGGCGCTCCGCTGTTCCCAGCCGGCGTCGACGAGCTGACCCAGCGCTGCAACTGCCCCGACTTCGCCGTGCCGTGCAAACACCTCGCGGCCACGTTCTACCTGCTCGCCGAGGCGTTCGACGCGGACCCGTTCGAGCTGCTGCACTGGCGTGGCCGATCCCGCGCCGACCTGCTCGGCCGGCTACGCGCCCGCCGAGCCGAGGCGGCCGGCACGCCTACATCGCCCACGCAGATCTCCATCGTGGACATACGCCCCTCGGCGGTCGACGTCCTGCCAGCGGCCGGCGCGTCCCGGGCGCTCGCCGGGCTGGCCGCCACCGGTGTCGCGGAGGCGGTGGACCGCTTCTGGGCGTCACCCGTGCCGTTGCCCGACCGGCCACCCCGACTGGCGACCGGGCCGGATCTCCTGCTGCGCCAGCTCGGTCCGCCGGCACCGGCCATCGGCGGGCCCGGCCTACTGGAACGGCTGCGTCGCGCGTACCGTGCCTTCGGACCGGGGTGAACCGTCACGTCCAGCGGCGGCGGAACCGCCACATGATCGCCGCGTTGGCCACCAGCACCACCGCGCAGATCGCGCCGGCCAGCCGCCCGGCGAACACGGCCATCGCCGGCAGCGACGCCCACAGCACGATGGTCAACAACATCAGATATCGGCCCCGACGGGCCCGGACCCGATGGTCGAGTCGGGCGAAGAATGCCGGGTCGCTCTCCCGGAGCTGACGGGTGATCTGGTCGAACCTGCGCTGATCCTCTTTGCTGAGCATGGCGCTGCCTTCCCCTCACGCGTTCAGCGGTTCGGCGGCATACCCGCTGCGGCGGCGGCTCACGCTCGCTCGCTCCTCCTACTTTTCCTAGGTGAGGCAACCTCACGTCCGGCTTATCCGAACCTTAAGTTTGCCTGTGGTGGTGAACAGCGAAGATCGTGACGCGTACGGCGGCGCGGTCCGATCCGTACCCGGCTGCCGCGCGTCCGCCCTGCTGGGAAGGTCGGAGCCCGGACCGAACGGCCCGCCGGCCACGAATGCCGTGGTGAGGGCTGTCTTAAGTGCCGTCACGGGCGTGTTCGGCCCGCCTTGAAGGCACCTGAGCGCTTGGTTACCTTGCCGTAGCAACCCCCTCAGGCAACAGTCGCCGCACCTGCCGCACCCGCTCGGTCGCAGCTTCCGGCGCTCATCAGAAATCGGGATTGGTACATGGCCGACCAGAATGTGCCACCACGTCGACCGCGGGACGACCGCGGCTGGGACGGACGCCAGCACCACACCTCGGACACGTACGGCGACCCCACCGCGTCCGGGTCGTACGGATACGACTCGCCCCACCCCTACCAGGGCGGCTACCCGGCGCAGGGCGACCCGCGCGAGCAGTACGCCGACGGGTACGCGTACGACGCCCAGCCCGCTCCCGCCCCGCGTGGGCCGCAGTGGGTCGGCCCGGAGGGCCTCGGCCGTCCCGCCCCGTCCGGCCCGGCCGGCGCCGGTCTGCCCACTCTGGACGACGACGACCAGCCGGGTCGCAAGGTCGGCCGGCGCAAGGCCATGGCGGCCCTCGGTGGCACCGCCGCCGTCGTGGCCGGTGGCGCGGCGCTCGCCATGACCCCGCAGTTCCGCGACCTCTTCGGTGACGAGGCGTCGGCGGACGCGACCGGCAGCACGGTGACCGACGGGACCGCGGCGCGACCCAGCGGCCAGCAGCCCAGCACGGTGCGTACCTACACCGAGCAGAACGAGAGCTACATGGGCTCGCGCGCCGGTGAGGCGCTGAAGAAGAACGCGCCCGCCGGTGGTCGTACCTTCTCCGGCCCGGCGGCGGCCGCCGCGGCGACCACGGTGACCGTCAAGACCGTGCTCGCCAAGGACCCGATCCTGCACCTCGCCCGGCGGGCCACCTTCGGGGCGACGCCCGCCGTGGTCGCCGACATCAAGCAGCAGGGCATCGACGCGTGGCTCCGGGGGCAGCTCGCCCCGGACAAGATCGAGCCGAGCAAGGCCGAGCTGAAGCTCGCCGAGCTGCCCACCCAGACGCTCTCCGTGCAGCAGTTGCGCGACCAGCGGGACAAGCTCAACGACCAGGGCGCCCAGCCGGAGCGGGAGGTCGTCGACGCGACCCTGGCCCGGCAGATCTGGTCGAAGCGTCAGCTCTTCGAGGTGATGGTCGACTTCTGGAACGACTACCTGCACGTCGCCGCCGACTTCGACGGCGGGGAGGTCTACCGGACCTCGTTCGACAAGGACGTCGTGCGCAAGCACGCGCTCGGCAGCTACCCGGAGATGCTGGTCGCGGCGAACAAGCACCCCGCGCTGCTGATCTACCTGAACCAGAAGGACTCCCGCAAGGACGCCATCAACGAGAACCTCGCCCGCGAGAACCTCGAGCTGTACTCGGTCGGGGTCGACGGCGGCTACAAGGAGGGTGACGTCCGGCAGGCCGCCATGCTCCAGACCGGCCGTGGCGTCGACGACAAGGGCCAGTACGTCCTGCGCGTCAACCAGCACTACATGGGCAAGGTGAAGATCCTCGGCTTCACCCACCCCAACACGTTCAGCATCAAGGACATCAACAACCCGACGGCCAAGGAGATCGCCGCCGTCGACGCGGCGATCGACAAGTACATCACCTACATCGCGCTGCACCCCTCGACCGCGAAGTACGTGGCGCAGAGCCTGGCGACCCGGTTCGTCTCGGACACCCCGCCGAAGTCCCTCGTGGACCGGCTGGCCAAGACGTACAGCAGCAACAACGGCATGATCAAGCCGGTGCTGATGACGCTGTTCAGCTCGTCCGAGTTCTGGGCGGCGGTGGGCCAGAAGGTGCGCCGCCCGATGGAGTACCTGGTCGCCACGTACCGCACCCTGGGCGTCTCGCCCGAGGCGTCGGCCAAGAACGACAACGGCGACAACAAGCGCACCCCGTTCGCCCGGGGCCTGCGGCAGATCCACGACAAGCTGCGCGAGCTGGGCCAGTACCCGATGGGTCAGCCCACCCCGGATGGCTACCCCGACGTCTACATCGCGTGGACCTCGGCCGGCACGATGGTCAACGGCTGGAACGAGGCCGGCGAGATCGTGGCGGGCTACCGCACCGTCTTCACGTACACCGCGCCGGAGAAGCTGGTCAAGCCGCCGGCGACCGCCGGGGCGTACGTGGACGCGCTGTCCCTGCGGCTCGTGGGCCAGAAGCTGAGCACCCGGGAGAAGAACCTCATCCTCGGCGTGGCCGGTGTGTCGGCGACCGCCAAGGTCGACGCCACGTTCAACGGGGCCATCACCGCCGTCGCGCGGGCGATCCTCGCTTCCCCCCAGCACCACCTCCGGTGAGGCACCCGATGGAGAAGACTGTGTACAACTCTTTCCCCCTGCACCCCGAATGCCCCGACGTGCGACGGCTGGCCGACAACCCGGCCGAGGCGCTGCTGCGCGCGGAGGCCGACCTCGTGGCCGCCGAGAACGCGGCCGAGGCCGACCGCTACCGCCGGCTGGAGGACCTGGAGGAGGCCCAGCAGGACGGGCGCGGCGTCACCCGACGGACCTTCGTCGCCGGTGCCGCGGCCACCGCCACCGCCCTGGCCACCGCCCAGTTCGTCACCACCTCGGCGTCGTTCGCGGCGACCAAGACCGGCACGCTGATCCACGTCTTCCTGTACGGCGGCCTCGACGGGCTGAGCCTCGTCGCGCCGGACGGCGACGCGGTGCTCGCCAAGGCCCGGCCCGACCTGCTGCTCGGCAACGACTCGCTGGCCCTGAGCCGCGGCTTCAAGCTGACCAGCGCGTTCAAGCCGCTGGAGAGCTTCCTGAAGGCCGGTCAGTTGGGCTTCATCCCTGCGGTCTCCGACGAGCGGCTGTCCCGCAGCCACTTCCAGGCCGCCGACGCCTGCAACCTGGGTGGGCTGCCCAACGAGACGGGCGGCCGGGGCTGGCTCGACGGCCTGGTCGACAACCTGGGCAAGGGCACCGCGTTCCGCAGCGTCGGCATCGGCAGCACCCTGCCGCGCTCGCTGGTCGGCAACAACGGCGCGCTCTCGCTGAACAGCGTCGGCTCGCTGCGCCTCAACGGCGACGACAAGTTCCGCGCCGCCACCGAGAAGGCGATCAAGGGACTCTTCACCGGGATCAACCACCCGGTCGAGGAGGCCGTGCAGGAGGGCATGGGCGCGCTCGCCACCGCGCAGAAGCTCGCCGCCAAGCCGTACCAGCCCGCCACGGGCGTCAAGTACGAGGGCATCGGCAACGCGTTCCAGCAGCTCGCGCAGCTCATCAAGGGTGGTGCGAACGTCCGGGTCGCCACCGTCGGCATGGGCGGCTACGACACCCACGAGAACCAGGGCACCCAGAGCGGTGGTCAGCTGCACCGCCGGCTGAACGAGCTGGCCAGCGCGATGGCGGCGTTCTTCACCGACCTCGGTCCGCAGGCCGCCGACGTCACCGTCATGGTGTCCAGCGAGTTCGGCCGCCGGGTCGGCTCGAACACCGGCGGCACCGACCACGGCCACGGCGGCGTGGTCACCGTCCTGTCCGGCAAGAAGCTGGCCGGGTCGCTGCTCGGCACGTGGAACGGCCTCAGCAAGTTGGACTCCGGCGACGTGCCGGAATACAACAACATGTTCAATGTCTACGGTTCCCTGGCGCAGGGTCGCTTCGGGCTCACCAACGCCGAGGTGCAGAAGGTGTTCCCGCGCATGAAGTTCGCCCCGATGAAGCTGTACGCGTGACGCATTCGCACACCCACGCCGCCGGCCGCCGCACCGGGACCTCGTCCCGGCACGGCGGCCGGTCGGCTGCTCCCGTACCCCCGCAGGTCCCGGAGCGGCGCGGACCCGGCGGCCGACGGCTGCTCGCCGCGCTGCTGGTGATCGGGCTGCTGGCCAGCGTGCTGCCGTGGTGGCTGGGCACCCCGGCCGGATCGCTGCGCAGCAGCGCGGCGACCCTCACCGCGGCCGGCCGGATCACCGGCCTGATCGCCGGCTACCTGCTGCTCGTGCAGGTGCTGATGATGAGTCGCCTGCCGGTGCTGGAGCGGTGGATCGGCGGCGAGCAGATCGGCCGCTGGCACCGCGACATCGGCGCGACGCTGCTGGTCGCCGTGCTGGCGCACCTGTCGCTGATCGTCGTCGGGTACGCCGACCTGCGCAACCACTCGGTGCTCGCCGAGGTGGGCACGCTGCTCGGCGACTACGAGGACATGCTCTCGGCGTTCGTCGCCGCGGGCATCATGATCGTTATCGGGTTCAGCAGCATCCGGGCCATCCGTCGGGCGCTGCCCTACGAACTGTGGCACCTGCTGCACCGGTCGAGCTACCTGGTGCTGCTGCTCGGCTACGGGCACCAGTTCACCCACGGCGCGCAGCTCTACAAGCCGGGCCCGGTACGCACCGGCTGGATCGCGCTCTACCTGCTGGTTGTCGCCGCGGTGCTCTGGGGTCGGGTGATCACGCCGCTGGCGTTCAACCTGCGCTACCGGCTGCGCGTCGCCGACGTGGTCGCGGAGAGCCCGGACACCATCTCCATCTACCTCACGGGTGAGCGGCTGGGCCGACTCGCCATGCTCGGCGGGCAGTACTTCCGCTGGCGCTTCCTCACCCCCGGCTCCTGGTGGCAGTCGCATCCGTTCTCCGTCTCGGCCGCCGCGAACGGCCGTTGGCTGCGGCTCACCGTCAAGGTCGTCGGTCGCCACACCGCCGACCTGCGCGACCTCGAACCGGGGACCCGGGTGTTCGCCCAGGGCCCGTCGGGGACCTTCACCGCCGCACACCGGCTGCGCGAACGCGCGCTGCTGATCGCCGGCGGCAGCGGCATCACGCCCATCCGGGCCATGCTGGAGGAACTGCCACCGGGCGCCGCCCTGATCTACCGGGCCCGCACCCCGGCCGACGTGCTGCTCAGCCGGGAGCTGGACTGGCTGGCCCAGGAACGCGACGCGTCGATCTGGTACGTCATCGGCTCCCGCGACGACCCCGGCCCCCGCCAGCTCATGAGCCCCGACGGGCTGCGTCAACTGGTGCCCGACGTCGCCCGGCGCGACGTCTACCTCTGCGGGCCGTCCGGGCTCGTCGAGCTGTCGGTGCGCGCGCTGCGCGGCGCCGGTGTGCCCCGCCGGCAGATCCACCTGGCAACCTTCGAACTGTAGGAAGGCATCGCATGCGTCGCGCGTTGCTCGCGATCACCGGTCTGGCCGCCACCACCACCGCCCTGGTGGTGTTCAAGGGCTCGCCGGGCACCACCCAGGTCGCCCAGAACCTGCCGTCGGCGCAGCCGGTCAACCCCAGCGGACCGGCCGCCGACCCGAGCGTCGCCCCGGACGCCCCCGGTGGCGACCCGGCGGACGGGCCGCCGACGCCGTCGGCGACCGCCGACGCGCCCGCGTCGCCGAAGCCCGGCCGGACGACCGCCCGGCCGTCCGGCACGAAGACCACCGCGAAGACACCGACCGCGCCGAAGACCACCAAGGCCCCGCAGCAGCCCACCACCCGCCGGATCACCGGGCCGACCGTGGACACCGCCGCCGACTACGGGTACGTGCAGGTGCAGATCGTGGTCTCCGGCAACAAGATCGTCGACGCGGTGACGCTGTCGCTGCCCAGCGGCGGCGAGTCCGACATCCACAGCGGTGACGTCAGCAGCGCCTACAACGGCAGCGGTGGTGAGGTGGTCAAGAAGCAGAGCGCCAACCTCAACACCGTCTCCGGTGCCACCGCGACCAGCAACGCGTACAAGACGTCGCTGCGAGCCGCCATCGAGCAGGCGTTCTGAGGTGTCGGCGGCGACGACGCGTCCCGGACTGTGCCGGGTCGAACAGATCATGGGTACGACGATCACCGTGGACCTCGCCGACGACCTGCCCTCCGCGCGCCTGCGTGAGCTGGCCGACGACGTCGTCGCCTGGATGCACGAGGTAGACGACCGGTTCACCACGTACCGGGCGGAGAGCGAGGTGTGCCGGTTCGACCGGGGCGAGGTGCTGCTCTCCGAGGCGTCGGCCGACCTGCGCTTCGTCCTGGAGGCCTGCGCCGACCTGTGGGGCGTCACCGACGGGTTCTTCGACGCGTACGCCACCGGCGGGCTCGACCCGTCCGGGTTCGTGAAGGGCTGGGCGGCCCAGGTCGCCTCGGACCGGCTCCTCGCCGCCGGCGCGGCGAACCACTACGTCAACGCCGGCGGGGACGTCCGCGCACGGGGCTTCTCGCCGACGGGGGAGCCGTGGCGCATCGGCATCCGGCACCCCTTCGACGAGATGGCGACCTGCCTGGTGCTCGCCGGCACCGACCTGGCGGTGGCCACCTCCGGCGTCTACGAGCGGGGACGGCACGTGCTGGACCCTCGTCGGGGCGCGCCGGCCAGCGGGCTGCGCTCGGTGACGGTGGTCGGCAGCGACCTGGGCGTCGCCGACGCCTACGCCACCGCCGCCCTGGCCATGGGGACGGCGGGGATCGGCTGGCTGGACCGGCTGACCGACCACACCTACGCGGTCATCACCGACGACGCCCGCCAGTTCCACTCCGCCGCCCTCCCACTAACGCCCTAACCACCCCACCCCACCCCATCCCGCACCCCGCACCCCGCACCCCGCACCCCGCACCCCGCACCCCGCACCCCGCACCCCGCACCCCGCACCCCGCACCCCG